>JBCDEK010000006.1:0-77617 GCA_039179785.1 Pseudomonadota bacterium | reverse complement strand
TTGTAGGCCATGGTTTTGACACCCCAGTACTCGTTGTCCACGAGGGTGCCGCCATTGTCGGCCAGAACGGTGCCAAAATGTTCGATAAGCCCCTCAGCCTGCGTGTTCGACAGGTCCTGACGGGCAATCATCACATGCTCATAAAGAGGCATGGGAGTTCTCCACTTCTATCAAGGCGCATTTCATAGACCGGCCATCAAAGCCCTGCGGGACGGTCACGAGAGACTGCGCGGCAAATCGGGTTTGCAGGGATGCGCCCGTATACACCGTTGGCGCGGCGGTGCAAGGCCGGAACGACACCCCGCACGTCATCACGGCCTTTCCTTGGACGGGCCGTAATTTGGTCAACTTTCGCGGGAACATAAGCGTTAACAAAAATCAGGAACCCCTGCCATGACCGCAACTTTCGACACCATGACCCATGCGCAACCGGGCCCGCGCGGCCCTTCGATGATGCGCAGTGTCGATCCGTGGTGGTTGGCGCGTCAGGTGTCGGGAACACTCCTTGTTCTATTGGCCTTTGCGGTGATGATGGCGCCCACGACCCAAACCGGCGGCGACGCGGTGGTCCTGAAGCTGGGCCTGGCGATGTTTCTCAGCCTTGCCGGCCTGATCCTCGTGCGCGATCGCGACACCGCCGCCGGACCAGAGGTCGAAATTGACACCGTGCGGCGCGAAGTCCGCAAGGTGCAGGGGCGCGGCCGGGCCCGCACCAGTGTTGAACGCACGCCCATGCGCGATCTGGGTCAGGCGGAGATTGCGGGGGACATCCTGCGGCTGACATCTGCCAGCGGTGAACTCCTCACCGAAGTGTCGATGGCGGACCCCAAGCTGCGCGCGCGTCTGTGCGGCGCGTTGCAGGACGCCGGTAAACTCTGACACTTCGGGCACATGGGTTAGGTGCATGGGCGATGTTCAGCCACGCGCACGACATGTTGAACGATGTGCAGTTGCGCCGACAGTGAACTGTAACATTTACTTCACATATTGAAACCTATGTGGAGCACGCCCCATGAAATCACTTCTTCTCGCCGCCGCACTGGCCACATCGGCAAGCGTTGCCGCCGCAGCGGAGCGCTACACGCTCGATTCCAGCCACAGCCAGGTGCTGTTTTCCTACAATCACCTCGGTTTCTCGACCACGTGGGGCATGTTCTCGGGCTTTGAAGGCGAGATCATGTTCGATCAGGAAAACCCCGCCAACTCCAGCGTGACCGTGTCAATGCCGACAAAGTCGATGTTCACGGGCTGGGAACAGCGCGAGGCGCATTTCTTTTCCGATGACTTCTTTGGCGCAACGGACGATGATGTGATCTCTTTTGCCTCGACCGGGATCGAATTGACCGGTGACAACACCGCCAAGATCACGGGCGATTTGACCATGAACGATGTCACCAAATCCGTGGTCCTGGACGCCACGTTGAACCAGGCAGGGGCCAACCCCCTCAACCAAAAGGATTGGGCGGGCTTCAACGCCACAACCACGCTGCTGCGGTCCGACTTCAATCTGGGCGCCTTTGCCCCCGCCGTGAGCGACGAGGTGCAGGTCCAGATTTCGGTGGAAGCCCAGAAGGCCGAATAACGCCGATCCATCACCACACGCCAAGGGCCGTGCGCACATCCCGCACGGCCCTTTTTTGTGGCATCTGTCGAAAGGCCGCGCCACGGGCGCGACACTATTTTATTCAGGAGGGCCTTTTCAGACCCTCCTGCGATATGCCTCCGGCGGTCGTATTTTCAGTCAGAAGAAACGGGCATGGGGTCACTCCGCTGCGGCCCGCGTCGCGGTGAGGGAGACGTTGACGTCCACCGCGAATTTGAGAGAGCTTTCATCGGCCATGGTTTCACCGATGTTGAAGCTACGCCGGTCCAGCGTCAGCCCGCCGGTCATAGAAGCGGTATCGCCATCGATGGACAGGCCAAAGGGCAGGGTGATAGGCATCGACTGGTCCTTGATGGTCAACGTGCCCTGTGCCTCGTACCCATCGGTGATGGGGACGATATCCGCCACGTAAGTTGCGGTGGGGAAGTCGGCTGCGTTGAAGAAATCGGGGCCCATCGCCTGATCCGTGACAGAGCCCAGGGTGAGCGAGCCGATGGACACGGTCACCTCTACCGTGCCCGCCACGCCATTTTCGACCGTTTCATCAAAGCTGATGGCAGCGGTCCAGTCAGCGAACTGGCCCTCAACCTCGGATCCCAGCTGGGTCACCACAATCCCAAGCGTGCCCTCCTGCACTTGCCAGTCCGACTGCACCTCTTCCAGTTCCGCCGCGGCCACGGCGTCGGTGTGGGGCGCATAGACACCCAAAGCCGCGCCGCCGGACAGGGCCAGCGCCCACAGCGCCAGCGCGGCGGTGATCGGAACGAGGTGTTTGTGCTCGGGCGTGGTGGCAGGCACCTCTGTTTGCCCGAACCACATCCGGCGCAGGGTGGCGTCCTTGTCGATCAAATGGTGCTTGAGCGCGCCCGCGACGTGCAGCAGGACCGCGATCCCCAGCACCTTGGTCAGCACCCAATGCGCGCCGCCCATCGCCCCGGCCACGGCTTCCGATTTGGGCACCAGCGGCAGGCCCTGCCCAAAAGGCCACCAGATGGGCGCAAACCCGCTGGCGGCGGCGTGGTGGATCCAGCCCGACAGCGGCACCAGCACCAGTGAGCCATAGAGCAGCCAGTGCACCGTTTCGGCGGCCAGGCTTTCGACCTTGCGATCAGGGTGCAGTAGGCCAGGTTTGGGTTGGCTCAGCGCCCAGAGGATTCGCAACAGCGCCACAAAGAACACGGCCACCCCCAGCGTCTTGTGCAGGGAAAACAGCCACGCCGTGCGCGCCACAAAGGAATCCGCCGTCTCGGCCCCGGTCTTGATCTGATAGGCCATGTCATTGGCGATCAGCCCCAGCGGCATCAGCGTCAGGATCAGTAGGGCGGTCAGCCAGTGAAAGGTTTTGGACAGGCTGCCGTAGCGGTCAGCGGTGTTGGCGAGGGCCATGGGCGGTCTCCGGGCGTTGTGTGTGTGTTAAACACCTTTGTCTCTAATGTTATGCGTCTGGCCGCCCGGGCAACCATCAATTCGCGCACAGATGTCGTGCACCGCTCTCTTGTCTGCCCGGGTCGGGGCGATTACACCCGACCGGACAAGGACCAAGAAGGGGCAGGCCATGACCGTGGCATTCGTATTTCCGGGGCAGGGTGCCCAGACCGTGGGCATGGGCAAGGCACTGGCCGACGCCTATCCCGCAGCGCAAGCCGTGTTTGACGAGGTCGATGAGGCGCTGGGCGAAAAGCTGTCGAGCCTGATCTGGGAGGGCAACCAGGACACACTCACCCTGACGCGCAACGCCCAGCCAGCGCTGATGGCCACATCCATCGCCGCCATGCGTGCGCTTGAGGCGGAAGGGATCACCATCGACACCGCCAGCTTTGTGGCCGGGCACTCGCTGGGCGAATATTCCGCCCTTTGCGCGGCTGGCGCGCTCAGCGTGGCTGACACCGCGCGGCTCTTGCGCACACGCGGGCAGGCCATGCAGGACGCGGTGCCCGTGGGCGTGGGCGCGATGGCCGCCCTGCTGGGCCTTGATTTCCAGACCGCCACCGAAGTGGCGCAAGAGGCCGCCTCGGGCGAGGTCTGTGAGGCCGCCAACGACAACGACCCGGCCCAGGTGGTCGTGTCGGGCCACAAAGGCGCCGTCGAACGTGCAGTAGAGATTGCCAAGACGCGCGGGGCCAGGCGCGCCGTCATGCTGCCCGTGTCTGCCCCCTTCCATTGCAGCCTGATGGAACCCGCGGCAGGCGTCATGGCCGAAGCGCTCAGCCACGTGGACATCAATGAACCTGCCGTGCCGATTGTGCCCAATGTCACCGCGCATAGCTGCCAAAGTGCGACGCTGGTGCGCAACCATCTGGTCGATCAGGTCACAGGATCGGTCCGCTGGCGCGAAAGCGTGCTATACATGGCCTCCGAAGGCGTGACCGAGATATGGGAGCTCGGCGCAGGCAAGGCGCTCTCGGGCATGATCCGGCGCATCGACAAGTCCATCGCTACGCGCGCCGTGGGCACGCCTGACGACGTCAAGGCAGCACTTGATGGCTGATCTGGTCACATTGCCCGCCCAGACCCTGGGCGGCGTGACAGATACGGTGCCGTTTGCCAACCGGTTCCAGCTGATCCCCGATGTCTTTGGGCGGATGGATTCGCTGCTGGGCCAGGCGGGCATCTTCTATGCCGGGCCGCAAACGGCGCTCTACCGGGTCGACGGGGACGATATGGACATCCGCATCGGGGTCGCCCTGCCCAAGCCCCTGCCGGGGTTCGAGATGTTTGATGTGGCCGACACCTGCGCGCTGCACATCCGCCATCACGGGACCTTCGACACGCTGCCACGAGTCTATCAGGCGTTGACAGCCGAGGTCGAAAAGCAGGGCCTGACGCGCACCGGCTGGGCGCGCGAGGTCTACCGCTTCGTGGCCAAGGACGCGTCTCTCAATATTTGCGATGTCTACATGGACGTCGCTACAGACCAATGACAAGAGGTTCATATGTTTGATCTGACAGGAAAATCCGCGCTCGTCACCGGCGCATCCGGCGGCATCGGGGCTGAGATTGCCCGCACCCTGCACGGCGCAGGCGCCACCGTAGGCCTCAGCGGCACACGGACCGACCCGCTTGAGGCGCTGGCGGCAGAGCTTGGCGACCGGGCGCACGTGCTGCCCTGCAACCTGAGCGACGCGGAAGCGGTCGACGCTCTGCCCAAACAGGCGACCGAAGCCATGGGTGCGGTCGATATCCTGGTCAACAACGCGGGCATCACGCGCGACAATATCTTCATGCGCATGTCGGATGACGAATGGCAGTCGGTGATCGACGTGAACCTCACCTCGACCTTCAAGCTGTGCAAGGGCGTGATGCGCGGCATGATGAAGGCGCGTTGGGGCCGGATCGTGAATATCTCCTCCGTCGTCGGGGCCACGGGCAATCCCGGTCAGGCGAACTATGCCGCTTCCAAGGCGGGTATGGTCGGCATGTCCAAAAGCCTCGCCTACGAAGTGGCCAGCCGCGGGATCACCGTGAATGCGGTCGCCCCCGGCTTTATCGCCACGGCCATGACCGACAAGCTGACCGACGACCAAAAGACTGGAATCATGGGGCAAATTCCCGCCGGTCGCATGGGCGAAGCGCATGAAATTGCCGCCGCAACACTGTACCTGACCAGCCCCGAAGCCGCCTATGTGACCGGCACGACCTTGCACGTCAACGGCGGCATGGCCATGTTGTAGGCGCTGGGGTCAAGACCCACACGCGCCGTCTTGCCATCTTAACGGGATATGCTATAGGCGGCGCAGATTCCGGCAATGGACCAGCCTTTTGGCCCGTTGTCTCACCGCCCCAAGGGGGCAAGACCAGAGCCCCAAATCCACGGGGACACCACTTGGGGGCGTGCATATTTGCCCCGGCAGAATGAGGACAGTCATATGAGCGACATCGCCGATCGCGTGAAAAAGATCGTTGTGGAACACCTGGGTGTGGACGAGGACAAGGTCACCGAAAACGCCTCCTTCATCGACGACCTGGGCGCAGACAGCCTGGACACCGTGGAGCTTGTGATGGCTTTCGAAGAAGAGTTCGGCATCGAGATCCCCGATGACGCAGCCGAAACCATCCAGACCTTTGGCGACGCAGTGGGCTTCATTTCCAAAGCATCGTAAGTTTTCCGGGCAACTGCCTGACAAAACGGCGTTCTTTCATGCGAAAGAGCGCCGTTTTTTTGTGCCGATGCGAAGAATGCTTGCCTTTGGTGTCCCCGCGGGGACAAGATTTGAAAAAAGACAAAATGTTCGGGCAGGACAACAGACATGGCAAGACATGTGCCGACGATCAACACGGCGCGAGTGACTTTGCGCGCGATGCGGCCGGGCGAATTTGATCGCTTCGCCGAGATATGGGCGCTGCCGGAGATCACGCACTATGTCGGCGGCAGTCCACGGCCGCGTGACGCGTCGTGGACATCCTTTCTGACCATCGCAGGCCACTGGCAGGTCACCGGGTTCGGCCAGTGGGGGATCGAGGATCACAAGTCCAAACAGCTTGTGGGACAGGTCGGCTTTTTCTACGGCGCGCGGGGCTTGGGCGAAGATTTCGATTCCGTGCCCGAAGCGGGCTGGGTTCTGGCGCCCGAGGCGCAAGGCCGCGGCCTGGGGATCGAAGCGGCACAAGCTGCGCACGACTGGTTTGACCGGGTGGTCACTGGGCCCTTGGTCTGCATGATCGACCCCGCGCATACCGGATCGGTCCGTATCGCGGATCAGTTGGGATATGCCAACATGAGGATGGCAGAGGACGCCGCGGGGCCGGTTCAGTTGAAGCTGCGCAAATCTCCGCCGCAACGTTGATCACGCGCAGGGGTGTTTTTTGCAAAAAACACGGTTGCCCTCGCGCTGAGCGGCGCTGTCGCGCTTGCGTTTTTTCAAAAAACGCATCTCTGGGCGAAGTTCTGCGCGCCCCTTGTCCACGCTGCGTCGCAGCACGTTTGACCGACCCCGTCGGGACTTGAACAGGGCACGGCGCGCGGGGTAAGAGGCGAGCCAGAATTGATGAGGGGCATGAGCAGATGCGCAGAGTTGTCGTGACGGGTCTTGGACTGGTGACGCCATTGGCCGATGGGGTCGAGGCAAGCTGGAGCCGTATTCTGGACGGTCAGTCGGGCGCGGGTCCGATCACGCAGTTCGATCCCGAGGGTCTGACCACAACATACGCCTGCGAAGTGCCCCGCGGGGACGGGTCGGACGGGACGTTCAACGCCGACACCTATATGGAGCCGAAAGAGCAGCGGAAGGTCGACACCTTTATCTTGTTCGGGTTGGCGGCCGCGCAGCAGGCGGTCGAGGATTCAGGCTGGATGCCCGAGGATACCGAGAGCCTGGAACGCACGGGCGTGCTGATCGGGTCAGGCATCGGCGGGCTGAACTCCATCGCGAACACCGCCGTGATGATGGAAGAGAAAGGACCGCGCCGCGTGTCGCCCTTCTTTGTGCCCGGTGCACTGATCAACCTGATCTCGGGTCAGGTCAGCATCAAGTACGGCTTCAAGGGGCCGAACCATTCGGTGGTGACAGCCTGCTCCACCGGTGCGCACGCTATCGGCGATGCCTCGCGTCTGATCCAGCATGGCGACGCCGACGTGATGATTGCAGGCGGGGCCGAGGCGGCGATCTGCAAGATCGGGATTGCCGGGTTCAACGCGTGCAAGGCACTGTCGACAAAGCGCGCCGACGATCCGCAAAAGGCGAGCCGCCCCTATGACGAGGACCGCGACGGGTTTGTTATGGGCGAAGGCGCGGGCATTGTGGTGCTTGAGGACTACGACCATGCCGTGGCACGAGGCGCAAAGATCTATGCCGAGGTGAAGGGCTATGGCCTGTCGGGCGACGCCTATCACATCACGGCGCCGTCCGAGGACGGGGAAGGCGGTGAGCGGTCCATGAAAGCCGCTCTGCGCAATGCGGGGCTGGAGCCGTCCGACATCGATTACATCAACGCGCATGGTACTTCGACCATGGCGGACACGATTGAGTTGGGCGCAGTGGAGCGTTTGCTGGGCGATCACGCGGGGAATGTGACCATGTCGTCGACCAAATCGGCGACGGGTCACCTGCTGGGGGCGGCGGGTGCGATTGAGGCGATTTTTTCGATCCTGGCGATCCGGGATCAGGTCTGTCCGCCGACGATCAACCTGGACAATCCAGCGGTTGAGACATCCGTTGATCTGGCGCCCAATACCAAGCGGGAACGCAAGGTGGATTATGCCTTGTCCAACAGCTTTGGCTTTGGCGGCACCAATGCCAGCGTGATCTTTGGGAAGGTCAGCTGATGTGGCGATCCATCGCCTCGAACGCGCTGACATTTCTGATCGTGGCCCTGTTTGTCGTGGGCGGGATCATCCTGTGGGGACGGGGGGAGTATGAGGGCTCTGGTCCGCTGGCCGATGCCATTTGCTTGCAGGTGGATCGCGGGTCAAACTTTCGCCGGGTGAGCGCCGATCTGGAAGAGCAGGGCGCGGTGTCCCATGGTTGGATTTTTCGGACGGGTGCCGATTATCAGGGCAAGACTTCCGAGCTGAAAGCCGGGAGTTTTCTGGTCGAGCCGGGCGCGTCAATGGAAGAGATCGTGGACGTTGTCACCCGCGGGGGCGCGAGCACGTGTGGGACGGAAGTTGTCTATCGCATCGGGGTGAGCCGGCTGAGCGCGCAGGTGCGCGAGCTTGATCCGGGCACCAACCGGTTTGTGGAAGTGGCCGAATTTCAGCCCGGTGAGGAAGAGACGCCCGCCGAATACACCGAAGTGCGGGCCGAGGCCGACACACGGTACCGGATTGCGCTGGCCGAGGGCGTGACAAGCTGGCAGGTGGTCGACGCGCTGCGCAATATGGATGTGCTGGACGGCGACGTGGCCGAAATCCCGCCCGAGGGGGCGCTGGCACCCGACAGCTATGAAGTGCGCAGCGGAGATGACCGTGCCAGTGTGCTGGCGCAGATGGCCGAACAGCAGGAATTGTGGGTGTCGGCGGCCTGGGAGGCGCGCGATCCTGATTTGCCGCTGGAAAGCCCCGAAGAGCTGCTGACGCTGGCGTCGATCATTGAGAAAGAGACCGGTGTGGCTGAGGAGCGGGGGCAAGTGGCGTCGGTTTTTGTGAACCGGTTGAACCGGGGCATGCGGCTGCAGACGGACCCGACGGTGATCTATGGGATCACCAAGGGGCAGGGTGTGCTGGGCCGGGGCCTGCGCCGGTCGGAATTGCGGGCGGCGACGCCGTGGAACACCTACGTCATCCAAGGGTTGCCGCCGACACCGATTGCGAACCCTGGACGCGCGAGCCTGATGGCGGCGGCGCAGCCCGAGGAGACGCCCTATGTGTTCTTTGTGGCCGATGGGACGGGCGGGCATGCGTTTGCCGAGACGTTGGATGAGCACAACCGGAATGTGGCGCGGTGGCGGGAGATTGAGGCCGAGCGGGCCAATCAGAATGATGGCGGGTAGGGGCGATAGTTGGCGGGCTGAAGCCCGCCCTACGGTGTGAATGATACCAGTTTGCCAAGTGTCCCCGCGGGGACACGCAAGGGTTGTTGAGTGTTGTCAATCGCTTAGCGGGCGCGTTTACCACATCTTAACGCTTCGGGTAGGATTTTGTTAATTATACCGTACGGTTAGCGGATTTGACTGCGACCGATTTCGCTTGACTTTGCGAACGGTCACACGTATAACTTGTGTCAAGCTAGAAGAAGTGGGCAAGCGACCCTGGGGTGACCCGGTGGTCGCTTTTTCGTTTCGCTCGTGCGGAGATCAATCCAACGCATGAGAGGTCATTTCATATGACAGTAACTACCCCGGAGGCCAGAGAGGCCCGCAACGAGGAGCTGTTCTCTTCGATGCAGGACACTCTGACAAAAATGCGCAAGCACTTCAAAGCCTTCACAGAAGAGGCTGAAGCCGGGGAGGATGTAAAGGAAACTGAGGTCAACAAGCAATTGACGGCGTTGAACCGTCTTGTTGGCAACATCGAAGGTATGGAGAAGAAGCTTGACGAAATGCGACAAGCCCGGGACGGCATCGTCCAGAACGGATACGCTCTCAACCTCGACTTTGCCAAGCTTGAAGTTCGGTGCGCGCTGGGTCGCCTCCGCGACTGTCAAGCAGCAGGATCAGTTTCTGGATGAGTTGGAGGAGGAGGGCGCCCTTGGCGCCCTCCCTTTTTTGTTCGAGTTTTGGGCCATGGAGCATCAGTTGCCCCCCGAGGATGACTGGCGCACCTGGGTGATCATGGGCGGGCGCGGTGCGGGCAAGACCCGCGCGGGCGCCGAATGGGTGCGGTCGATGGTCGAGGGGGCCATGCCGCTGGACCCAGGGAAAGCCAAGCGCGTGGCACTGGTGGGGGAGACCATCGAGCAGGTGCGCGAAGTGATGATTTTTGGGCAGAGCGGGATATTGCCCGTGACCCCGACGGACCGGCGCCCCACCTTTCATGCGGGCCGCAAGCGGCTGGAATGGCCCAACGGGGCGATTGCGACCATTCACACGGCGCATGACCCGGAAGGGTTGCGGGGGCCGCAGTTCGATTGCGCCTGGGTGGATGAGCTGGCCAAGTGGAAGCGCGGGCAGGAGACCTGGGACATGCTGCAATTTGCATTGCGGCTGGGCGACGATCCGCGGTGCTGCGTGACCACGACGCCGCGCAATGTGGAGGTGTTGAAGGACTTGCTGGCCGAGCCGACCACGGTGACGACCCACGCGCCGACCGAGGCCAATGCGGCCAATCTGGCGAAGTCGTTTCTGGCCGAGGTCAACCGCCGCTATGCCGGGACGCGGCTGGGGCGGCAGGAGCTGGACGGGCTGTTGCTGACGGATGTGGAGGGGGCGTTCTGGACCACGGCGATGCTGGATGCGGTGCGTCGCAAGCGGATGCCGAAGCTGGACCGGGTGGTTGTGGGGCTGGACCAGGCGGTGAGTGCCGGGCGCTCCTCTGACGCCTGCGGCATCATCGTCGCGGGGGTGTCGATGGACGGACCACCACAGGAGTGGCGGGCGCATGTGATTGCCGATTGCACGGTGCAGGGCGTCGGGCCCAGCGGCTGGGCCAAGGCGGCGATTGCGGCGATGGACACATATGGTGCGGACCGGTTGGTGGCCGAGGTGAACCAGGGCGGGCAGTTGGTCACGGAGGTGATCCGGGCCGTGGACCCGCTGGTGTCGTTGAAGACGGTGCATGCCAGCAAGGGCAAGGTGGCACGAGCGGAGCCTGTCGCGGCTTTGTACGAGCAGGATCGGGTGACCCATGCTTTGGGGCTGGGGCCGCTTGAGGATCAGATGTGCCGGATGACGCGGGCGGGATATGCGGGCGCGGGATCGCCCGACCGGGTGGATGCGCTGGTGTGGGCCTTGCATGAGTTGATGATTGAACCGGCGAACGCGTATCGGCGACCCGGTGTGCGGCGTTTGTGAGCGGTTCTCCGGGGGCGGTTTATCTGGCGAAATGAAGAGGATCGGGTCGCCATTGTGGCGGTCTGGCCCGGTTGAGAACGACCCTCCGGGGGGAGTTTTCCTGGCAAGATGAAAGAGCGGGGTTTGCGCCCTGTTCGGTGGGCGGTTCTGTTTGGAGCCGCCTTTTTATTTGGACGACGTTCAATGGATGGCGGGCCGGGCGGCCCCAATGGGATCAAGAGGAGACCTTTCGTGTTTGATTTCTTTCGGAACCGGGCTGTGGCGGATGTACCAGAGCAGAAGGCGAGTGCGACGGGGAAGGTTGTGGCCTGGCAGACGGGGGGCCGTGTGGCGTGGTCGCCGCGGGATGCGGTGTCGTTGACGCGGGCGGGCTTTTCGGGGAACCCGGTGGGGTTTCGATCGGTGAAGCTGATTGCTGAGGCCGCGGCGGCGTTGCCCTTGGTGTTGCAGGACGCCGAGCAGCGGTTTGAGGCGCATCCGTTATTGTCGCTGATCAAGCGGCCCAATCCGGGGCAGGGGCGGGCGGAGCTGTTGGAGGCGCTTTATGCGCAGCTTTTGTTGTCCGGGAATGCCTATGTCGAGGCGGTGGCCGGGGAGAGCGGCGCGCCGTTGGAACTGCACGTGTTGCGGTCGGATCGGATGTCGGTCGTGCCTGGGTCGGATGGCTGGCCTGTGGCGTATGAATATGCTGTGGGCGGGGCCAAGCATCGGTTTGATGCGACAGGTGCCGTGAGCCCGATCTGTCATATCAAGAGCTTTCATCCGCAAGACGATCACTATGGGTTTTCGCCGATGCAGGCGGCGGCGATGGCGCTGGATGTGCATACGGCGGCGTCGCGGTGGTCGAAGTCCTTGCTGGACAATGCGGCACGGCCCTCGGGGGCGATTGTCTATCGTGGGTCGGACGGGCAATCGCAATTGTCGGGGGATCAGTATGAGCGGTTGGTGAGTGAGATCGAGACCAACCATTCGGGGGCGCGGAATGCGGGCCGGCCCATGTTGCTGGAAGGTGGTCTGGACTGGAAGCCGATGGGCTTTTCGCCATCGGACATGGAGTTTCAGAAGACCAAGGAGGCTGCGGCGCGGGAGATTGCGTTGGCCTTTGGCGTGCCGCCGATGCTGCTCGGTATTCAGGGCGATGCGACCTATGCCAATTATCAGGAGGCGAACCGGGCGTTTTATCGGTTGACCGTGTTGCCGCTGGCGACGCGGGTTGCCGCCACCTTGGCCGAGTGGTTGGGCGCGCATACGGGCGAGGATGTGGTGCTGGCCCCGGATCTGGATCAGGTGCCTGCCTTGTCCGCCGAGCGTGACGCGCAGTGGGCGCGGGTGGCGGGGGCCGATTTCCTGAGCGTGGCGGAGAAGCGCCGTTTGCTGGGGCTGCCTGCGGTGGCCGAGGAGGGTGCGGATGGATGATGCGAAGCTTTGGGAAAAGTTTGCCTGTGGGCCGGGGCTGAAGTTGGAGGCGCATGAGCGGCTGACCGAGGTGCATTTTGCGAATATTTCCAGCCGGTTGGACCGGTTGGAGGTGTTGATGGAGCGGTTGGAGAAGCGGTTGTGGTTGACGGTGTATGGCGTCGTCGCGGTGGTTCTGGCGACCGGGTTTCAATCGATCATGGCGGCGATACCCCACTAGTGGGCCGCATTGAGAAGGAGTAGGCAGATGCAGGCAGAGACCGGTCTGGAGACCAAATTTGCGCGCTTTGGCGAGGGTGTCGAGGTGCAGGATGGCACTGTGATCGAGGGCTATGCGAGCCTTTTCGGGGCCTGTGATCAGGGGGGCGATGTGGTGAGCAAGGGAGCCTATGCGGCGTCTTTGAAGGCCATTGCTGCCGAGGGGCGCAACGTGAAGATGCTGTGGCAACACGATCCGGCCTTTCCCATCGGCGTGTGGGATGAGGTCCGGGAAGACGCCAAGGGGCTTTGGGTGAAAGGGCGGCTGTTGCCGTCCATTGCCAAGGGCCGGGAAGCGGCGGAGCTGATTGGGGCGGGGGCCATTGATGGGCTGTCCATCGGATATCGCACCGTGAAGGCCACGAAGAATGACAAGGGCCAGAGGGTCCTTACGGAACTGGAGCTTTGGGAGGTGTCGCTGGTGACCTTCCCGATGCTGCCCAGTGCGCGGGTGGCGGCCAAGGCCGAGGAGATGACCTCGGAGGCGGACGCACATTTGCGCGACATGGCGGCGGCCTTGCGGGCTGCGCGCGCGGAGTTGGCGCAGCGCTAGAGCGCGGGGCCGTTTCACAACCAACCATCAAGGACATGCTGATGAGCAAGACCGAGATCAAGGCTCGGGCCGGGGAAGGTTTGTCCCCCGCCCAGGACGTGGCCGAAGCCGTGCAGGGTTTCGTCACGGAATTCAAAGGCTTCCAAGCCGAACTGCAAACCAAACTTCAACAAACGGAAGAGCGACTGACCATGCTGGATCGGAAAAACATGACTGCGGCGCGCACCCCTCTGGCTGGTGCGGTCGATGCGGGTGCCCCCCATCAGAAGGCGTTCAACGCCTACCTGCGTTCGGGCGAGGATGACGGCCTGCGCGGCCTGGAGCTGGAGGGCAAATCGCTGTCCACGGCGGTGAACTCGGATGGCGGGTATCTGGTTGATCCGGCAACGTCTGAGACGGTGAAATCGGTTCTGAACGCCACCGCGTCGATCCGTTCGATCGCGTCGGTGGTGAATGTCGAGGCGACATCCTATGACGTGCTGGTGGACCACACCGATGTGGGCACGGGCTGGGCGACCGAGAGCGGCGCGCTGGTCGAGACCGACACGCCGTCGATTGATCGCATCACCATTCCGCTGCATGAACTGTCGGCCCTGCCCAAGGCGTCGCAGCGTCTGCTGGACGACAGCGCGTTTGACATCGAAGGCTGGCTGGCCGGTCGTATCGCAGACAAGTTCGCACGCGCCGAAGCCGCGGCGTTTGTGGGCGGCGACGGTGTTGACAAGCCCAAGGGGTTCCTGACCCACACGTCCGTCGACAATGATGTCTGGACCTGGGGCAACCTTGGCTATGTGCCCACCGGTGTGGACGGTGATGTGACGGCTGAGGCGATCATCGATGTCGTCTATGCTCTGGGTGCGGAATACCGTGCCAACGCGACGTTCGTGATGAATTCGAAGACCGCGGGCATCGTGCGTAAGCTGAAGGACAATGACGGTCGCTTCCTGTGGTCGGACGGTCTGGCCGCGGGTCAGCCCGCGACGCTGATGGGGTATCCGGTTCTGATCGCCGAGGATATGCCCGATGCTGCTAACGGTGCGGATGCCATTGCCTTTGGCGACTTCAACGCAGGCTATACCGTGGCCGAGCGCCCCGACCTGCGCGTGCTGCGTGACCCCTTCAGCGCCAAGCCGCATGTCTTGTTCTATGCCACCAAGCGCGTAGGCGGGGACGTGAGCGACTTTGCCGCGATCAAGCTGCTGAAATTCGCGACCGCCTAAGGGCAGTCGTGAGTGGCCGGGGGTGGGCAACTGCCCTCGGTTCCGGGTGCGCGCTGAACTGCGCCGTGTTGTCTAGCTGCTCCCCTCCGTCCGAGCAACGCGGACTGGCGCGCGCCCGGGCCTTTGGAGCCGAGGGGCAGAATTTTCCTGGAGATGTTCCATGATGTTGAGCGAAGAGACCACGGTGCCTGACGCAGCGCTGCCGGTCGAGGAATTCAAGGCGCATCTGCGTCTGGGCAGCGGGTTTGGCGATGACAGCCTGCAGGATGCGGTGCTGGTCAGCTTTTTGCGGGCGGCTGTGGCCGCGATTGAGGCGCGCACGGGCAAGGTGCTGTTCGAGCGGGATTTCGCGCTGTCCGTCAACGCGCTGTCGAGCGTGAATGCGGTTGCCATTCCGGTGGCACCGCTGTTGGCGATCACGGCTGTGTCGCTGGTGGATCAAGCCGGGGCTGAGACCGAGATTGCTGCCGATCAGTTCTGGGCCGAGCGGGATTTGCACCGGCCACGGTTGCGGTCTGTTGGGTCTGCGCTGCCGACGATCCCCCGTGCGGGCGCCATGGTGGTGGCGTTCACTGCGGGTTACGGCGTCGGCTGGGTCGATATTCCGGCTGATCTGCGGCAGGCGGTGCTGTTGCTGGCGGCGCATTATTACGAGTTCCGGCATGAGACGAACCTGAGCGAGGGCTGCATGCCCTTTGGCGTGACCAGCCTGATCGAGCGTTATCGTCCGATCCGGCTGGGCGGGGGGGCGAGATGAGCCTGCCGCGCCTGAACCGGCGCCTGACATTGGAAAGCCCGGCACGTGTGCCGGACGGGGCGGGGGGCTATGCCGAGAGCTGGACGCCGCTGGGTGTGCTGTGGGCTGCGGTCAAGGCCCGGACCGGCCGCGAGACAGTCGTGGCCGGAGCGCCGGTGTCGGCAGTGCCTTATGAGGTGGTCGTGCGTGGTGCCCCGGTGGGTCATCCCGAGCGCCCGATCCCGGAGCAGCGGTTCCGGGATGGTAGCCGCCTGTTTCACATTCGCAGCGTGTCCGAGCGCGACCCTGAGGGCCGGTATCTGACCTGCCTGGCGGACGAGGAGATCGCGATATGACCTATGCTGTTTCCGCGGCTTTGCAGAGCGCGGTATTTGCCGCAATTGCGTCGGATCCGGCGGTGTCTGGTGCCGTTGGCAGCGCTGTCTATGACGCGTTGCCCAGCGGTGCGTTGCCGGGCCTGTACATCAGCCTTGGCCCTGAAACGGTGCGGGTGGCGGATGACAAGACAGGCGATGGCGCGATGCACCGCTTTGTCCTGTCGGTCGTCAGCGATGCGCCCGGTTTTTTTGCGGCCAAGGAGGTCGCGGGCGCTGTGTGTGACGTGTTGCACGATGCCGATTTGACGCTGGAGCGCGGGCGGTTGGTGTCCTTGCGTTTCGAGAGGGCGCGCGCTCTGAGGATCGACAAGGGCACGGGCCGCCGCGTTGATCTGACATTTCGAGCGCGCACCGAAGACAACTAATTCCTTCAATTCAAACGGAGAAAACCCATGGGTGCTCAGAACGGAAAGGACCTGCTGTTGAAGGTCGACATGACCTCGGACGGGCAGTTCGAAACGATTGCGGGCCTGCGGGCCACGCGCGTCAGTTTTAACGCCGAGAGCGTGGATGTGACCAGCCTGGAGAGCCAGGGCGGGTGGCGTGAGCTGCTGGCGGGCGCCGGTGTGCGGTCGGCCAACATCACCGGTGCTGGCGTGTTCAAGGATGAGGGCACGGATGAGCGGGCGCGCCAGATCTTCTTTGACGGGGAGACGCCGGATTTTCAGGTGATCATCCCGGATTTCGGCATTGTTGAGGGGCCGTTTCAGGTGACGTCGCTGGAGTATAGCGGCGGCCACAACGGTGAGGCGACCTATGAGGTGTCGCTGGCCTCGGCTGGTGCGCTGACATTCACCGCGCTGGTGGCCTGATGACCAATCCGTGGAGGGGAGAGGTCACGCTGATGATCGACGGCGAAAGCTGTGTGATGCGGCTGACCCTTGGAGCACTCGCGGGGCTTGAGGCGGCGTTGGCGGAGCCGTCGCTGGTGGCTTTGGTCGAACGGTTTGAACAGGGCCGGTTTTCGAGCGGTGACGTGTTGGCGGTGCTGAAGGCTGGCCTGGTTGGCGGCGGGGCGTCGTTTGATCCTGCCGCGCTGGATCATGCCGAGATTGCGGGTGGCCCGATGGGGGCAGCCCGTGCGGCGGCTGAGCTAATTGCCCGCGCGTTTGTGGTGCCCGAGGCATGAGCAAGACCCTGGACTGGCCCGCCCTGATGCGGGCCGGGATGCAGGGGCTGCGCCTGACGCCGGAGGCGTTCTGGGCGCTGACCCCTGCCGAATTGCAGATGATGCTGGGCACGTCTGGCCAGGCCGCACCTCTGTTGAGCGATGGCCTGGACGCGCTGATGGCCGCCTGGCCGGATGAAAGGTCGGAAGGGGAGCCGGAATGACCGATTACCGAGACGAGATCGAGAACCTTGAAGAGAATACGGATGGCTTGCGTGTCACGTTAGATGCGACTTCGGCCATGGTCACGGGGTTCGATAGCGAGTTGCGCCGGATGCGCGAGAGCCTGGCGGCGACGAATAAGGATGTGGCAACGCTCGAGAAAGGATTGTCGCGGGGGTTGCGCAAGGCCTTTGACGGGCTGGTGTTTGACGGGCTGAGCCTGTCAGACGCGTTGGATACCGTCGCCAATGCGATGATCAACACGACATATAACGCGGCGATCAAACCGGTCACCGATCATGTGGGCGGGCTGCTGGCCACCGGTGCTGGCAGCCTCTTCGAGAACATCCTGCCCTTTGCGGATGGTGCGCCGTTCAGCCAGGGGCGGGTGATGCCTTTTGCGTCCGGTGGCGTGGTCAGCGGGGCGACGCCCTTTGGCATGCGTGGCGGTATGGGGGTGATGGGTGAGGCGGGACCCGAGGCCATTATGCCATTGGCCCGCGGACCCGATGGCAAGCTGGGCGTGCGCGGTGGTGGTGGTCAGGGTGGCCCGACGGTGGTGATGAATATCACCACGCCGGACGTGCAGGGCTTTGCCCGATCACAAAATCAGATCGCGGCCCAGATGAATCGCGCCCTGAGCCGCGCGCAGCGCAATCGTTGAAGACAAGAGGGGAGCCTAGACCATGAACTTTCACGAGGTTCGATTTCCTGCATCGCTGAGCTTTGGCTCGGTTGGCGGGCCGGAGCGGCGGACAGATGTTGTCACGCTGGCCAACGGGTTCGAGGAGCGCAACATGCCTTGGGCGCATTCGCGCCGTCGTTATGATGCGGGACTGGGGATGCGGTCGCTGGATGATGTCGAGACACTGATTGCGTTTTTCGAGGCGCGGATGGGGCAGATGTACGGATTCCGTTGGAAGGATTGGGCGGATTTCAAATCCGGCCCCGCCAGCACGCCCCCGGACTTTCTGGATCAGACCATTGCCAAGGGAGACGGGGCGATCGCGACCTTCCCACTGCTCAAGACCTACCGGTCGGGTGACTTTTCCTACGCGCGCCCGATTGCGAAGCCGGTCGCCGGTACGGTCCGTGTCGGGTTGGGGCGCGATGAGATGCAGGAAGGCGTTGATTATGAGGTCGATTTGGCCACGGGGCAGGTGACCTTTCAGCATCCGCCCGAGGAAAACGAAGAGATCACCGCCGGGTTCGAGTTCGACGTGCTGGTGCGGTTCGACACGGATCAGATTCAGACATCGGTTGCCAGTTTTCAGGCGGGTACGGTGCCGAATGTTCCCATTGTCGAGGTGCGTGTGTGATGGGCGGACAAAGCGACGCGTTTTTGGCCCATGCGGCCAAGGATGTGACCACCCTTTGCCGCGCCTGGGCTATTCTGCGCACGGATGGCACGACATTCGGATTTACCGATCATGACACCCCACTGACCTTTGACGGGATTACGTTCAAGGCTGACACCGGGCTCTCGGCGGCGGCTTTGGTGCAAAGCACAGGTCTGAGTGTGGACAACACCGAAGCGCTGGGCGCGCTGAGCGATGTGTCGGTGCGCGAGGATGAGATCGAGGCAGGCCGGTTTGACAATGCCGAAGTGCGTGCCTGGCTGGTGAACTGGACGGACCCCGATGTGCGTTGGTTGCAGTTTCGCGGCACGATCGGTGAGTTGCGGCGGTCGGGCGGCGCGTTCCATGCAGAATTGCGTGGTTTGACAGAAGCGTTGAACCGCCCGCTGGGACGTATCTACCAGAAGCCGTGCACGGCGGTTCTGGGAGATGGCGCGTGTCGGTTTGATCTGGAACAACCTGGTTACCGTCATGAGGGTCCTGCGGATCGCGTTACAAATGGGCGCGTCTTTGAGTGGGATGCGTTGAACGGGTTTGAGCCTGCGTGGTTTGCGCGCGGGCGGCTTGACGTGCTGTCAGGGGCCGCATCCGGGTTGTGGGGGATGGTCAAGCGGGACGTGTTTGACGAGGGCGTGCGCCGTATCGAGTTGTGGGAGCCCATTCGCGCGCCGATCAGTGCCGAAGACCAACTGCGGTTGACCGTAGGATGTGACAAGCGGTTCGACACATGTCGTCTGAAGTTCAACAACCTTCTGAACTTTCAGGGTTTCCCTGACCTGCCGAGCGATGACTGGATGATGGCCTATCCCACATCCGGCAGTGCAAACACCGGGGGAAGCCTGCGATGAATGAGCAAAAATCGTTGGTCGTGACTGAGGCGCGGCGCTGGATTGGGACACCTTACGTACATCAGATGGCCGCTTGTGGTGCGGGTACAGATTGTCTGGGACTGGTCCGTGGGGTGTGGCGCGCGGTGATGGGTGAGGAGCCCGAACGCCCGCCCGCCTATAGTATGGATTGGTCCGAACCTCAGGGCGAGGAGCAGCTGTGGGGCGCGGCGTTGCGCCATCTGATTGACAAGAGCGGGGCAGACGCGGCTGTCGGAGACATCATTCTGTTTCGGATGCGGGCAGGGTCAGTGGCCAAGCATCTTGGCATTCAGGTGGCGGTTGGTGATACGCCATCCTTTGTTCATGCCTATAGCGGTCACGGTGTTGTCGAAAGCGCCTTAAGCGCGCCCTGGGCGCGTCGGATCGTTGCACGGTTTCAATTCCCAGTTGGGGAGGTCTGCTGATGGCGACTGTAGTTCTTTCAGCCGCGGGCGCGGCTATTGGCGGCTCGATTGGCGGCAGTGCGCTGGGCTTGTCATCGGTGGCAATCGGACGTGCGATTGGGGCCACGCTGGGCCGGGTGATCGATCAGCGCGTAATGGGCCAGGGATCGGACGTGGTCGAACACGGCAAGGTCGACCGGTTTCGTCTGTCGAATTCGGGTGAGGGTGCGGCGATTGCGCAGCTTTATGGGCGGATGCGTTTGGGGGGGCAGGTGATCTGGTCCTCGGATTTTCGGGAAAAGGTGACCGTGACCGGCGGCGGTGGTGGCGGCGGGAAGGGGTCCAAACCTGCGCCGACCCCGACAGTGCGCGAATACAGCTATTCGGTCAGCTTGGCGCTGGCCTTGTGCGAGGGTGAGGTGACCCGCATCGGGCGTGTATGGGCTGACGGGGAAGAGGTGGCCATCAATGATCTGAATATGAGGGTTTATACCGGGTCGCAGGATCAGTTGCCCGATCCGTTGATGGAGGCGATTGAAGGACAGGGATTGGTACCGGCCTATCGCGGAACAGCGTATGTGGTGATCGAGGACCTTGAACTGGGTTCGTTTGGCAACCGAGTGCCGCAGTTTTCGTTCGAAGTGGTGCGCCCGGAGCAACCGGAGGAGGTCGGCGCGGAAGATGAGATTACGCGGGCCGTGAAAGCCGTCGCGTTGATGCCGGGCACCGGCGAATATGCTTTGGCGACGACACCGGTGAACTATGTAAACGGCAACCGTGGCCGCTGGAGTGCGAATATCAATACACCCGCTGGGCAGCCGGACATGGTGGTGTCGCTAGACGCCTTGTCGGCTGAAGTGCCGAATTGCGAAGCGGTGTCCCTGATCGTGTCGTGGTTTGGCAACGATTTGCGGTGTGGGTCCTGCACGGTTCGGCCAAAGGTCGAACGCGGTGACATTGAAGGCGAAAACATGCGCTGGGTTGTCGCGGGGGCAAATCGACAGTCTGTGCCTGAAATCGAGCGCATTGACGACAGACCTATCTATGGGGGCACCCCCGCGGATGCATCCGTGGTGCAGGCCATCAAGACGATGAACGCGTCGGGTAAGAAGGTCATGTTCTATCCGTTCATTTTGATGGATCAACTGACTGGCAACGCGCTTCCCAACCCCTATGACCCTGCAAACTCACAGCCGAACCTGCCTTGGCGCGGCCGTATCACGTTATCTCGGGCGCCGGGCGTTGAGGGGTCCCCGGACGGCACCGCGGAGGCAGAGGCTGAGGTGGATGCATTCTTTGGGACCGTCACGGCTGCGCATTTCAGTGTGGGATCCAAGGTGCATTACTCTGGTCCGAATGAGTGGAGCCTGTCGCGTTTCATTCTTCACTACGCAGCACTTTGCAAGTTGGCAGGTGGTGTTGAGGCGTTTTGCATTGGGTCGGAACTGCGTGGTCTGACGCAAATACGCGGGGCGGGAAATCGATTTGTTGCCGTTGAAAAACTGCGCGCGCTGGCTGCTGGGGTGCGCCTGATCCTGGGGACTGACACCAAGATCAGCTATGCAGCTGATTGGACCGAGTATTTTGGCTATCAGCCGCAGGATGGGTCAGGGGACCGCTACTTTCACCTCGACCCGCTTTGGGGGGATGACAACATCGATTTTGTTGGCATCGACAACTACATGCCGCTGTCTGACTGGCGGGACGGGGAAGCGCATGCCGACGCAGATTGGGGCAGTATCTATAATCCTGACTATCTGCGTGCCAATATTGAGGGCGGGGAGGGGTTTGATTGGTATTATGGCTCTGAAGAGGCCCGCGATGCGCAAATCCGGACACCCATCACCGATGGCGCGCACCAAGAGCCTTGGATTTATCGATATAAGGACATCAAGAACTGGTGGAGCAATGCCCACCACGAACGGGTTGGTGGCGCGCGCGCCGCGTTGCCAACGGCGTGGGTGCCGGGATCAAAACCAATCTGGTTCACCGAACTTGGGTGTGCAGCGATCGACAAAGGGACCAACGAACCCAACAAGTTCCTCGATCAGAAATCGTCCGAAAGCAGCTTGCCGAGATATTCGAACGGGGCACGCGATGATCTGATCCAGAAGCAGTACTTGCGTGCGATGCACTCCTATTGGCGGAACCCTGCGAACAACCCGATTTCGAACGAGTATGATGGGCCTATGCTGGATATGTCTCGCGCGTTTGTATGGGCTTGGGACGCGCGACCTTATCCGTTTTTTCCGAATGCGTTGGAGATGTGGTCGGACGGCGGCAATTACCCACGAGGGCACTGGATCAATGGGCGTACGTCGTCGCGGACTTTGGCGTCGGTGGTGGGTGAGATTTGTGAACGTTCGGGTCTATTCCACTATGATACGTCTGAGCTGTTTGGATATGTGCGTGGCTTTGTGGTTGACGATGTGACTGACGGACGGGGGGCGTTGCAGCCGCTGATGTTGCGTTTTGCGTTTGATGCGATTGAGCGCGACGGCGTTTTGCGTTTTGTGTCGCGATCTGGGCGCGGATCCATTGCGTTACCCTCTGATGCCATTGCAGTTCATCCAGATTTGGATGGACGTTTGGAACAAAACCGAGAATCCGAAGCGGAGCTGGCTGGTCGCGTGCGCATCCGGTTTGTGCAGACCGACGGTAATTTTGACGTGTTGTCGGAAGAGGCGATCTTGCCGGATGATGCGACCCATTCGGTGTCAACGAGTGAAATTGCCATGGCGTTGACGCGATCCGAAGGACGCCAGGTGGCCGAACGCTGGCTGACCGAAGCGCGGGTTGCCCGCGAGGCGATCAAGCTGGCGCTGCCACCTTCGTTCATTGATGTGGGCGCTGGTGACATTGTTGAAGTCGCAGCGGACCAAACCGAGGGTTCGGGTTTGTATCGGGTTGATCGCGTGGAACATGGCGAGATGCAGCTTTTGGAGGCAGTTCGAATTCAGCCAGAGGTATACACGCCGTCGGACTTATCGGACGAGCTTGCCGGTGTGCGCGAGTTTGTTGCACCGGTTCCGCTGACCTCTGTGTTTATGGATCTGCCTTTGATCACCGGGGATGAAGTTGAACACGCTCCATACTTGGCCGTGACTGGTACACCCTGGCCGGGAAGTGTGGCCGTTTATCGATCCTCGACCGAGTCTGACTTTGTGTTGAATTCACTGGTCGCCGCGCGGTCGAGCATCGGATATCTGAGCGCACCACTACCGCGCGCCGCCTCTGGCATTTTGGATCGTGGTGAGCCGCTTGAGGTCAAAATGGTCCATGGCACGCTCCAGTCTATATCTGAACGCGCGCTGCTGAACGGTGGCAATCTGGTCGCGATCGGCGACGGCACACCTGACAACTGGGAGTTGATCCAGTTTCAAGACGCCGAGTTGATTGGCCCGGATCACTACCTTTTGTCGAACCGTCTGCGCGGACAGGCTGGAACCGAGGCGTCAGCGCAAGATGCTTGGCCGCCTGGTTCATGGTTTGTCGTGATGAACGGCGTGCCTTCGCAGGTCGAATTGTCGCGCGCATTGAGACGCATATCGCAAACCTATCGTATCGGTCCCGCCAAGCGCGGATACGATGACCCATCCTATACTGAGGTGTCGCATGCCTTTAATGGCAACGGACTTCGGCCGTATGCGCCAGTGCACTTGCGGCTAGCGGACACGCAAGTCGGGGTTGCTGCGCGTTGGATACGTCGAACGCGGCTCGACGGAGATGATTGGGACCTGCCAGATGTGCCACTGGGCGAAGATACCGAGAGCTACACGGTAAGGGTTCTTCAATCGGGACAGGTTGTCCGGGAGACCGTCGTCGCGGAGCCGTCATGGATCTATGACACTGCATCTCAGGCTGCGGACGGGATTTCGGGGAGCTTTGATGTCGCCGTTGCTCAAAACTCGGCACGATACGGCGCGGGACCATTCAAATCGGTGACGTGGGACAACATCTAACTGATCTTTTGTTGCGTGACGCGGGGACCGATCTTGTTTGGCGATGGGACACATCACGGGTTTGCACTTGGTGAAAGCATCTTATGTAGGGTAAAGAAAGCCCGAAAGGATGCACCTTATGGCAGAGCTACGCACCAATATCGCCTCGATTGATCCGGTTTGGGACCAAATAACCGAAGAAGCCAGGCAGGCCGTTTCAGACGAGCCGCTGATCGGTGGTTTTGTTCATGCTTGTATCTTGCATCACAAATCCGTGGAAAAAGCGTTGTCCTATCGCATAGCGGCCAAGCTCGCATCAAACGAGATGTCGATGGTCGTGGTTCGTGAGATCGTGGAAGAGGCCTATCTCAAATCACCGGCTTTGGTCGAGGCGGCCCGTGCTGATCTGGTTGCCGTCTACGAACGTGATCCTGCCTGCCACAGATTGCTACAGCCCATCCTCTACTTCAAAGGATATCAGGCGATGCAGGCCTATCGCGTGGGTCACTTCCTTTGGGAAGAGGGCCACAAGGACCTGGCCTATTTCTTCCAGATGCGCGTGTCCGAGATCTTTGGTGTGGACATTCACCCCGCCGCGCGAATCGGCAAGGGTATCATGATCGACCATGCCCACTCTATCGTTATTGGCGAGACGGCAGTTGTCGGGGACAATGTGTCCATGCTCCATTCCGTTACGCTAGGGGGCACCGGCAAGGAAGAGGAAGATCGCCATCCCAAGATCGGCGATGGCGTCTTGATCGGCGCAGGTGCCAAGGTTCTGGGCAATATCAAAGTTGGCAATTGCAGTCGTATTGCCGCCGGATCAGTCGTTCTGGAAGAAGTGCCCGCGTGCAAGACTGTCGCGGGTATTCCCGCGCGAATCGTGGGCGAGGCGGGTTGTGATCAACCCGCCGTTTCGATGAACCACATGCTTGGCAAAGATCAGTAACGCATATCATCAATGTTTCACGAAAAAGGCCGGAGCAGTGCTCCGGCCTTTTTCGTGTTCAAAGATGTTGTTACGCCAGCATCGCCAGTGGATTTTCAAGGTTTTCCACGATCGCCTGGAGCAGCTGCGCACCAAGAGCACCATCAATCACCCTGTGGTCCACAGACAGCGTCACAGACATCACCGTCGCGACGCCGATCTCTCCATCCTTATCGACGATGGGTTTCTTGACGCCGGCACCGACCGCGAGGATCGCGCCATGTGGAGGGTTGATGACCGCATCAAAGTTATCAATCCCAAACATGCCGAGATTCGAGATCGCAAAGCTGCCGCCCTGGTATTCGTGCGGCGCAAGTTTCCGATCACGGGCGCGACCGGCAAGGTCCTTCATCTCTGCTGACAAGGCAGAAAGCGACTTCTGGTGCGCATCTTGCAGCACGGGGGTGAAAAGCCCGCCCTCAATGGCCACAGCGACGGCAACATCGGATGGCGTCAGTTTCAATACTTTGTCACCCGCCCAAACAGCATTCGCATCCGGTACTTGCTGCAAGGCAAGGGCGCAGGCCTTGATAATGAAATCGTTGACGGACAATTTGATCCCACGGTCTGCCAGTTGACCGTTCAAAGTGCCGCGGAACTCCATCAGAGCATCCAGTTTGATGTCCCGGCGCAGATAGAAGTGCGGAACGGTCTGTTTTGCCTCGGTCAAACGCGCGGCGATGGTTTTGCGCATGCCATCCAGCTTGATTTCTTCGAAATCCCGTCCTTCGTACATCTTGGTAATCGTATCAGCAGACGGCCCGGCGGGCGCGGACGGCGTGGCTGTTGTAGGCGCTGTCGCAGTCTCTTTCGCAGGTGCTGACTCAACTTTTTCCACATCGGCTTTGATAACGCGCCCATGTGGTCCAGAGCCTTTGATCCCACTTAGGTCCAAGCCCTTCTGCGCCGCAATACGACGGGCGAGAGGGGAGGCGAAAATTCGCGTGCCATCGCCACCCTTGGGCGCTGCGGGGGCAGGCTTTGCATCGGTGCTTCCTTGATCATTGGCCGTCGCCGGGGCTGCTGCGTCAGACACCGTGGTTGCCTTTTCGGTGCTGGCTTTTTCCTGCGGTGCGGAACTCTGATCAATATCGTCAGCACTTTCCCCATCTTCTAGAAGCACGGCGATCGGCGTGTTGACCTTCACTCCTTCGGACCCTTCTGCCACGAGGATCTTGCCAACGGTGCCTTCGTCGACCGCTTCAAACTCCATCGTCGCCTTGTCGGTCTCGATCTCGGCCAGCAGATCACCGGACGACACCGTATCGCCCTCTTTCACCAGCCATTTCGCAAGCGTGCCTTCCTCCATCGTCGGAGACAGCGCGGGCATGAGAATTTCTGTCGGCATGTCTGCGCTCCTTAGCGGTAGGTGACTTGTTTGAAGGCTTCGATCACTTCGGCGGTGGTGATGAGCGCGTGCTTTTCGAGGTTTGCGGCATAGGGCATCGGCACATCCTTGCCGGTGCAGTTGATGACCGGCGCATCCAGGTAGTCGAACGCCTCCTGCATGATGACCGAGCTGATGTAGTTGCCGACGGAGCCTTGCGGCCAGCCTTCTTCCACGGTCACGCAGCGGTTGGTTTTCATCACCGAATTGATGATTGTGCCAGTGTCCATCGGGCGCAGGGTGCGCAGGTCGATGACTTCGGCGCTGATGCCGTCCTCTGCCAGCTTGTCCGCCGCTTCCAGCGCATATTGCATGCCGATGCCGAAAGACACGATGGTGACGTCCTCACCCTCGCGCCAGATGCGGGCCTTACCGAAGGGCACGATGAAGTCGTCTATGTCCGGCACGTCGAAGGTGCGGCCATAGAGGATCTCGTTTTCCAGGAAGATGACAGGGTTGGGGTCGCGGATGGCCGTCTTCATCAGCCCTTTGGCATCAGAGGCCGAGTAGGGCATGACCACCTTGAGGCCGGGTACCTGCATGTACCACGCCGCGTAATCTTGCGAGTGCTGAGCCCCCACGCGGGCGGCGGCACCGTTGGGGCCGCGGAAGACCATGGGTGCACCCATTTGGCCACCGGACATATACAGCGTCTTGGCCGCCGAGTTGATGATCTGGTCGATCGCCTGCATGGCGAAGTTGAAGGTCATGAACTCGACGATGGGGCGCAAACCGCCGAAGGCAGCACCAACGCCAATCCCGGCAAAGCCGTGCTCAGTAATAGGCGTGTCGATCACGCGCTTGGCGCCGAACTCGTCCAACAACCCTTGGGACACTTTGTAAGCGCCCTGATACTCGGCGACTTCCTCGCCCATCAGGAACACCGTGTCATCGCGGCGCATCTCTTCGGCCATGCCGTCGCGCAATGCTTCGCGGACCGTCTGCTCCTTCATCGCAGTGCCTTCGGGCCAGTCGGGACTATTGTCGACCTTGGGCGCGGCTGGCGCACTGTCGGGGGTGGAGGCGGTGGCAGGCGATGCCGCTTTGCCTTCCTCGCCGTTCAGCGCGGCGGGGGCAGGGGCGCTTGATGTTTCGATGTCGTCGGCGCTCTCGCCTTCCTCGATTAGCACGGCGATGGGAGTGTTCACCTTGACCCCCTCGGTGCCTTCCTCGATCAGGATCTTACCGACGATGCCTTCATCGACGGCCTCAAATTCCATCGTCGCCTTGTCGGTCTCGATCTCGGCCATGATGTCGCCGGACGACACCGTATCGCCCTCTTTGACCAGCCACTTTGCCAGCGTGCCTTCCTCCATCGTGGGGGACAGGGCGGGCATCAGAATTTCGGTTGCCATGTGTCTTGCTCCCCTTACGCGTTCTGCGGCGCCGTTTCGGCGTAGATGTCGGTCCAAAGCTCTTCAAGTGCGGGCTCCGGGCTCTCCTTCGCAAACTCGGCGCTGGCGTTCACGATCTCCTTGATCTCCTTGTCGATGGCCTTCAGGTCATCTTCGCTGGCATGCTTGCCGGTCAGCAGCATGGACCGCACGGCCTCGATTGGGTCACGCTCATCGCGCATCTTCTGCACTTCCTCGCGGGTGCGGTACTTGGCCGGGTCGGACATCGAATGCCCGCGATAGCGGTAGGTCTTGATTTCCAGAATGTAGGGGCCCGTGCCCGCGCGGCAGTGCTCCACCGCCTTTTGCCCGGCAGCCTTCACCGCTAGCACATCCATGCCATCCACCTCTTCACCGGGGATGCCATAGGCGGCCCCACGCTCCCAATAGCTGGGCGACTTGGTCGACCGCTTGGTCGACGTGCCCATCGCATACTGGTTGTTTTCAATGACAAAAATAACGGGTAAGTCCCACAGCTCAGCCATGTTGTAGGCCTCGTAGACCTGACCCTGGTTCGCCGCCCCATCCCCGAAATAGGTAAAGGTGACACGCCCATTCTCTTTGTACTTGTCCGCAAAGGCGAGGCCCGCACCCAGCGGCACCTGCGCCGCAACGATGCCGTGGCCGCCATAGAAATGCTTCTCCTTCGAGAACATGTGCATCGACCCGCCCTTGCCCTTGGAATAGCCGCCCTCGCGGCCCGTCAGCTCGGCCATCACACCGTTGGGGTCCATGCCACAGGCCAACATGTGGCCATGATCGCGATAGGAGGTAATGCGCTTGTCGCCGTCCTCCGCCGCGGCCTCAAGGCCCACAACAACCGCCTCTTGCCCGATATACAGATGGCAAAACCCACCAATCAGACCCATGCCATAAAGCTGACCCGCCTTTTCTTCAAAACGGCGGATCAAAAGCATGTCGCGGTAATAGCCTTTCAGCTCCTCCGCGGACACATTCGGTTTCTTTGCGGCTTTGCGCGCGGCCATACGGCGCCCTCCCATAAATGGAATAGTTTAGCGTTAAACTATCCGATACAGGATTCGGTTCCCCAGCGCGAGTGTCAATCTGCCGCAACGGCAACTTGCACCAAAAGCCCTTGTTTTATTGATACTTCAGCGAATGACGATCTCGTCACTGCGCAACATGCCCAACACGCTGCGCGCCTGTTCGTCCAGCAAATCCAGATCCAGATAGTCATCCGACAGCCGCCTGGTCAGGTTCTCCATCTCCGAAACCTGCGCCTGCACGTCATCCAACTGGCGCGTCAAATCCCGCGCTTCGGCCTGAATTTCCGCACGCCGGAACAACCCGAAATCCCCCTGCACGGCGGCAAAGGTGAAATAGGTCGCCAACGCAAACGCGACAGAGAAAAAGATAAAGGTGCCCAAAGCGGGGCGCGCGGTACGGGTCATGGATCACTGCCTTTGGTCCCGCCTCTTTGGGGCGGTTTTGGGGACTATGCCACAGATGGCCACACCTGTGAATCCCTTTATTTACAAAGGCAAAAGAAACTCAAACACTTGGGGCTAGTGTTTGCCCATCATCTGCGCCGCAATCCGCGTGGTCACGCCGCGCGGGCTGACCCGGGGCAAAAAGGCAAAGACCTTGTTCATCCCGCCCGGCACGACAATCCGCTTGCCGATCCGCGATTGCAGCCAGCCGTCTTCGGCCACATCTTTGGCCTTCATGGGCTTGGACATTTTCAGCAGACGCACACCGTCCATGTCCGCATCGTCAAAGAAATTTGTGGCCGTGGCCCCGGGGCACAAAGCCGTCACCGTCACGGTCGAGCCGCGCAACTCTTCCGCCACCGCTTCGGACAGTGACAGGACATAGGCCTTTGTGGCGTGATACACTGCCATATTCGGCCCCGGCGTGAACCCGGCCACCGATGCCACGTTCAAAATACGCGCTTTTTCAAGGCCCTGCATATGCGGGATCGCCAGTTTCATCAGCCGCGTCAGTGCCAGCATGTTCACATTGATGGATGCCAATTCCCGGTCCCAACCCTGACCGGCCTCGAACGGGCCGTTGTACCCAAGGCCCGCATTGTTGACGAGCACATCAATCTCGCGCCCGTCCGTCGCTTCGGCCCACAGCCGGTCGACCTCATCCATGTTGGACAGGTCCGCCGGGATCACGACGGCCTCGACGCCAAGACCGCGGACCTCATCAGCGACCTTGTCCAGCTTGTCCTTGGACCGCGCCGCCAGGATCACGTTTCGGTCTTCCTTGGCCGCGATGCGGGCAAATTCTACGCCCAAGCCTTCGGATGCGCCCGTGATAAGTGTCCAAGCCATGTGATGATCCCCGCATGTGAATTTTCAATACGCACACATATGGGGGCAGGGTGGCCCAACGCCAACGGTTTGGCGCGATCAGCGGGTCAAAGCGGCCACACCCGGCAGGTCCTTGCCTTCCATCCACTCCAGAAACGCACCGCCCGCGGTCGAGATATAGGTGAAATCCCCCGCAACACCGGCCTGGTTCAAGGCCGCCACCGTGTCGCCACCACCGGCAACTGTGACCAGCTTGCCCGCCTTGGTCAGCGCCGCTGCCGCCTTGGCCGCCGCAACTGTCGCGGCATCAAAGGGCGGGATTTCAAACGCCCCCAGCGGGCCGTTCCAGATCAGGGTTTCCAAATCGTCAAACGCGCGTGCGATGGTCTCCGCCGCGTCGTCACCTGCATCCAGGACCATCTGGTCGCTGCCCAGTTTCGTGTCCGGTCCCAAAGCGATCACCTCGTGATCCGCCCCTGCCTTGAATTCCGTGGCGACGCGCCCGTCCGTGGGCAGGATCACCGTGCACCCGGCCTCGTTTGCCGCTGCCATGATCTCGCGCGCGGTGTCGTGCAGGTCCGCCTCTTGCAGCGACGCGCCCAGATCGGCGCCTTGGGCTGCGATAAACGTGTTCGCCATGCCGCCACCGATGATCAGCACATCGATCTTCTTCACAAGGTTCTGCAACAGGTCGAGTTTCGTGGACACCTTCGCCCCGCCCACAACCGCGCCTACAGGGCGCTTGGGGTTTGACAGCGCCGCTTCCAGCGCTTCCAGTTCCGCCTGCATCAACCGGCCTGCACAAGCAGGCAACAGATGCGCCACACCGGTGGTCGACGCATGCGCCCGGTGCGCCGCCGAAAACGCATCATTGCAATAGACGTCGCCGAGGGTCGCAAGGAACTGCGCCATCTGCGGGTCGTTCGCCTCTTCCATCGGGGTAAAGCGCGTGTTTTCCACCAGAATGATCGCATCACCGGGTTGGGCGTCGATCCATTCCCGGTTGGGCCGCTCCACAAAGGTGACCGAAGCGTTAAAGGCATCTTCGAGCGCGGGCACCAGATGGTGTAGCGACATCTCCGGGTTGGGCTGTCCCTTGGGGCGACCGAAATGCGCCAGCAGCACCGGACTGCCGCCCTTGGCGCGGATGTCTGCGATGGTCGGCACGATCCGCTCGATCCGCGTGGCGTCCGTCACCCGCCCGTCTTCCATGGGCACGTTGATGTCCACGCGGGTCAGCACGCGCTTGCCCGCAAGGTCCATATCGTCGAGTGATTTCCAGCCCATCTTGTGCACTCCTTTGCCCTTGGTGTGGCCCTTGCATCGCGGCAAATGTCCGCCGGGTCAACCGGGTGGCTTGTCCCCGGGTGCCCTCCGGCATAGGTAAGTGCGCAAACCAATGGAAAGAGGCACGCATGGCCGAGATCAAAGACCCCGAAAACACGATCCTGATGGAACTGAAGGGCGGTACCGTCACCATCCAGTTGCTGCCCGACGTGGCCCCCAAGCACGTGGAGCGCATGAAGGAACTGGCGCGCGCCGGTGAGTATGACAACGTCGCCTTTCACCGCGTGATCGACGGCTTCATGGCCCAGACGGGTGACGTGCAGCACGGCGACATGGAAGACGGGTTTAACATCCGCATGGCGGGCACCGGCGGGTCGGACAAGCCCGACGTTCCGGCCGAGTTCTCCAAGATCCCGCACGCCCGTGGCAGCCTTGGTGCTGCGCGCTCGGCCAATCCCGACAGCGCAAATTCGCAGTTTTTCATCAACTTCAAGGACAACGATTTCCTGAATGGTCAATATACCGTTTATGGACAGGTCGTTGACGGGATGGAGCACGTGGACGCCATCACCCGCGGCGAACCCCCCGCCGAGCCCGACCGGATGATCAGCGTCAAGGTGGCCGCCGATGTGGCGTAACCTTCTCGCAGTCATCCTGCTTGTCCCCGCGGGGACAGCCTTTGCATCGGGCCTTGAGATCGAGGTGACGGGCGAGGCGAACGGCACCATCACCATTGACCTGCTTGAAGACATCGCGCCACAACATGTCGACCGCATCACCGCGCTCGCGGAAGGCGGCGAGTACGATGGCGTCGCCTTTCACCGCGTCATCGAAGGTTTCATGGCGCAGACCGGAGACGTGCAGTTTGGCGACACCACCGCCGACTACGACGCCCGCGCGGCGGGGCGCGGGGGATCGGATCAGCCCGATCTTCCGGCGGAGTTTTCGGACATCACCTTTGACCGCGGTGTGGTCGGCATGGCGCGCTCGCAGAGCCCCAACAGTGCCAACAGCCAGTTCTTTATCATGTTCGCTCCGGGGCCGTTTCTGGACGGGCAATACACCGTCGTAGGGCGCGTCACGGACGGGCTGGACGTGCTCGACCAGATCAAGCGGGGGAACCCGCTGTCGGGTGCGATCACGGGCCAACCGGATGTGATGACCAAGGTCAGTGTGACCGACTGAAAATCTGTCCCCGCGGGGACAAAATCGGAGGGCGCCGTTTTTTCGCGCCCTTTTTTACTTTCGGCGCAATGGGTTGACGGGTGATCTTCACCTTACCTGCACATTATCGAAGGTTGAATTTCCGTTAATGCGGTTGTTTCCGGAGTGGTTCAACGACATCGCTGGCTAACCCGCGATGCCCCCTTTTTCGGCGCGCCAGAACGCGCGGGCTTCGCGGAACGTTGCGAGATCATCTGCGTAAATCTGCTTCAACGTCGATTTGAGGTCGGGCACCAGCATATCCTGATGACGTATGGCGCGATCTGCGCTGTTGCGATCGGGGACGCGGGCGATCCGATCGGCGATATCGGGGATCAGGCCCGACAGCAGATGCGTGAGCTGCCAGTCAAGCTGCTCGACCGTCAGCGCGCGGAAATTCAGGTCATAGACCTGTGCCACCTGATGAAGCTGCGGCACGAGATGCCAGTTTGGCGCGGTGCGGGTCCGTCCAGCGATGTTGTCCGCCGTCCAATGCGCAAGCTTCAGGCAGTTTTCAATGTGCCCAGCTGCTTCGAGATCGGGGCTGCGATCAATCGAATTGGACTGAAAGAACGCGCGGCCTATCCCCGGACGCGGTTGACCGCCAGGACCATAGACCTTGTCAAAATAGACCGACAGGAAGCGCTGGAACGGGTTGCGCAGCACGATGAACCCGTAGGGCGGCGTGTCCAGCTGATCGCGCGACACATGGGTTGCGCGGACGAGGTGTGCGTCCCAGTCGTGCAGCTTGCCCGTGTGATCAAGCGCCGTGTCGTGATCGAGCAGGTACATCAAATGCTTCATGAATGTCCCGGCATTTTTGGCGATGTGATGCCAATAGATGGGGTGCCGTTGCGTGGTATAGAGCCACTCTGGTTTTATGCGGGCGCGGCTCAGCCGGGGGTGGCCGCGCAGGCTGTCGATGTCTTGCAGACGCATGTGTCGCCGTGACCTTGTTCTTATGAACCGGCGTCAGGACTAGCAGCGTCTGCGTCGCGTTCACACCCCCGGTGTGCACACCCGTGAGCGACTACTGCGCCGGAGCCACCCGCGTGAGCCACCCCAGCCCCGCGCTGATCAGGGACAAAGCGGTGGCGATCCAGGCGAGGCCGACGAAAGCGGCGGTCATGGCCGCGCCGTGGCCCGCGCTGTCGCTTTCTATGCCGAAGCTGGCCGTTCCGCCGGCGCCCGCGTAAAGAGCTGCGACAACGCCGCCGACGGCGGCGACGGAGATCAGCCCCGCCATGCGCGTCACCGCGTTGTTGATGCCGGACGCCGTGCCGGATTGCGTTTCGTCCACAGCACCCATGACGGCGGTGGAGAGCGGCGCGACCACGGCGGACATGCCCAGACCAACGAGGCACATGGCAGGCAGGATGTGGCCCCAGAAATTCTGGTAGGGCGCGAGGATCGCCATGGAGGCATAGCCCGCGGCCACGACGAGCGAGCCGCCAAAGAGCAGGGGCGCGGGGCCGATGCGGTCGGCCAAGGCCCCGGCGCGCCCTGACAGGAGAGAGATGAAAACGGACATGGGGGCGAAGGCGGCGGATGTGGCAATCTCGCTTTGGCCCCACCCGGCGATGAAGGTCATGGGCATGAAGAAGAACATGATCGACAGCCCGGCATAGAGCGTGAATGTCAGGGCGTTGGCGGTGGAGAACGGACGAGAGGCAAAGAGCGACAGGGGCATCATCGGATGATCGCTGCGTGCCTGGGTCCAGAGGAACACCAAGAGCATCGCCACACCGCCGCTGAGCCACAGAAGGGCGTTTTGCCCGTGTTCCAGTGCGGTCAGACCCCATGCGATGGCGAGCAAGGCAAGCGTTGCGGTGAGTGCTCCGGGGAGGTCGATGCGGGCCTCGTCCCGTGTCGGGTCCTCGGCCAGGTGTCGCCAGAGGAGGTACAGTGCCACGCCGCCCAAGGGGAGATTGATGGCGAAGATCCAGCGCCACATCTCGGGACCGCCCACAGTCAGGGTGAGCCCCCCGATGATCGGACCGGCGGCAGTGGTGACCGCAGTGGCTGAGGCCCAGATGCCGATGGCGCGCCCGCGGCTGTCGCGGGGATAGGCGCGGGCGATGAGGGCGAGGGAGCCGGGGATCATGATGGCGGCCCCGATGCCCTGGACCGCGCGGGCGATGATCATGAACAGCGGTGTCGGCGACAGGGCGCAGAACATGGATGCCACCACGAACAGGGCGATGCCGATGCCAAACACGCGCCCCAAGCCAAACCTGTCGCCCATCGCACCACCCACGAGGATCAGGGCCGACAGGGTGAGCATATAGGCGTTGTGAATCCACTGCGCCTCGACCAGCCCGGCACCGAGGCTGTCGCGCATGGCGGGCAGAGCGATGGCCACAACGGTGCCGTCGATAATGCCAAGAGCGGACGCGAGCACGGCAGCCACCAGTAAAAACGGGCGGCTGCGTTCGGCGCAAAACCCGGCATGAAAAACGGGCGCCGCAGTGGTCTGGGGCGCCCGTGTGTCTGACATGTTCTTGTGGCCTTAGCCGTTTTGGGCGGCGGGGGCGGCCTGCGGCTTGGGCTTGGAACCGGAGTTCAGGGGATCGTCCTGACGCTGCACGGAGCCTTCGAAATGTGCACCGGATTCGATGGCGATGGTTTTGTGGATGATGTCGCCTTCGACACGGGCGGTCGAGGTCAGGCGCACCTTGAGGCCGCGCACGCGCCCCACGATGCGCCCGTTGATCACGACGTCATCGGCAACGACTTCGCCCTTGATCGTGGCGCTTTCACCGATCGTGAGCAGGTGGGCGCGAATGTCGCCTTCGACCGTGCCTTCGACCTGGATGTCGCCGGTGGTTTTCATGTTGCCCGTGACGTGCAGGTCAGCGGACAGAATCGAGGCGGGCGGCTTTGCTTTGGGCGCGCTGGCCTTGAATTCGCTTTGCTGTTTTGGGGCTGCGGGGGCAGGGGCGGCCGGTGCCGCGGGTTTTGCCGCGTCGCTGCCGGGCGCGGGATCGTTGATTTTGCTCTTAGAAAACATCGTTGGCTGCCTTGATATAGATCATCGGGTTGACGGCTTTTCCGCCGACGCGGACTTCGTAGTGCAGATGCACGCCGGTGACCCGTCCGGAAGCCCCCATATCACCGATCCGATCCCCGCGCGAGACCTTTTGGCCAACTTTCACGCGAAGTCGCGAAAGGTGCGCGTAGCGGGTTTCGATGCCGAACTCATGTTGAATTTTGACAAGTCGACCATAGCCCGACTGCCAGCCCGCGTGGGTGACCACACCGTCGGCGGTGGCATAAAGCGGTGTGCCCAGCGAGGCGGCGAAATCGACGCCCTTGTGCATGCGGCGGCCCCCGGTTTTGGGGTCGCGGCGGAAGCCGAAGGACGAGGTGAAGCGGAACGCGTCCTTGACCGGCGTGGCGAACGGCGCCTTTTGCGCGGCGATCCGGTAGAGGTTGAGCGTGTCCATCTGGTTGAGGATGCGGTTGGCGCGGCGGGTGTCGGGGCTGGGTTCTTCGCCGCGGGTCGAGAAGCTGAGCGGGGTGAGCGGGCCGCCCTGGCCGGAATAGCCGCGGCGCACCTGTTCGATGATGCGGTCGGTGGGCATGCCCGCGGCGCGGAACATCTTGTCCAGCGGTTCGACCGAGACGGTCATCGCCTCTTCCAACTGGCGGAAGATCTGGTCGTTCTGTTCGCGCATCAGCGCGATTTCGGTGGCCATGGCGTCGGCTGCGAGCAGGGCATCCTGGGCGTCCTGTTCGATCTTGTCGCGTTCGGCGGCGGTTCTGGCGAGTGCTTCGGCCACGAAACCTAGGGGCGCGCCACCAGTGCTTGCGGCGAGCGCGGTGGCGGTGCCGCCTGATTCCAGCTTTTCTTCGAGGGCTGCAAGCTGGGTGCGGGCGGCCTCGCGGTCCTGCATGGTGCCGCGCAGTGTGGCCTGGATCACCTCGATCCCCGTCTCAAGTTCGCGGCGGCGGGTTTCGGAGGCGAGCAGTTCGGACTGCATGACGGAGATCTGTTCGAGCGCGGCGTTGAAACGTTGTTGGGCGGCGAGTGCCTCTTCTGCGCGGGCGTCGCGCTGGCCTGCGAGGTCGTTGAGGCGGGCCTGGTAGGTGCGTTGGTCGCGCTTGGCCTGTTCGCGGAAGTTGCCCGATCCGATGCTGTCCATGAGCAGGATGGCGGTGGCGATGATGGCCCAGGCGACGAGGAAGGAACTGCCGGTAAAGGCGATGAGTTGGGTGCCGGGTCGGAGGCGGATGAACCGCGTGTCATTGTCCGATTTGAGGAAGACGCGCCGTTCGGGAAAATACCTTTCCAGAACATCGTGCCACTTGATCGCCAGGCGTGTCCGCAAAACGCTCGTCCCTTGTCCCATCCCAATCGCGGCGCTCGGATCCCCAACACGACGCCTTGGGGCCTGTGCATAAAGTTACGCGCGCGGGGCGTAAAGTGTGTCGTCGCGTTCTAAGGCGGAGCGATGCTGAATTGCGTCAGCATGGGCGGAAAACCGCGCACCGAGACCATACGTCTCAGTCTGCGACGGCGAGGGGCCAGTAGAAATCCGGGGGCAGGCCCGCCTCGGCGCGTTTCTCCTCGTTGAAGGGGGGCTTGAGGGGGCTGTGGAAGTAGCGCTGGACCAGTTCGTGAAACGCGTCTTTGGGGTCGAGGTTGTCGCGCCCGCACAGGAAGTGGAACCATTTTGAGCCATAGGCGACGTGGGCGACCTCCTCGGCATAGATGGTCTCAAGCGCTGTAACGGCAGAGGCGGCATCTGCCTTGCGAAAGATATTGATCATGCCGGGGGTGACGTCGAGCCCGCGGGCTTCGAGCACCATGGGGACAACGGCGAGGCGGCCCATGAAATCGTCTGCGGTGTCTTCGGCGGCGCGCCACATGCCAGCGTGGGCGGGAAGCGCCCCGTAGTGGCTGCCAAGCTCTTCCAGACAGTCGCACATCAGGTTGAAATGCTTGGATTCTTCATCTGCCGCCTTCACCCAGTCGTCGTAGAACCCCATGGGCATGGGGATATGGGAGAAGCGGGCGATGATGTCCCAGTGCAGGTCGACGGCGTTAAGCTCGATATGGGCCACGGCGTGCAACAGCGCGATACGCCCCTGCGGGCTGCCGGGGCGACGGCGGGGCACGTCGCGGGGGCTGAGGAGGTCGGGCGCGGCGGGCCGGGCGGGATGCGTTGGGGGCGTGGCGGTGCCAATCTCGGGGGTCTGACCGCCTGCACGCGCAGCACGCCAGTCGGCGGCCAGCTTGCGCGACAGTGCGGTTTTAGCGCGCCCGTCAGCGGTGCGCAGGACCGCATCGGCCATTTCGGCGAGGGGCATCATGGGGTGACACCCGCCGGACGGATGCGGTGAGCGTGTCGGAGCTTTGGCATATGTCCGGTCCTTTGGCTGGTCGTTCGGCGTGCGCACCCGTGGTATCGGCGGATCGTCTGGGGCTGACAAGAGGGGATGGGCATTTGGTCTGTCGGTGTTGGGCGTGATGGCTTTCGTTTGCGGTGATGGAGAGGCCGGAGCGCATGGTTTGGCGAAAGGTATTCTCGCGGGGAAACGACGAAAGGGGGCATGACATGACCGCCTTTGCAAAGAAAGAGCTGGCTGAGGAACGCGCCGAAGAGAGCCTTTTCAACCGCCTGATGAAACGGTTCAGCGACTTTCTGGGGCTAACGACCGGGATCGGTGTGATTGCCCGGGGCGCGTGGAGTTTGGTCACTGCCATCGCCCTCACTGTCTACGAGAGGTCCGGTCTCACTGTGGTCGAAATCCAGATCGAAGACGCATTCAACCAAGGGCTTTTGCAGAGTGCGATGCTGATCGCGCTCGGGGCCGTGATCCTCGAATTGCGCCGCATCGCGGGCCCGCTCTCTGGAGGCAGAAACGATGGTTAAAGCCATCGTCAACGTTGTCGAGGGGGCGGCGCGCATACGCTTTGCCATGCTGGTTGTCGCCATGCTCGTCTTAATTGCAGTCGCACCGGCGCTCGGCAATGAGCCCGATGTCGAGGCCGATGTCGCCTTCAATGAAACGGGCTGCGAAGGGGGCCCTGGCATTTGAACAAAGTGGAAGCATTGCAAAAGTGGTGGGCGGACCCTGAAGTTGTTATTGTCCCAGTCGGTCAAACTGCACAGATTATGGATCGGCTCAGACGACACACTCCAGATACCTGGCGCAAGGTGGGGACGGCTTAACACTCCGGCTTTAGCCTCGAAGCGTTGGCTTGGGTGTTAGGGTCAGGACCCATTGATCCCACCCTTTCAGTTCGCCAGATTTCGTGTCTGACAAGGAGTATAGCTGCTGGAATAGTGGTTCTATTTCAAAGCTATAAGACGCTGGCAGGCGCGAAATCCGGCGAACCCGTCACGCCGAAGGCGTGCCAGAGGAATGCGGCGCCCCTTTGGGGCGACGGGCACGGAAAAATGCACGATCTCAGTGGCGTGCCTTCTTCGCCATGACGGCCAGTCGTGCCTTCGGAAGGCAAACCTCTAATCTCGCGCATTTTTCCGTGCTGAACGGGTGGGATCAATGGGTCCTGACCCTGAGCAAGAGAATTGCGATAGCGGCACCGCTGCGCGGGTTTTCCTGGTTGAGGGTGTCGGGCACTGGATTTGGCCTTCGTTTGGAAACAAAGCGAGAGTGCTAAACGAGGCTCATCTTTGTAACATCGCTCTAAGAAACTGGAACAACTATAAGTCTGGCGAGTTGGAACACGGGTACGATGTTCCGGACCAAGTTCTTGAGATGGTTGCAGATAGAGGTCACGAGGGTCGATTATTAGGCGCGCCGTCAAAAGAGATTTTTGCTTGCAAAGGTAAACGGGAAGCTGTTCCCGAATACAGCTTGGAAGACGATAAAATCGTTGTAGCCCTTGGCTTTTGGTTGAAGTCAAAAGGGCTGAAAATAGAGACTTGATAGCGCCCTCCGGTCTAAGCAGACTTAGGCGCAGGTGCAGCGACAGCTCACTAAGTCCCGCAAAACCCGACTTTGGCACGCGCCCACGACAAAATCCGGTTCGCATCGGGATTGACTGAACGAACCCCTCACCAACGCCCAAAACACTCCGCCTATCAAACCGAGCACGCGCAACCATCCACCTCCGAGGTGACGTCGCGTTTTGTTGGCGTCAGGTGCGTTTTTGCCCAATGTGGCCCGCAAGACGACCTGTGGGAGGGGTAAATATGGCGCTGTCGCGCGGACAAAAAGCAGCCTGGGGGCTGGCCGACATGGGCATTGTCGTCTTTGTCGTGGTCAAGCAGCTGCTGGTGCTGGCCTTCCTGACCTCTGTGCTTGGGGTGCCCGTGGGTCTTGCCGGGGCGATCACCACCGGCATTCTGGCCTTTGACATCATCACCGATCCGCTGGTTGGATACTTGTCCGACAACACCCAAACCCGCTGGGGCCGTCGCGCGCCATGGATGGTTGTGGGGGCGGTCGTGATGACCGCGGGGACCGTCGCCATGTTCCTGTCGCCCGGCACTGGCACGACCGGTGCGCTCTGGGTCGCGGGCTTCTTTGTCGTGGCCACAATAGGCTTTACCATGGTCGTCATTCCCTACGGTGCCACGGCAGGAGAGATGACCCAGGACCCCCGCGAACGCTCTGTGATGACCGGTTGGCGCATGGCCTTTGCCTCCATCGGCATCCTGATCGGCGGCGCCGTGATCCCCGGCCTTGCCCAGGGCAACGGCTATGGCGGCGCGATGGTGTTGGCTGCCCCGCTGATGGTCCTGCCCATCTGGCTGTCCGTCTGGCTCACACGCACCGCCCCCCGTATCGAGACCCCCAGCCAGGTCAGTCTCTTGGAGTCCCTGCGCCTGGTCCTGTCAAACCCCGCGTTCGCATCCCTCGTCATCCTCTACGGCGTGATGACCCTCGCTGTCGCGACGATCACCGCGGGCCTCCCCTTCGCCGCGCTCTACCTCGTGCAGGACACCGGGAACACCGCCCTCAGCGGCGCGGCGCAGGCCCTGTCGATGCTCTCGCTCCTCTTCGCCGCCTTCGTCGTCGGCGCCATTCTCAGCCAGGCGATCTGGGTCCTGCTCTCCGGGCGTCTCGGCAAACTCACGACCCTCATCCTCGGCCTGATCCTCTATATCGCCCTCCTCGCCGCGCTCTACACGATCCTGCCCAGCACCAGCGCCACTGTCATGGCGGGTCTCTTCGTGCTCGCCGGCATGACCAACGGCGCCTATCAGCAAATCCCCTGGGCCATGTTCCCCGACCTCATGGACGTCACCCGCCGCACCTCGGGCGCGGCCATCGAAGGGGCCTTCTCTGCCGTCTGGATCTTTGGCCAAAAGGTCGCCAACGCCGCCGCACCTCTGCTCCTGGGCCTCATCCTCGCCGCCTTCGGCTGGCAGGAAACCACCCAAGGCACCACCGACCAGACCGCCACCGCCCTCGACGCCCTGCGCCTCTCGATCACCCTGCTGCCCGCGCTCATCCTCGCCCTGTCCATCGCGGGCCTGCTGCTCATCTACCGCCCCCGCGCCCGCGCGCTCTTGGGAGCCGACCATGCCCTTTGACCCCGCCCAGATCGGCGACGACCTCGACGCCTACTTCGCCGCGCAAGAGGCGCAGTACGACGACATCAAACCCGGCACCGAAAAGCGCGTGATCTGGGCCGACAGCTCCGGCACCCGCACAGACTGGGTCGTGGTCTACATCCACGGCTTCTCCGCCACGTCGGAAGAAATCCGCCCCGTCCCCGACCGCATTGCCCAAGCCTTAAACGCCAACCTCATCTTCACCCGGCTCGCGGGCCACGGCCGCGCCCCCGACGCCATGGCCGAAGCAACCCCCGAGGCCTGGACCGACGACTTCGCCGAAGCCATGGAAGCCGCCCGCCGCGCCGGCGACAAGATCCTCGTGATCAGCACCTCCACAGGCGGCACCATCGTCACCGCCATGTCCCAGAATCCAGCGGTCATGAACGGTGCCGCCGCGCTCATCTTCGTGGCCCCCAATTTCGGCATCAACAACCCGCTCGCGCGCCTGCTCACCTGGCCGCTCGCCCGCCACTGGCTGCCCTGGATCGGCGGACGCCGCCGCACCTTCGCCGCCCGCAGCGACGCCCACGCCACCTACTGGACGCTCGACTATCCCAGCGTCGCCGTCATGCCCATGGTCCCGCTCATCGCCCGCGTCCACGCGCTCGATCACAGCAAACAAACACTCCCGGCACTCTTCTGGTACGCCGAAGCCGACAACATCGTCCAAGCCCACCGCACCACCGCCGTGGCTCAGGCCTGGGGTGGACCCAAACACATCGTCCAACCGGTCATGGGCCCCGAAGACGACTTCGAAAGCCACGTGGTCACCGGCGACATCTTGTCCCCCGGCCAGACCGAAACAACGGTCACCGGCATGCTCGAATGGATCAAGGGCCTCGACACGTGAGACGCCCCGCGAGCATGTGGAGCCTCGAAAATCTGGGCCGCGTGCGGCTCTCAAAACACTTCTACATGCGCGACTTCCTCTACTCCGAGATTGGCAACTACCACCAGATCCAGAACCTGCCGCGCGACCCCGACCTGGCCATCGCCAACGGCACACAGCTCTGCACACAGCTCCTTGACCCGCTCGAAGACACCTTTGGCCGCCTCGCCATCCGCTCTGGCTATCGCTCGCCGGAACTCAACCAATATGGCAACGACAACAAACTCAACTGCGCCCGCAACGACAATCCGCTTGAATGCCACATCTGGGACTGGGGGCAGGGGGATCAGGCCATCGCGGGCACCTCACTCGCCATCCCGTGGTTCACCGACAAATACGGCCAAGGGCGCGACTGGCGCGACCTCGCATGGTGGATCCACGACCACCTGCCATACTCCGGGATTTGGTTTTTCCCCAAACTCTGCGCCTTCAACCTTGATTGGCGGCCCACACCGCACCGCATGATCGGCAGCTACATCGCGCCCAAGGGCCTGCTTTTGCGCCGCGGCGACACCCCCGCCGAACCGCTCGCGGAACGCAAAAAACGCTACGCCGATTTCCCGCCGTTCCGAGGAATCGCCTATCCCTGATGCAGTGGCCGCGATCCACGGCATGTCAACACCTATACTTATCCCCAACATCTGGTTTGTGAGTTGACGTGCCCCCGCAAAATAAGGGATTTTGCGCCTCAATACATCTTGGGGGATGGGTGATGAAACGATTCTTGGGCGCAGCGGCGCTGGCATTGGTCACATCGGCGGTGGCAACCATGACACAGGCGTGCGGAGGCATCTACACGGTGGAACGTGGCGACAGCCTGTCGCGGATTGCCGACCGCCAGTACAAGAACGCCAGCGTCTGGACCGAAGTGCACCGCAACAATCTGGCGGTGATCGGCGAAGACCCGGACACATTGAACGTGGGTATGAAATTGCGGCTGGGCTGCATCAACGGCCTGCCCGTGGGCCTGCGCCCCGACACGCCGGTCGCGGCCAACACGACCCCTGCGGCGACCGTTCAGACCGTCGCCGCAACCCCCTCCCGCCGCAAACTCGAACAGGCCGTCAATCTGGTCACCGCCGGTGACTTTGCCCCTTTCACCGATCAGGCGCTCGAAAATGAGGGGCTGATCACCGACGTGGTCCGCACCGCCATGCAAAGCTCGCAAGCGGCGGACAACTACAATGTGCACTGGGTCAATGACTGGTCCTCGCATCTTGATCCGCTGATGACAAACGCCATGATGGACATGGCATTTCCGTGGTACAAACCCGATTGCGCAGGCTCCCCCGACAATTATCGCTGCACGAATTTCCACTTCTCGGACCCGATGTTCGAAATGCTGATCCTGCTGTTCGTGGACAAGTCGCGCCCCATCCCTTTCGCCCAGGACAGCGATATCGAAGGGCGCACGCTCTGCCGCCCCGCGGGCTATTTTACCCACGATCTCGACCGCGCCGACCGGCGCTGGATCACCGATGGCAAGATCACCCTGAAACAGCCGCAAACGGTCAAGGGCTGCTTTGACATGCTGGTGGCGGGCGAGGTTGACGCCGTCGCCATGAACGAATTCACCGGTCGCGCCGCGATCAAGGATCTGGGCCTGAAGGATCAGGTCGACGTGGTGCAGGGCCGCCCTGTCTCGATCGAGGGGTTGCACGTGCTGGTGCACAAGGATCACCCGAACGCCGATGCGCTCTTGTCCACGATCAACGGCGGTCTTGATGCCATCAAACTCTCAGGTGCGTATCAGCAGGTGATTGACCGCCACATGTCCAACATCTGGGCAGATTTCTGATGGCGCTGCGGTCTCTCGCACTTTCGGTTGCGGCGACGTTGGGTTTCGGCACCGCAGCCCTGGCCTGCCAGCCGTCCCTGACGGTCGAACAGGGCGACACGCTCTTTTCCATCGCCGAAGAGGAATTGGGCGATCTCTCGCTCTGGTCGCTCATTTTCTACAACAACCCCGCGCTTCAAAGCGGCGGCTTGCTGGACCTGACCGTGGGCACCGTCTTGTCGATCCCGTGCCCCAACGCACCCGCGCCCGCCGCGCAACCCGCGGCGCAAGCGCCGACGGTTCAGCCAGACCCCAAACCCCTGCAGCAAGAGGCCGAGGCCGAGATCAAGCTGGTCACCGCATCGAACTACGCACCCTTCACCGATCTGGACTGGCCGGGTCAGGGGATGCTGACCGAACTGGTCAACGCCGCGTTCGAAGCGACGCCGAACCCGCTCACCTATTCCATCGAATGGGAAAATGACTGGTCCAGGCACCTCTTTCCCATGCTCGACAGCAAGGCGTTCGACATGGGCTTTCCGTGGTTCAAACCGGATTGCGATGGGAACCCGTCGCACGAGCGTTGCGCCAATTTTCACTTCTCCGACCCGCTGGTCGATCTGGTCATCCTGCTCTTTGCGCGCAGTGATGACCCGCTGGTGTTCGAGGCCGACAGCGACCTGCATGGCAAGACGCTGTGCCGTCCCGCCGGCTATTTCACCCACGATCTGGATCGTGCCGACCGGCGCTGGCTCACCGATGGTCTGGTGACGCTCAAACAGCCGCCGACCCCGGATGATTGCTTTGCCATGCTCATCGCGGGCGAGGTGGACGCGGTGGCGCTGAACGAATTTCTGGGCGTGCAAAAGATGTTCGAGATGGGCCTGACCGAACAGGTTGCGCCCCTGTCGCGCCCGGTGTCCGTCGAGGGGTTGCACGTGCTCATTTCCAAGACCCATTGGCGGGGAACCGCGCATCTCTACCGGTTCAACGCGGGGCTGGCCAAGCTCAAGCAAAGTGACCGCTATAACGAGATTGTCAGCCGTCATCTTGCGCTGTTCTGGGACCAGATCAAAAGCTGATCTGCACGCAGGGGTTGCCCCGGCTCGTGGGGTTGGTAATGGTTAACAAAACGTAAACGGACGGGCAGAGCATGGCGCGAAGAGTAGGTGAAGAACATGGCTGAACCCCTTGTTTTTCTTCCCGGAATGATGTGCGACGCGCGCCTCTTCGGCCCCCAGATCGCCGAGCTGAGTTCCGAGTTCTCCGTGATGGTCTCGCCCGTCACCCGCGGGGAACGCATCGAAGAGATCGCCAGCGGCTTGCTCGACGAATTGCCCCAACGTTTCGCGCTGGCGGGCCTGTCGATGGGCGGCATCGTCGCCATGGAACTCCTCCGCCGCGCCCCCGACCGCGTGACGCGGCTTGCGCTCATGGATACTAACCCTCTTGCGGAGACGCCGCAGGTCGCCGCCGCGCGGGAGCCGCAGATCGTGAAGGCGCGGACGGGTCGGATGGACGAGGTGATGCGAGATGAGATGAAGCCGAACTACCTTGCCCCCGGTCCTTACGTCGACGAGATCCTGGCGCTGGTGATGGACATGGCCGACGCGCTCGGGCCGGAGGTTTTCGTGCGCCAGTCCCGCGCGCTCCAGCGCCGCCGCGACCAGCAGGGGACGCTGCGGAAATGCAAGGTGCCGACGCTGGTGCTGTGCGGCGCACATGACGCGTTGTGCCCGGTCAAGCGACACACGTTCATGGCGGAGCTTATTCCCGGGGCAGAACTGCAAGTCATCGACAACGCGGGCCATCTGCCGACACTCGAAGCCCCTGCGGAGACGACGCAGGCGTTGAGAGACTGGTTGAAACAACCGTTGATTTTGCGCTGAGGTCCGAGTTGTCCCCGCGGGGACAGGTGAGGTTGCGTGGTTCCAAATCCTTGGTTTGTTGGTCAAGTCCTTTTTGTTCAAAGACTTAAGATGCGTGCGCACTGGTTGCGAGATGTTAACCATTGAAGCGGCACCATGGTGCGCGAGGGGGCGCGGTTTTTCACGCCAGAGCATCTGTGGGATGTGGCCGAGGGATAAAACGTGCCGCAGGGTTGGGCGGGGGCAGCCTGTTCAAAAGCCGACAATAGGGCCGCGCGCAGATCAGAACGGCGTCGTGCCCGGGTCGGCCTTGCACCGGGCCGGACGGTTTGGGGCGTATTGTCCCGTAGGTGACAACCCCGTCAGACAAAGAGATCACCAAAGCGGTTAGGCATAGTGGGAGCCCCTGCCTGACCGTTGGTCGTGCTCAACAGGTCACGCGGCAGATGCGTGTGCGACCCTGATGCGGCACGATATCATGACGGCGTATTCGACCTGTATGTCTGCTCCGCGCGGATGCCGATGTGCTTGGGGCCCAAGACGGCGGTCCCGTCCCGGCGACAGGCCGGGAAGGCGCATGCCGGTCGCCTTTATGCGACCGACCTTGAGACCGTGCGGCGGTGGGATCCGGGGCATCTGTGCCGGACATCCGGGTATCTGCACCGACCGGAGGGCTGTGCCGCCCGGTGTTGAAGGCAGGCAGGTCTATGTGAATTGCGATCCGCCTGACCGGACCGTCCGTCGCACGCCGCAGGGGCACTTGGCGTTCCGACCATGGCGGATCAAACTGCCGGTCAAGGGCGCATCATCCTGGAAGGGGCACTGCGCGCGGGTCATGCCACCTGTTGCGGGATCAATCGGTCTGGCCCTGCAGCACGGGCGTCCGGTGCTCGGGGCGCATGATCCAATCGAAGTAGAGCGCACGCAGCTGAGTGGCCACGGGACCCGCCGTTCCGTTTGAAAAATGCCGGTCGTCCACGCGCGCGACCGGAATGACGCCGCCGCCGGAGGAGGAGAGAAACACCTCGTCGGCGTCCCAGACCTCGGCCAATGGCAGGGGGCGGGTTTCCGGGGTCAGACCCGCTTCGGCGCACATGTCGAGCACGGTGCGCCGTGTGATGCCGTGCAGCACGCCGTGGTCGGACGTCACCACGCGGTCGCCAAAGACGGCGAAGACATTGAAGCCCGGCCCTTCGGTCACGTTGCCGTCGTGGTCAAGCAGGAGGGTGGTTTCAAAGCCTTTGTCCTTGGCCTCGAACAGGCCCGAGGTGAAGTCGCCCCAGTGGTAATTCTTGACCCGCGGGTTGACGCTGTCGGCGGGGATGCGGCGGACGGATTTGGCGACCCAGACAGAGGTGCCTTGGGCGGCGGCGTCGGGTGTGACGATGTGCACGTAAGGTACGCACCAGGCGTAGAAGTGGTTGGCGCAGTCGCGGGGATCACGACTGCCGGGCACGGGGTTGCGGCCGCGGGCGGCGACCATGGCGACATAGGCGTCCTGCAGCCCGCTGGCCGCCACCATGGCGTTGAGGGCGGCGCAAATAGCGGGGCGTTCCATGTCTATGTCGTAGCGCCCGGCGGTGAGCGAGGCGATGAAGCGGTCCACATAGTCGTTCAAGCAAAAGAACGCGCCGCGCCAGACCGGCACCACGTCATAGGCGATGTCGGCATGGGTCAGGCCCCAGTCGGTGACGGGGAGGGCGGCATCGGCGATGGGCAGGATCACGCCATCCATCCAGGCGGCGCCTTTGCTCAGGTCTGTCATAAGCCAAGGCTAGTTGATGGGGCGGGCGGTGCAAGGGGGCTTTGCCCCCGGCGCGGCGCGCCTCCCCCGTCGTATTTTCAGTCAGAAGAAGGGGTCAGGCTGCGCGTTGTTCTGTCGCGGTTGCGATGGCCGAGAGCAGGGCGTCGGCAACCGCGTCCAGCGTGCCCTTGGGCAGGTGCACGGGCAGGCGTACGTCGCAGGCGCGCATCAGCATGGCGCGCGTCTTGGGCAGGTCGGGCAGGTCGGGGATGAACTGCCAGTTCCAGAAGGCGCGCGCGTTGTCGGTGCTGGCGCCAAAGACCTGGACCTTGACCCCTTGGGCCCCCGCAGCGTCGACAAAGGCCGCCACCTGGTCGTCGGTCATGTCGATCAGGTTGAACTGAATCGAGTCCGGGGCACGCGCCTCTCCGGGAAGCGGGGCGGGAACATGGATATGGGGGCTTTGGCACAGCAGGTCGGCCACGTGGTCGTGGTTGCGCCGCCCGTTTTCGACGCGGGCCGCGAGGTGCGGCAGTTGCGGGCGGATCACGGCGGCGGAGAGGTTGGACATGCGCAGGTTGTAGAGCGGCCATTTGTTCTGGTGCGTGGCAAAGGCGTCCTGCAGCACCGGGTGTTTCTTCCAATTGTGCTCGTATGCGCCGGACATGATGATCGCGCGCGCCACGAGGTCGGCGTCGTCGGTGATCATGATCCCGCCTTCGCCCGCGTTGATCATCTTGTAGGACTGGAAGGAGAAGCAGCCGATGGTGCCGAGGGTGCCGATTTTCTTGCCGTTCCAGAGCGTGCCGAGCGAATGGGCCGCGTCCTCGATCACGGGCACGCCGGAGGCGGTGCAGAGCGCCATGATCGCGTCCATATCCGAGGTGTGGCCGCGCATATGGCTGACGATGACGGCCTGCACATCGGGCAGCTTGGCGATGAAGTCGTTGATATTGATGCGGTAATTGTCGTCCACCTCGCAGAGCACCGGCTGGCAGTCGGCGTGTATGACCGAGGAGGGCACGGCGGCGAAGGTGAAGCCGGGAATGAGCACGCGCGCGTCCCGGGGCAGGTCGAGCGCCTTGAGCGACAGGAACAGGGCTGCCGAGCAGGAGGACACGGCGAGCGCGAATTGGCTGCCCATCATGTGGGCGAACTCGGCTTCGAGCAGGGAGACCGGCGCGTTCTGGTCCGCAGTGTAGCGGAAGAGGTCGCCGGTGGTCAGCAGGCGGTCGATGTCGGCGCGCGCGGCGGCAGGAATGGGTTCGGCGCTGTGCATGTCGGGCAGGGTCATATTTCAGATTCCTTATGCATGGATTTTGGTTTTCTAAATCCACTACGTGCAAAAGGGAACGGTTTTGTGACGCAGGCGGCGGAAATATGCGCGGGATCAGACGCCCAGCCGGTCGCGCAAGCTGTACCAGGTCATGGCGAGCGCAAGGAGCGGGCTGCGCAGGCGGGTGCCGCCGGGGAAGGGGGTGGTTGGGATCGCGGCCATTGCGTCAAAGCCGCGCGACTGGCCCTGGATGGCCTGTGCCATCAGCTTGCCTGCGTGGGTGGCGGTGCCGAGCCCGTGGCCGGAATAGCCCGAGGCGCTGAGCAGGTTGGGGGCGAGGCGCGCCACGTGGGGCAGGCGTTTCATGGTGATCGCGAGCGTGCCGCCCCAGGCGTGGTCGATGGGGATGTCGGCCAGGTGGGGGAATATCTGGGACATGGGTTTGCGGACTTTGGCGGCGATGTCGCGGGGGAAGCGGTAGCCATAGCTTTCGCCGCCGCCAAAGAGCAGGCGGTTGTCGTGGCTGAGGCGGAAGTAGTTGACCACAAAGCGGCTGTCGGCCACGGCGATGTCGCGGGTCAGCACGCGGGCCGGATCGTCGAGCGGGTTGGTGGCGGCGACGAAGTTGTTGATGGGCATGACGCGGGCGGCCACCGGGGCATTGAGCCCGCCGAGATAGCCGTTGCAGGCCAGGATGGCGTGGTCGGCGGTGACGGTGCCGGACGGGGTTGCGACCCTGATCTGGGTGCCTCGGGTCAGCGAGGTGACGGTGTTGCCTTCGTGGATCGTGGCACCTGCGGCTTCGGCGGCCTGTGCCAGCCCAAGGGCGAATCGCAGGGGGTGCAGGTGCCCGGACAGGGGGTCGATGATGCCGCCGCGGTAGGCGGGCGAGGGGCAGAGGGCGTGAAAGGCGTCGCGGTCCAGAACTTCGAGCCGGTGCCCGTAGTGGCGATCCATGTGATCGGCGTAGCGGTGCAGGTCGGCGACATCCGCGTCGCGCTCAGCGGTCCAGGCCACGCCGGGGCGGTAGAAACAGTCGATGCCGTGTTCATCAATCAGATCGCGGACCAGATCGGTGGCCTCACGCCCCAGGTCCCACAGATGCCGCGCGTGATCACGGCCCACCATCTTCTCAAGAGAGGGCTGGTCGACCCGCTGCCCGGTGCCAAGCTGCCCGCCATTGCGCCCCGAGGCGCCAAAGCCCGCACGCTGCGCTTCGAGCACCACGACGCGCTGCCCGGCTTGCGACAGATGCAACGCCGCCGACAGCCCGGTATAGCCCGCGCCGACAATACACACATCCGCCTGCACATCGCCCCGCAGCGGGGGACGGGGCGCGGGGATGTCCGCCGTCGTGGCATACCAACTGTCGGGATACTGGCCCGGCCTGTCGTTCGCGGTCAGAAGGTCCATCTTCTCTGGTTCAAAAAATCCTCCCCGAAGGGCCGGGTTGCCTGCTTACACGTTCAGCGGCAAATGCTCGCGCTCCCACGGGGAAATGACCTGCAGAAACTCATCATATTCGGCGCGTTTTACGATGCCATAGACCCGGGCAAAGTCCGGGCCCAGCACATCATGCAGATCAGTGGCCTGGTCAAAAAGATCAAGCGCAGAGCCAAGGACGCGCGGAATATCCCCATCGCCCTCATAGGCATCGCCCCGGAACTGGGCCGTGGGGCGCTGTTCCTGAACCAGCCCCAGATAGCCACAGGCCAGCGATGCCGCGATGCCCAGATAGGGATTGCAATCCATGCCCGCGATGCGGTTCTCGACCCGCCGGGCCTGGGGTTCGGACAGGGGAATGCGGATGCCGGTGGTGCGGTTGTCACGGCCCCAGGCCAGATTGATGGGTGCTGCGTGGTCCTTCACGTAGCGGCGATAGCTGTTCACAAAGGGCGCCATCACCGCCAGTGCCGACGGCAGGTGATTTTGCAACCCGGCGATGAAATGAAAGAACGCGTCCGTGTCACCGCCCTGCGGGCCGACAAACAGGTTGTCGCCGGTGTCCATGTCGATGATCGAATGGTGGATGTGCATGGCACTGCCCGGCTCGCTGGCGATGGGCTTGGCCATGAAGGTTGCAAAACAGTCGTGGCGCAATGCAGCCTCGCGGATCAGCCGCTTGAAATAAAACACCTCGTCCGCCAGCTTGACCGGATCGCCGTGGCGCAGGTTGATCTCCAACTGTCCGGCACCGCCTTCCTGCGTGATGCCGTCAATCTCGAACCCCTGCGCTTCGGCAAAGTCATAGATGTCGTCGATGACCGGGCCAAACTCGTCCACCGCCGTCATCGAATAGGCCTGCCGCGCGGCTGCGGGACGGCCGGACCTGCCGGTCATCGGTTCGATTTCCTGCGCGGGGTCCAGGTTGCGCGCGATCAGGAAGAACTCCATCTCGGGGGCCACAACCGGTTTCCACCCCTTGTCCTTGTAAAGCTGCACGACCCGCTTCAGCACGTTGCGCGGGCTGAACGGCACCGGGGCGCCCTTGCGGTCATAGGCGTCGTGGATCACCTGCAAGGTCCAGTCGCCGGTCCAGGGGGCAGCGGTGGCTGTGGACATGTCCGGCTTGAGGATCATGTCCTTTTCGATGAACCCGTCCTCGTCCGCGGCTTCGCCCCAGTCGCCGGTGATGGTCTGGTAGAAGATGCTGTCCGGCAGATGGAAATAGTCCTGCCTGGCGAATGTGCTGGCAGGCACCGCCTTGCCCCGCGCAATGCCCGGCAGATCCGAGATGATGCATTCGACCTCGTCCAGACGCTTGCCTTCGAGGTAAAGCTGCGCCGCTTCGGGCAGCAGGGCGGTCCACACCTCAGACATGGGCGTGCGCCCCCTGTTTGAGGAATGCGGCCATGTCGTCGGCCACCTTATGGCGCTGCGTTGGGGCATCCAACTGCGCCCGGGCGTTCGCCACGAGCGCATCGGGCACCACGCCGGGCGCGCGGTGGGTGGCGAGCGCTTCGACCATGTCCGATCCGAACTCGGGGTGCGGCTGGATGGTCCAGATGCGGTCGCCATAGACCAGCGCCGCGTTTTCGCAAAAATCGTTGGACCCGATGACTTCGGCCCCCGGCGGAAGTTCAACCACCTGGTCCTGATGCCATGCGTTCACTGCGACGGTTTCGCCCTTGTAGTCATATTCGCGCCGCCCCACGGACCAGCCGCCATCGAATTTGACAACTTTGCCACCCATGGCCTGTGCGATGATCTGGTGGCCAAAGCAGACCCCGATCATGGGCCGCCCGCTGGCATGAATGGCGCGGATCAACGCTTCGAGCGGAGGGATGAAAGGGTGATCCTCGTATGCGCCGTGTTTGGAGCCTGTGACCAGCCAGCCGTCGCATACCTTCGGCCCGTCCGGGAATTCCATGTCGACCACGTTGAAGGTTGCGAAGTCAAAGCCGTGCCCGTCCAGAAGCCGCGCGAACATGGCGTCATAGTCGCCAATCGTTCCCAACACTTCGTCGGGCGCGTGGCCGGTTTGCAGAATGCCGATTTTCATGGATCACCCGATGGTTACGCGGCGAAGATAGTGCGTGCCTCAGACGCTGTCGAGGTAGATTTCCGTCTGCTCGTCGGGCGTCAGTTCGGCCATGTACCGCGCCTCTTGCCGCTTGGTCATAAGCATGTTTGCGATGAGGTCCGCGTCAAAGATGCGGGCGATCTGCGCGCTGGTTTCAAAGGCGGTCATGGCCGCGTCCCATGTGTTTGGCACCTGCGGCAGGTCTTGCGCATAGGCGTTCCCGGTGATGGGCGCGGGCGGATCCTGCGCGTTCTCGATCCCGTTCAGGGCCGCGCCGAGGACCGCGGCAATGGACAGGTAGGGGTTCACGTCGCCACCTGCGAGCCGGTGTTCGATGCGCCGTTCGGCGGGGGGACCGGAAGGCACGCGAATGGCGGCCGTGCGGTTCTCGTAGGCCCAGGCGATGCCCGTGGGCGCGTGGGCCCCCGGCACGAAGCGGGCATAGGAATTGGCGTGCGGCGCAAAGATCAGGGTGGAGCCGGGCATGGCGGCAAGGCATCCTTGTATTGCGTGGCGCAGCGTGTCGCTGCCTGCGTCCGTGCCATCGTCAAAGACGTTGTGGCCCTCCGCATCCAGCACTGAAAAGTGCATATGCAGCCCGTTGCCCGCATAGTCGGGATAGGGTTTGGCCATGAAGGACGCGGCGAAGCCGTGCTTGCGTGCCAGCCCCTTGACCAGCATCTTGAACAGCCATGCGTCGTCTGCGGCTTTCAACGCGTCGGGCTGGTGCATCAGGTTGATCTCGAACTGGCCCAGCCCGCTTTCGGAAATGGCGGTGTCGGCGGGGATGTCCATGGCCTCGCAGGCGTCGTAAAGTTCGGTCAGGAAGTCGTCGAAGGCGTCGAGCGTGCGCATGGACAGGATCTCTCCGGCGACACGGCGCTTGCCCGAGCGCGGCGAGGCCGGGACGCGCAGCCGTTGGCCGGTGTCGTCGATCAGGAAGAACTCAAGTTCTACCGCAACAACGGGTGTCAGGCCCTTGTCCGTAAATCGTTTTAGCACCGCAGCCAGCGTGTGGCGCGGGTCGCCCATGAAGGGGCGGCCATCGTCGTGGAACATCCAGATCGGCAGCAGGCCCGTAGGCGTGTTGAGCCATGGCATGGGCACAAAACCCCGCTCTGTCGGGCGCAGCACACCGTCGCGGTCCCCCGTCTCCATGACCAGCGGGCTGTCCTCGATATCCTCGCCCCAGATGTCGAGGTTCAGCACAGACATGGGAAAGCGCGTGCCGTCGCGCGTCACCTTGCCGGCAAAGCGCACCGGCATCCGCTTGCCCCGCGCCACGCCGTTCAGGTCGGCAGCCGCCACACGGATCGCGCGGATTTCGGGGTTATCGACAAGCCAATCGTGCATTTTCATTGTTCCAAAAAATATGCCCGCCGGAGGCACAGACTCTGTCACCGGATCAGGTTCATCCGCAGCTTCATCTTCTGGCGCGTGTTCGAAGGCAAGTGCTTGTTTAGATGACGGTTGACCAACCCGAACAGGCCGATGATCACCAGTGTCAGCAGGATGAAATACCCCGCGAGGATCGGGTAGGGCACAAACGGGTTGAACGTCTTGTCCGCGAAATAGCTGGCGTAATAGAGCGCGTCGCCCCGCTGCTGCCACGCCGGGAAGCCCGAGAAGAAGACCAGCGTGGTGGCGTGGAAGAGAAAGATCGCCTCATTCGTGTAGGCGGGCCAGGCGAGGCGCAGCATGGTGGGCCACACGATCCGCTTGAAGCGCGGCCAGCCGGACAGGCCATAGGCGTCGGCCGCCTCGACCTCGCCCTTGGGGATGGATTGCAGCGCGCCATAGAAAATCTCGGCGGAATAGGCGGCGGTGTTCAGGAACAGGACGATCAGCGCACCCAGCCATGCAGCCGTGAACGGGTCAAAGAACGGGTGCACGCCCTTGAGGTTCAGAAACAGGAAATAGGCAAAGAAGAACTGGATGAAGAGCGGAGAGCCCCGGAAGATAAAGACAAACCATTCCGAGGATTTGCGCGCCCAAGTTGATGTTGATGCCTTGCCCATCGCCACAGCGGTGGCGAGGAAGAAACCAAGGGCCAATGCCACCACGCCGAAATACACGTTCCAGATCATGCCCGAGCCGATCAGGGTGACCTGCTGGCAGAGCGTGAAGTCTTCGCGTGGGAGCAGCCGTTCGCCGATCCCGATGGCGCGCAGGCCGTAGTCCATGATGGTTTGAACGCAACTCACGCCGCCGCCTTTCGCTGCGCTTCACCGCCCGTGGTGGCCTGTCCGTGGGTCAGGCGGGTCATCAATCGGTCGAGCACGACCTCGGAGGCGCGGGTGAACAAAAGGTAGAAGACCAGAAGCGCCAGGAAATACCACATCCGCCAGTCGCCATGGGGGTAGTCGGTAAAGCGCGAGGTCTTGGTGCCGCCCAACTCGCGGGCCCAATAGACGATGTCCTCGACCCCCAGAAGGAACAGCAGCGGCGTGGCCTTGATCAGCACCATCCACAGGTTCGACAGGCCCGGCAGGGCATAGACCCACATCTGTGGCACGAGAATGCGCCAGTAGGTCTGGCGTTGCGACATGCCATAAGCCTCTGCCGTCTCAAGCTGTGCCTTGGGCACGGCGCGCATCGCGCCGAACAGGACGTTGGCGGCAAAGGCGCCGAACACGATGGCAAAGGTCAGGACTGCCAGCGCAAAGCCATAGCTTTCGTGCACCCATTGCGGCGCGTTTCCCAGCGGCATCTTGGCCGCGGCACAGACGACGAAGTCGTTGCCCTGACGGATCGGGTCCTCCCAATTCGGGCAGAGCGCCTTGTGGCGCAGGTATTCGATGGCTTGATCAAGCGCGATGACGAAAAACAGGAAAAAGGCGATGTCGGGCACACCCCGCACAATCGCGATATAGCCGCGCCCCAGCCACGACACGGGCGGGATACTGGAGCGTGCGGCAGAGGCCCCGGCAAAGCCGAAGGCCAGCGCTGTGGGCGCGGTGATGGCGAGCAGTCCGAGGACAGTGAACACCGACCAATAGATCGACATGTGCTTGCCCGTGGTCAGGTAGCACGCCATCCACTGCCAGTCAGGCAGGGTGCTTGGATCGGTACAAAAGGAAAACATGGGCTTCGAAGGGGGTAGGGCGGGGTTAACCCCGCCTTACCGAGGGGAGATCAGAACGTCTCGCCGATTTCCCATTTGGTGATCAGGTCGTTAAGCGACCCGTCGTCCTTCATGGACTGGATGGCTGCGTCGAACTTGGCCTTCAGCTCGCCGTCGCTCTCGCGCACGCCCATGCCGACACCGCCGCCAATCAGCTCTTCGCGCTCAAGGAACACGAGGTCTGGGTCTTCTTCGACGATTGCGCCAAGGAAGGATTTGTCAGCCAGCACAGCGTCCGCTTCACCGTTCTTGACGGCGGCCACGGTTTCTTCGGGCGTTGCAAACTCAACCAGCGTCCAGCCCTTTTCGGCCACGAATGCGGCCTGGATGGTGTTGGTCTGGGCCGCGATCACGCCACCTTCGACGTCAACGTCTGCCGATGCGGCGGCGTAAGATGACGGGTCGGGCAGGGTGTAGCCCTGTGTGAAGTCGATAACCTCGTCCCGCTCTGCGGTGATGCTCATGCCCGCGATGATCGTGTCATAGTTGCCGGATACGAGGTTCGGGATGATGCTGTCCCATTCGTTGGTGACCCATTCGCAGGTCAGCTCGGCGCGCGCGCACAGCTCATCGCCCAACTCGCGTTCAAAGCCGTCAACCTCGCCCGCGTCGTTGATGAAGTTCCACGGAGGGTAGGCGCCCTCGGTGCCCATGCGGACAACGTCCTGGGCCATGGCCATGCTGGCGGTCATGGCGATGGCCGCTGTGGTCAGAAGGATGGATTTCATGAGTGATACTCCCCTTGTTTTTCTTTGGGTTACGCGGCGTGGGTTGCGGATAGAAACCCGCGCAAACGTTCGGATTTGGGGGCGCCGAACAGCTGGTCCGGTTCCCCTTGTTCTTCGATCAGGCCCTGATGCAGGAATACGACGTGGTCGCTCACGTCATGGGCCAGTTTCATGTCGTGGGTGACAATCAGCATGGTGCGCCCCTCGGCGGCCAAGTCCTTGATCACCTTGACAACTTCTTGCTCCAATTCCGGGTCAAGCGCGCTGGTCGGTTCGTCGAAAAGCAGCGCCTCGGGCTCCATGCAAAGCGCGCGGGCGATGGCGGCGCGTTGTTGCTGGCCGCCCGAGAGTTGCGCCGGATAGACGTCGCATTTGTCGCCGATGCCCACCTTGTCGAGGTATTTGCGCGCAGCCGCTTCGGCCTCAGCCGGGTCGCGGCGCAGGACTGTGACGGGGGCCTCCATCACGTTTTGCAGGATCGTCATGTGGGCCCACAGGTTGAACTGCTGGAACACCATCGACAGGTTCGTGCGGATGCGCAGCACCTGCTTGGGATCGGACGGGCGGCGGGCGTGATCGGTGCCTTTCCAGGCGACGGGCTCGCCTTTGAACAGCACCTCGCCTTGCTGGCTGTCCTCAAGCAGGTTGCAGCAGCGCAGAAGCGTGGATTTGCCGGACCCGGACGAGCCGATCAGCGACACGACATCGCCCCGTTTTGCCCGGATATCCACGCCTTTCAGCACTTCGAGTTGGCCATAAGCCTTGTGCAGGTTCTGAATTTCGATAACGGCAGTGTCGGACACGTGGGGCAGCTACGTCTGTTTCGATCAGCCGGTATAAGGGAGGAAAATATGGGCCTTGTCCACGGGCAAAAAGGACGTTTTGCCTGTGATTTGCGCAAATTGACGCTTGGGCACGCCGGTTTGGTTAAGGCGCGGGCGGAATGGGCAGGGCGAGATACTCGGATGCCGGGATTTGAACGAGGCCCTTGAGGTGGAGGGCTTGGCGGTCGTCGTTGGGCAATGCCGTGATTGCCGTCTGGATGGCTGCGGCGAGCGGTGCCGGATCGCGGTCGCGCGCGGTGATGTAGGGGAGTGCAGGCGTTGGGGCAGTGCGGTCGAAGGTGTCAATCTCGATGCTTTGTGCGGGGTTTGCATCGGCCCAGAGGATGTAGGTGAGCGCGTCGATGGCGGCGACGTCGGCCTCGTGCTTGCGCACGGCGTCGATGCTGGCGACGTGGCTGTGGGTTTGCATCGTGTTCGCAGGTTTGTGCCCTTGCAGATGGTCAAGCGGTGCAGCCCAGCCCGACTGCGACAGGGGGTCGTTGAACGCCATAACACCCTGTTTTGCCAGCGTTTCGAGAGGTCGCGTGTCGTCGCTGCGCCGGATCAGGTAGCTGAAATAATAGCCGGGCGGGCAGTCCGGCAGGTCGTAGTCGGGTGTGCCCACCAGGGTCACCTTGTCGTGCAGCCTGGACCGGTACGGCAGGCCGCAGGTCTGGGCCAGCAGCAGGTCGGGGGACTGCCATTCGGTCCAGGGATCGCCATCGCGAGTGAGGTGGTTGGGGCCGTATCCCAATTTCTCGCGGATGTTGGCCCACAGCCTGTCGTGGGCGCCGCGCAGGTGCGGCATGTCATACATGCCGAGGGATGCGATCATCCGCTGACGCGCTGGCGGGCTTTGGCGCTGTCCTGATCGGTGATGCCGAGCAGGTTCGAGACGAGGCGCAGGAGCGCGTCCTCTTCCTTGGCGCGTTTGCCATCGGCGAGGACGACCTTCCACAGGGCCTCGATCACGGCGAGGCGGTCCTCATAGGCGACGGCATCCTTGATGGCGCGGGTGAAGCGGACGGTGTCGGGGGCTTCAAGCTCCATGGCTTCAGCTTCGGTGCGTAAGGAACTGGCATCATTGGGAGAAAGGCCGTAGCGGTCCTGTGCGATCTGGTCAATCAGGGCGCGTTCGTCGCCGGAATAGTCGTTGTCCGACCGAGCCACACGCACGAGCAGTGCAGTAAGCGCAAGCCGGGCGTCGGCGTCGGGAAGCGGGGCGGGTTCGGGCTGGATCAGCCGCTTGAGGAGGTCCTGGAACATGGGTTGGATATATGGCGCGTCGGGCTATTCGCCAAGCGCGCGGGTGCGGATGTCGGCGCTGTCGGTGTCAGAGATGCCGAGCGCGGCTTCGATCTGGTGCAGCACATGCTCTTCGATGGCGGCGTGATCGCCGTCAGCCAGAAGCACCTGCCACATGGCCATGGCGAGGCCCAGCCGGTCGGCGTAAGGTACTGTTTTCCTGAGGATATCCGCGTATTCGGGTGTGCCGGGCGCGTGCCGTTCCAGCGCCTCGCAGGTGGCGCGCAGCTTGGCCGCATCGAGCGGTTTGAGATCGAAAGTGGCGGACAGGATCTTGTCGATCGCCGCCACTTCGGGGGCCTGATATTCGCGGTCGGCCATCGCCACGCGCACGAGGAGCGCGCCAAGGGCAAGCTGCGGGGTGGGTTCGGGCAAGGGTTTGGTTTCTTTGGGTCTTTTGGGAAAGAGGCGTTCGAACATGGCGTCACTTCAGTTGGTCGAAATGAGTTTTCAGATTTGCGGCCTCTTGGGCAAGACCAAAGGGCGGGCGGATCACAAAAAGGCCAGATCCCACCATGCCGTGGCCGGGGCGTGCGAGCGGGAAGCGGACCTCGTGGCGGAGGGCTTCGGGGTGGTCTTTTTGTAGTGTTGTCAACATGTTGTGATGCGCGTTTGACGTTAGGATTGGATACCACAGCGTTATGATGCCCACATTCCAGGCGCGTGCGTATTTTTTGATATGGCCGGGGATCGTCTGATAGTCGTCTTTGACCTCGAAACTCGGGTCGATCAACATCAGCCCGCGGCGGGGTGTGGGCGGCAGGATCGAGTGGGCCAATGCAAAGCCATCGGCGCGGTGCACGGTGGCTGTGGGCAGGGCCAATTCGAGGGCGTTGTGTTCGGCGGGGTGCAGTTCAGCGAGCGTGATCTGGTCGGTGTCGCGCAGGGTTTGCGCGGCGATCATCGGCGAGCCTGGATAGGCATTTTGTCCACGTATGTCAGATGTTTGCATCAGACATTTCGTATAGGGATGATCGGGTGCGAACCATGTTTTGGCGCGCGCGATACCTTGCGCGGCCTCGCCCGTTTTCAGCGCTTCATCGGCCCCGAGATCATAGAGCGCGCGGCCGCTGTGGGTCTCGATATAGCTGACGGGTTTGTCCTTGCGGGTGAGGTAGGCGAGCATCCACGCCAGCAGGGCGTGTTTGTGGACATCGGCCAGATTTCCGGCGTGGTAGATGTGCTGGTAGCTGAGCATGGGCGCTTATGGCCCGGCGGGGACCGTACGCGCAACGGTTAACGGCGGGTTTTGCACCGCGGGCTGGAAACACGGGTTAACGCCAGTAAAACAAGGAGATTCGGCGATGCACAACCCGTGCACAATGTGTGCACCATCCGTACACCGCCCGTGCACCGTTTTGCCGGTTAACGGGGCGTGCGGTGCTGAGGGTTACCAAAGGGTAAACGCGGGACCATGCCCTTGAGAAACAGGAGGCGAAAGGCGGCAAGCAGGACAAGTGCACTGAGGCCGTATTTCGTGATCGTCTCCATTGTTCCTTGGATCAGGAGCGCGTGGGTGACGGTGCCTGCGGCGATGATGAGGCCGAGGGTGGCGTGCAGACGCCGCCAAGTGAGCGGGCGCAGGGGGAGGCGTTTGCGCAAGCCTGCCATGAGGGCGGCGGCGAAGACAGCCCACATGGCAATCACACCCCAGACCGAGAAGGGCGTGGGTGACGTGAAGGTCAGCGCGTCGATCACATCCGGCGGGCTGGTGATCCAGAGGCCTGCGACATGGCCCAGCACGGCAAACAGCAGGAGGACGCCGGTGGCGCGGTGGATGCGCCGACTGAGGCCTTGGGGTAGGCCGGGCAGGTAACCGGCGGCGAGCAGGGGCTGAAGCAGGAGAAGGCCCATGCCGAGGATGCCCGCGAAACCGGAGGCGATGTAGACCCCCTCGCGCCATTGCAGGAGCGGGCTGAAGGCGGCGGCGGCAATCGGCGCGCCGAGGGCCACCGCCAGCCCGGTCCAGATCAGGATGGCGCGCATCGGCGCCTAGGCCGGAACGAGCACGAACTGCACATCGAGCGTGGTGTCGGACGCGCTGCGCATGATGGGGCGCAGGAACACGGTCTGGAATCCGTTGTCGTCGAAGTCCGCATCATAGGCGAGGTGGCCATGGGGTTGGCCAAAGGCGGGCACGATCTGGGGCATGTCCATCTGAAAGCGGCCTTGGGCGTCCGTGAGCGTGGCACCATGACTGCGTTGGTCGCGTTCGTGCCCTTCGGTCGTGTGTGCCCACATCTGGATGCGTGCGTTCTGGATTGGCGCGCCGTCGCCCGCCCGCAGGACGGTGCCGGTCATCAGGAAGCCGCCACCGCCGATGCGGTCCACGATGGGCGCGCCGGGGCGGTAGTTGTTGGCGCCGCCGCGCATGGTGGGGGTGGGCGCGATCCCTTGGGCGCGGGCTGGCAGGGCGGTGGTCAGCAGGGCAGCGGAGCCGGTGGTAAGGAGGGTGCGGCGGGGCAGTTGGGTCATGTGTGATGTCTCCCATATGTCCGAATGGAATAGAGGTAAGCGCGGATCACGCGGGATAAACCGGGGTCACGGGGTCGTGATGCCCGCGGGGGTCAGGGCGACGGTGTCCACGTGCCGTTTGTCCCAGAAGCGGCCCTTGACCATCCACGAGTAGCCAAAGGCGTAAAGCGCGACGGATTCGAAGATGAGCGTGGCGTTAAGATCGTTCCAGAACGGAACATCGGTGCCCGTGAGCGTGAGAATGGCGGCCCGGAGCCCTAGTGCGGCGATGGCCAGGACCATGATCCAGCCGCATATGCGGTAGATGCGGTTGCGGCGCAGCTTTTCTGGGCGGATGTCGCCGGTGGCGGGGTCAATGTCCCGGTCAGGCACGATGCGGGTGAACACGCGCAGGGCGAAATAGGCAAGCACCGCAAAGAGGATGGCGGCGCTGATCAGATGGGCCTGTTCGGCCCAGGGCAAAAGCGCGAAGGGGGTGTCAAAGCCGGGCGTGACGATGGTGCCGTCAAAGCTGAGGTCGGCGAAAATGCGGCCCTCCCATGTGGGCGCGGTGCAGCCGGGTCCCGAGGTGGGAAACAGCGCGACGCCCCAGGCGAAGGGGGCGGCGATGTTGGCGAGGATGCGCTCGCCATCCGAGTGCCCTTGCCATGCCAGCAGGTAGGTGCCGATGAAGAACAGGCAGCCGATGAACACGCTGCCCCAGAATTGGGCGTAGTAGTAGTGCGAGATGCTATCGTAAAAGCAGGTGGGCAGCAGCAGGCCCACGAGGATCATTGCGGTGGGCAGGCCCACAGCCACCGCGCCCACCAGAAAGGCTGAGCGCCGCTGGTTGATCTGGGCATCCTGGCTCATGTTGATGTGGGGCTGGTAGCGGCGGTCGCCGGTTTGGATGGCGGTGGTGAGCATGGTCATGCGAGGCTCCTTTGGGGCGTGCCCAAAGGTGCCACGGGTGGCGATTCCCGCAAAGCGGGTTAGACGAGGCGGCTGACGTCCTTGGCGGCGCGCACGAAATCTTCGAAGAGCGGGTGCGGGTCGAAGGGTTTGGATTTCAGTTCCGGGTGGAACTGGACGCCGATGAACCACGGGTGGTCGGACCATTCGACGATCTCGGGCAGGCGTCCGTCGGGGGACATGCCGGAGAAGCAGAGCCCCGCCTTTTCAAGCTGGTCGCGGTATTTGATGTCGACCTCGTAGCGGTGGCGGTGCCGTTCGTCGATGGCGGTGGTGCCATAGACCTCGGCCACGCGGGAGCCGTCCTTGAGCGTCGCGTCATAGGCCCCGAGGCGCATGGTGCCGCCCTTGTCGTCGCCCACTTTGCGTTCGACCTTGTGGTTGCCCTGCACCCATTCCTTGAGGTGGTAGACAACCGGCTCGAAGCGTTTCTTGCCCGCCTCGTGGTCGAATTCTTCTGAGCCTGCGGTCTTGAGCCCTGCGACGTTACGGGCGGCTTCGATCACGGCCATTTGCATGCCGAGGCAGATGCCGAGATAGGGCACCTTGCGGGTGCGGGCGAATTCAGCGGCCTTGATCTTGCCTTCGGTCCCGCGTTCGCCAAAGCCGCCGGGGACGAGGATGGCGTGGAACCCTTCGAGATGGGGGGCGGGGTCTTCGGTGTCGAAGAGTTCCGCATCGACCCATTCGACCTTGACCTTGACGCGGTTGGCCATGCCGCCGTGGGTCAGCGCCTCGGCAATCGATTTATAGGCGTCTTCAAGCTGGGTGTATTTGCCGACGATGGCGACCTTCACTTCGCCTTCGGCATTGTGGATGCGGTCGGAGACGTCTTCCCATTTGGTGAGGTCGGGTTTGGGGGCAGGCGAGATCTGGAAGGCGTCGAGCACCGCCTGATCCATGCCTTCGCGGTGATAGGCGAGGGGGGCGTCGTAGATGGTGCCAAGGTCCTGGGCGGCGATCACTGCGTCGGGGCGGACGTTGCAGAAGAGGGCGAGTTTTTCGCGTTCTTTGGCGGGGATCGGCCCTTCGGACCGGCAGACGAGGATGTCGGGCGCGATGCCGATGGAACGGAGTTCCTTGACGCTGTGCTGGGTGGGTTTGGTTTTCAGCTCTCCGCTGGCCTTGATCCACGGCAGCAGCGTGAGGTGCATGAAGATGCACTGGCCGCGGGGCTTGTCCTGGCTGAACTGGCGGATGGCTTCGAAGAAGGGCAGCCCTTCGATGTCGCCAACCGTGCCGCCGATTTCGCAGAGCATGAAGTCGACCTCGTCATCGCCGATTTCGATGAACTCTTTGATCTCGTTTGTGACGTGGGGGATCACCTGGATCGTTTTGCCCAGATAGTCGCCGCGCCGTTCCTTTTCGAGCACGGTGGAATAGACGCGGCCCGAAGACACGGAATCGGTTTTGCGGGCGGCCACGCCGGTGAAGCGTTCGTAGTGGCCGAGATCGAGGTCGGTTTCCGCGCCATCGTCGGTGACGAACACCTCGCCATGTTCAAAGGGCGACATGGTGCCTGGGTCGACGTTCAGATAGGGATCAAGCTTGCGCAGCCGTACGGAGAAGCCGCGGGCTTGCAAAAGTGCGCCCAATGCGGCCGAGGCAAGCCCCTTGCCCAGCGATGACACAACGCCGCCCGTGATAAAGATATAGCGTGCCATGTTCGGTGCATCCCCCGTGGTTCAGTCTGGCCCAAAGCCGCTGTCGGGACACGCAATGCAGCGTTCCCCACGGGGCCTCAGTATAACAGGATTCGGTTCAAAGGGGCAAGGATGCCGCAACATGATGTTGCGACTTTCTCGGGTCCCGCAAGGTTTTGTTTAGTCGGCGCTGGGCACCAGGGGTGCATCGTCGTCACCGCTGGGCGGCAACAGGTCGCTGCCGGGCGGCACAAGGTCGTCACCGGGTACGTTTTGCGCGGGCGGGGTGATGCCAAGCTGGTCAATCACCGATGTGCCCGAGGCGTTCTGCGCGGCGATGATCGTCAGGGTGATCGACGTGATGGTGAACGCGATGCCCAGGATCCAGGTCACCTTGCCCAGAGCCGTTGCCGCGGGCCGCCCCGTCGCAGCACCACCGCCGCCACCCATGCCCAAGCCACCCCCTTCGGAGCGCTGCATCAGCACCACGGCAATAAGGCCGAGGGCGAGGATCAGGTGGATGATCAGGACGACATTTTCCATGAGGCGTTCGGGGCCTTTTGCTGCGCGATGGGCGGTATCTATGCAAGTTTGGGAAGCGGGGCAAGGGCGGTTTCGGCCTCTGGACATTTGGGGACGTTGGGTCCCATGATCGGGCTATGCCGCATGACCATCCCGACCACGATCACCCGCATTCCCTGCTGCCATCGGACCCCGCGTTGCGGGTCAAGGCGCTGGAGACCATTCTGACCCAGAAGGGGCTGATTGATCCCGCCGCGCTTGACGAAATCATCGACACCTATGAAAACAGGATTGGCCCGAAGAACGGGGCCCATGTGGTGGCGCGGGCATGGGCCGACCCGGCGTTCAAAGCTGCGCTTTTGGAGGATGCTGACCCGGTGCTGGCTGACATGGGATATTACGGTCGGCAGGGCGAGCACATGGTGGTCGTTGAGAATACGCCGGCAACCCACAACATGGTCGTGTGTACCTTGTGTTCCTGCTATCCGTGGCCTTTGCTGGGCATTCCGCCGGGGTGGTACAAATCCGACGCCTACCGCGCGCGCGCCGTGCGTGAGCCACGCAAGGTGCTGGCCGAGTTTGGCGTGATCCTGCCCGAGGGGCAGGCGGTGCGTGTGTGGGACTCGACGGCCGAAGTTCGGTATCTCGTCCTGCCCCAGCCGCCTGCAGGGACGGACGGCATGGATGAGGCAGCACTTATGGCGCTGGTCACCCGTGACAGCATGATCGGCTGTGGATTGGTGGCTGCGCCATGACGCGCATCCATGATATGGGTGGACGGTTTGGCGATGCGGCGGTTGTGCCCGAGCCGGAGCATGTGAAGTTCCATGCGGACTGGCACCCGCGCGCTTTGGCGATCACGCTGGCCTGTGGATCGCTGGGCCTGTGGAACCTCGATGTGTCGCGCCATGCCCGCGAATGCCTGTCGCCCAAGGATTACGGTCGGTTTTCCTACTACGAAAAGTGGATCGCGGCGCTGGCGGATTTGTTGGTCGATACTGGTGCGCTGACCCGTAACGAGTTGGAGCGCGGTCAGGCGGATGGGACGAGTGATCTGGCAGACAAGCGCCTGGCTGCCGCGGCTGTGGCCGGTGTTCTGGCGAAAGGTGGACCGGCGACGCGCGACAGTAATGTGGCCCCGATCTTTGCCGTGGGGGATATGGTGCAGGTCCGGTCCGTGCCTGAGAATATGGTCGTATCTGGCGGGCACACCCGCTTGCCGACCTATGCTGCCGGGGCAACCGGTGTCATTGTGCGTCTGCACGGCTGCCATGTCTTGCCCGACAGCAATGCGCATCGGAAGGGAGAGGCACCTGAACCGCTATATGCCGTGGCGCTGAAGGCGCGGGACATCTGGGCGCATCCCGAACACCCGGGTGACGAGGTGATCGTGGATATGTGGCAAAGCTATCTGTCCGCGTCATGAGGCCGGAACCGGTTTTTGAAGCGCCCTGGCATGCGCAGTTATTTGCGCTGACAGTGCATCTGAATGAGGCGGGGCACTTTGCCTGGCCCGATTGGGCCGACCGCTTTGGCGCGACGCTCAAACGGCATGGGCTTGAGAAAGAGTTGAACGGGGGCGATGACTATTTCCTCGCATGGCTTGAAACGCTTGAAGCGTTTCTGACCGAAACCGGGACGGCTGAAGCAAACGCGCTGAAAGAGATGCGCGCGGCGTGGGAGGCGGCCTATCTGCGGACGCCGCATGGGGAGCCAGTGGTTTTGGAGTGACGGTTGGTCGGACGCTCCTTGGCTGTGCCAAGATCGCCCCGCCCACCGTCCCGTCAGACCTCGTCCACGTCGTCCACATCTGCCTGGCCGGACAGCTTGCGCCGCACGATGCTCCAGTTGAGGCCAATGCCGAGCACCAGCGACAGGGCGAAGAGGCCCAGCCAGGTGTTGAGGTTGTTGTTGTCGAGTGTGAGCAGGCCGATGTCGTAGAGCACCCAGAGCCCGGCGCCGACCACGGCCAGCACAAGCGCCATGCCGAACCCGCCGATGGAGCGCAGCGTGGCGCGCAGGTAGATGATGTAGCCGATCAGAAGAAGCAGCCCGGCCAGCACCGCGATGGACAGATTCGCCGATCCGTATTGCAGCGTCCACGCGACGTAGTTGTATTCGGTTGAATTGTATGTCGCGGCGAGGAGCCCGAAGGCGAAGAGCCAGCGTGCGAGAAAGCCCATTGAGCGGTTCCTTGGTCGTTGCAGTGTTTTGATGGACCGAACGGTGCGCGGGCTGCAAGCCGCGGATGCCTCCGGCGGTCGTATTTGTGGCCAGAAGAAACGCAGATTGCGGTTTGCCTTGGCCCCACGCATCGCTATACGGGCGCGGGTTTCATGGAAAGGATACCTTATGGCCAATGTGGTGGTTGTCGGCGCGCAGTGGGGCGACGAGGGCAAGGGCAAGATTGTGGACTGGCTGAGCGAGCGGGCGGATGTCATCGCGCGCTTTCAGGGCGGGCACAATGCGGGCCACACGCTGGTCATCGATGGTGAGGTCTACAAGCTGCATGCGCTGCCCTCGGGTGTGGTGCGCGGTGGCAAGCTGAGCGTGATCGGCAATGGTGTGGTGCTGGATCCCTGGCATCTGGTGTCCGAGATCGAGACGCTGCGCGGGCAGGGGGTCGAGATCACGCCCGAGACGCTGATGATTGCGGAGAACACGCCGCTCATCTTGCCCATTCATGGTGAGCTGGACCGGGCGCGAGAGGCGCAGAATTCTGTGGCCAAGATTGGCACGACGGGGCGCGGGATCGGTCCGGCCTATGAGGATAAGGTTGGGCGGCGCGTGGTGCGCGTGGCGGATCTGGCGGACGAAAAAACGCTGGAGCTGCGCGTGGACCGCGCGCTGGTGCACCATGATGCGTTGCGGCGGGGGTTGGGTCTGGACCCGGTGGATCGGGACGGCTTGATTGCGAAGCTGAAAGAGGTGGCACCGGCCATTCTGGACTATGCCGCTCCGGTCTGGAAGGTGATGAACGAGGCGCGCAAGGCGGGCAAGCGTATCCTGTTCGAAGGGGCGCAGGGCGCGCTGTTGGATATTGATTTCGGGACCTATCCGTTTGTGACGTCCTCGAACGTGATTGCAGGGCAGGCCGCCACGGGTGTGGGCATGGGGCCAGGCAGCATCGATTTCGTGCTGGGCATCGTGAAGGCGTATACCACGCGTGTGGGCGAGGGGCCGTTCCCGACCGAGTTGGAAGACGAGGACGGGCAGCGTCTGGGCGAGCGGGGCCATGAATTTGGCACCACCACGGGCCGCAAGCGGCGGTGCGGGTGGTTTGATGCGTGCCTGGTGCGCCAGACTTGCGCGACCTCCGGCGTGAACGGGATTTCGCTGACCAAACTGGATGTGCTTGATGGGTTCGAGACGTTGAAGATTTGTGTGGGCTATGAGCTGGACGGCGTGCACATGGACTACCTGCCCACCGCTGCGGATCAACAGACCCGTTGCACGCCCATCTACGAGGACATGCCGGGCTGGTCGGAATCGACCGAAGGCGCGCGCAGCTGGGCCGATCTGCCCGCCAATGCGATCAAATACGTGCGCCGGGTCGAGGAGTTGATTGATTGCCCGGTTGCCCTACTTTCCACCTCGCCCGAGCGGGAAGACACGATCCTGGTGCGGGACCCGTTTGCCGACTGAGGAGAGCCGCATGGCGCTGCGTTACAAGACCCGGAAACGCTTGTCTCTGCTGATCCTGATCGTGGGGCTGCCACTTTATATCATGGCAGCCGTGACCATCGTGGGGCTGTTCGAGCGCCCCTCAATCCTCGTGGAATTGCTGGTCTATGTAGGGCTGGGGGTGATCTGGGCCTTCCCTCTCAAGGCGGTGTTCAAGGGGATTGGTCAGCCTGATCCAAAGGCGTCCGACAGGTCGTGACGCAACCGCAGCTGTTGGAGTTCGCCAAGACCGGGCGTGTGTGGCTGCGGCAGGCAATCCCACAGGAAGAACTGAGGACCTTACGTGCGGCTGGTGCGAAGAACGGCCGGATTGGTGCGGATCATCCAGTTTTGGGACGGGATCAGGGGTGGCTCGACCAGGTGCGTTCGCTTTAGGCCAGACATGCGGCCCGTCCGCGCCGTGGGCTTTGACAAGCGTGCAGGATCGAACTGGGCGGTGCCGTGGCATCAGGATCGGGTCATTGCGGTGAAAGATCGGCGGGCGGTATCGGGTTTTTCAGGCTGGTCGCAAAAGGCAGGGGTCTGGCATTGTTCCCCTCCGCTCGAAGTGTTGCGCCCGATGTTGTTCCTGCGCCTTCATCTGGATGCGTGTAGCGCGGAAAACGGCGTGATGGAGATCGCGTTGGGCAGCCATCACGCGGGTCTGGTGGCGGCGTTCGAGGCTGCGCAGGTCGCAGGACGCTACACCACCGAGGTGACCGAGGCCGCGGCTGGAGATGTTTTGGTTCTGTCGATGCTGGTTCTGCACAGGTCCTGCCCGTCCGGGGTGGACGCACCGCGCCGCACGCTGCGAGTCGATCTTGCTGATCGTGGGCTTCCCTGTGAACTGGTTTGGGCAATGTGAAAAAGGCGCCCGCGGCGGGGCGCCTTTTGTCAATTGTTTTGCATTTGGGTCCTAGCCCGCTTCGCGCTGGTCCGGGCGGTAGCCGATGTCGCTGGTGACGGCAAAGCGACCGCCCTTGATCTTTTCGATCTTGCCGGCGCGCAGCAGTTGGCCGAAGGACCGCAGGCCGTCTTCGCGGCTGAAGTCTTCTTTTTCGACCTGGCGCACCTTGGTCATCAGCTGCGGGCGCGAGAACTGGTCGCGGCCTTCGACAAAGCTGAGGTAGCTTGCCGCGGCTTCGAGCAGATCGGGCAGGGCATGGGCACCCATTTCGGCGGCGTAGTCCGCGAAGGTGCTTGCACCCTCGGGGGCGGCCGCCTCTTCCACGGTGGCGACGCGGCGGGGGGCCACGGGGCCCTTTGGCGCTGCGTCGATGTCCACGCGTTGCTCGGCAACCAGCTTCAGGGGCGCGGGTCGCGCGTCTGCCGGGCGCTCGCCCCGGGCGCTGCGGGGCTCGGGGCGCCGGGGTTTGACAACCTCGGCCAGATCCGAGCGGAACGCGCCCTCTTCTTCTTCGACTTTCTTTTTGCCGATGCCTGCGTCGGCCTTTTTGGCCATGACAGCGGCCTTGAGATGCTGGAACGCATTGCGACGGCGTGAGCCCTCGGGCTCTTCCATCTGGTTGTCGGCTTCGGCCATGAGGCGCTGCACATCGTCGTCCTTGACGGCGTCCGCGTCGGCGGCTGAGTCCTCTTGCGCCGCCTCCTCGGTGTCAGCGACCGCATCGGTGTCTTCAGAGGCGGAGATATCGGCGCCCACCTCTTCGACGTCCGTGTCGGCGTAATCGGCGGCCTCGGCAGCATCGTCCTGCACGTCTTCGGCACTGGCCATTTCGGCCTCAACCTCGGCCAGTTCGGCCATCAGGTCGGCTTCGTCTTCGGGCGACAGGGAGCTGTTTTCGGGTTCGGGCGCGACTTCCTCGAGCGCGCCGCTGGCAATTGCAGCGTCGATGGCCGCGCGCTTGACCTTGATCACGCGGGCGCGTGGTTTGTCCGGGGTCTGGTCGTCGGCGTCGTCATCGGCCTGCACATCTTCTTGTTGCGCGTCAAAGATGTTCTCTGCCGCCTCATCCTCGTCGGTAGCAGCCTCTTCAATGTCATCCTCTGCCAGCAAGGCGGTCAGGCTGTCGAGGCCCAGATCGTCATTGGCGTCCAAGATGTCGTCTTCGGTTTCGGCATCTGCTGGGGTGCTGACCTCGTCTGCTGCGTCCACGGCTTCATCTGCGGCATCGTCAGTGTCGGCCTTGAGGCTGGCCAGCACATCGGTCAGGTCGTCCGCTTGCGCGGCGGTGTCGTCTTCGTTTTCCGCATCGATATCGAGCACGGGGTCCGTCCCGGCGGCGTCGACCATCTCTTCGAACTCGGGCGAGGGGACGAAGGCGTCGGCATGTTCGTCTTCGAACATCTCGTCCGCCGCGGCCTCTTCCTGGCTTTGGGACACGACGGCACGGATGCGCTGCAACTTTGCGGCGATGCTGTCGGGTGCTGCGTCAGCGGTGGCGGCCTCGATCACGTCGAGATCGACGGGTTCTGCGTCGACCGGGGTTGCATCGGATGGGGACGCGGCAAAGAATTCTTCGGCTTCGGCTTCGGCTTCGGCTTCGGCTTCGGCTTCGGCTTCGGCTTCGGCTTCGGCTTCGGCTTCGGCTTCGGCTTCGGCTTCGGCTTCGGCTTGATCTGTGACCGCGTCCACCAGTTCCGCGTCCTCGACCACCGCGTCGACCTCACCGGTGTCCTGCGGCGCTTCGGCGACGTCCGGTGCCGCCACGTCGACCGCGTGCTCTGACGCGTCTGCGGTGTCGGTGTGATCCTCCGCCTCGCTTGTGTCGACGGCGGGCTCGTCGATGGTCACGTCGGCAACGGGTGCCTCTAGCGCAGCGATCTGCGCATCGGCAACGGGGGCGCTCGCCGGGGCCGCTGCGGCGGCCAGTGCGACCGGGGCGGCGGCGCTGGTGTCGGGCTGGGCGCTTTCCGCGCTCAGAACAATCCGACCTTCCTGCTCGCGCGCCTCGACCCTGCGCGAAATCTCACGCTCGGCGATGCGGGCCAGCATCTCTGCGTCCGGCTGAGGCGGTTCGGCCCCAAAATATCTGTCATCGGCAGCGAGATCGCGGAAATACTCCGCAATTGCCTTCATCGTGCCAAAACTGTCCTCAAAACCCTCCAGCGTGCACGAGAACGTGCCATAGGAGACTGTCAAAATCTTATTATTATTCATCATCGGATGCTCGTCCTCTGCTGATATGCAAAGGTTCTGGTAAGGGCGCGACCGGGCCAAAGCGGACCGAATCTGTGCAAATCACGGTATCATTTCATGGCGACATTGTGATCCGTTTCCGAAAATTGCATTAACTGCGCATGACTTTTTCGATCATTTTGAGCGATGAGCCGGTCGTTTTGTTCGGTGCAGGCGCGGTATCGGATGCTGATATCGAGGTGGTGCGCGGACTTTCTGGGCCGCGCGTGGCCGCGGATGGCGGGGCCCGGATTGCGACTGCGGCGGGCCTTGATCTGCATGCAGTGATCGGGGATTTCGATTCACTCAGCGCCGATGATTTGAAGGGCATTCCCTCGGATCGGCAGCACCGGATCAAAGAGCAGGACAGCACGGATTTCGACAAGGCCTTGCGCCACATCACGGCGCCGGTTGTGGTGGCGGTCGGCTTTTTGGGAGGGCGGTTTGATCACCAGCTTGCCTGTCTGCATGTGCTTGCCACGTACCCGGAGCGCCCCTGCCTTCTGCTGGGACCAGAAGAGGTTGTGCTGCTGTGCCCGCCTGTCCTGGATCTGGAAACACGGCCCGGCGATGTGGTGTCATTGTTTCCTTTGGGCGCGGTGCAGGGGCAGTCATCGGGACTGCGCTGGCCGATCGAAGGACTTGCCTTTGATCCGCTCACAACGATCGGGACGTCGAACCAGGCGGAGGGGCCTGTGCGGCTTGAGATGTCGGCACCCAGAATGGTCGTGATCGCGCCGCGCCGGTGTTTGCAATCGGCTATGCAGGCGCTGGTGCACGCGCCCCGATCCGCGCAATGGCCCGCTCACGCAGGACAATATAGAGACCTGCGGCAATCGTGATGCAGATGCCCGCCGCGGCGAGACCGTTGGGCAGGTCGCGGAACACCAGAAAGCCGATGATGGTGGCAAAGGGGATTTCGAGATATTGCATGGGGGCGAGCGTGGCCGAGGGTGCATAGCGCAGCGACCACGTCATAAGCAGATGGGCCAGAGTGCCGAGGCATCCGATGGCCAACAGCAATGTCCATTCGGTGGCATTGGGTGAGATCAGTTCAATGCCGGGGATGTTCTTGCCCTGGAACAGAAGCACCAGCGGTGCCATGATCGCCACGGCCATGACGCCGCTGACGGCTTGCAGGCCGATGGGGTCCGTTTCCTTGGCGATCTGCCGGGTGACCAGCATGAAGATCGAGAAGTTGAGCGCCACGAACAGCGGCAACAGTGCGGGCCAGCCGACCTGAACGAAGCTGGGTTGAACGACCATGAGCGTGCCCACGAAGCCGACGATACAGGCCATCAGGCGGCGGCTGCCCACCTCCTCGCCCAGCACGTGTCTGCCAAGAAGGAGCATGATAAAGGGCATGACAAAGGCGATGGCGACCGCGTCCGCGAGGGGGAGGTATTTGAGCGCGGTGAACATGGCGCCGATCCCGAGGATGTGCAGGACGGTGCGGAACAGTGTGAGCCAGAGAACGCGCCCCTGCATCCGCCAGAGCCGTCGACCTGCCCAGACGATGGGGATCAGGATCACGGCCTGCACGGCAAAGCGGATCAGGACCAGTTGGCCAAGCGGCATGGATTGTCCCAGCACCTTGGCCACGGCGTCCCCGACCGGGGCCACGATGCAGAAGCCCAGCATCAGAAGGATGCCGAGCAGGGGACGGTCATGTGTCATTGGGTCAGGTTAACTGTGAGGTGCCGGAGATCAACATTTGCTTTTGAGCGTGCGTGACGCTGTTTCGCGTCAGAGCGCAAGGTTTCCCAACAGGACCGCTCAGTCAGGGGCGTGTTCCGTGATATTTCTGCGGGTTCAGGCCCGCTTTGGTTCGTCCTGGCGCGCTGCCAGCGCCACTTCGAGCGATTTTTCGAGCGTTTTGGCCCGCTCCACATAGGCATCGTTTTTTGAGGCGGGAATGTTGGGGTCCCACACCTCGGCCAGTTGCCGCACGGCGTCCCGGTCGTGGACATAGAACACGCGTTCGGCTTCGGCGGCTTCGTAGTCCGTCAGGCCCAGGCGTTCGAGGGCGTAGCGCCCGGCCCGCAGGGAGCTGTCGAACATCTCGCGTACGATATCGTCTGCGCCCGCCTGGTAAAGCCTGTAGGTGTGGACCCGATCATAGGCACGGGCGATGATGTGAATGTCGGGGCGCACCTTGCGGGCATAGGCCACCAGCCGAGTGGCGGCGTCCCTGTCATCGAGCGCCACAACCAGTACCCGGGCGGTGGTCAACCCGGCGGCATGCAGGATATCGGGGCGGCTGGGATCGCCCAAAAAGCCCTTGAACCCAAAGCGGCGCATCAGAGCGATGGTTTCCATGTCGTGGTCAAGCACCACCGTCTTGAAGCCGGAGCCTTGCAGCAGGCGGTTCACGATCTGGCCGAAGCGGCCAATGCCGGCAATGATCACGGGGCCATCCTCGTCGATTTCGTCGGCTTCGACCTCGGCGCCGGTATCGGACATGCGGCGCGACTGAACCTCGTAGAGAATAAAGAGCAGCGGGGTGATCAGCATGGTGAGCGCCACCACCAGAAGCAGGGTTTCGGCCACGCTTTGCGGGATGACACCCTGGCCCACTGAAAACGCGACCAGCACAAACCCGAACTCGCCCGCCTGTGCAAGGCCCAACGTAAAGAGCCAGCGGTCGCGCCCGCGGATCTTGAATGCGACAGCCAGGCAATAGAGGATCGCGCCCTTGAGCGTGATGACGAGGATGGCCATGGACAAAAGGGCGGGCCAGTCTTCGAACAGGAGCGTGAAGTTGATCCCAGCCCCCACGGTGATGAAGAACAGGCCCAAAAGCAGGCCCTTGAACGGTTCGAGGTCGGATTCGAGTTCGTGGCGGAATTCGGAGCTTGCCAGGACAACCCCGGCAAGGAAGGCCCCCAGCGCAGGCGAGAGGCCCACCAGCATCATCAGGAAGCTGATCGAGACCACGATCAGCAACGCAAGGGCCGTATACATCTCGCGCAGATGGGCGGCGTGGATGAAGCGAAAGACCGGGCGGGTCAGGAACACGCCAGCGAGGATCACCGCCACCACGGCGCCGATGGTGACCAGCGTGACGCCCCATGCGGGCAGGCCGTCGACCAGGCTCATCGCCATGCCGTGGCCGTGATCGCCGCCATGGTCGTCGCCGTGCAGGCGCGTGATAGAGCCATCGGCATTGATCTGCATGGGCAGCGTGACGACAAGCAAGGGCAGGAAGGCGAGGATCGGGATCACCGCGATGTCCTGAGTCAGCAGCACCGAGAACACCGATCGCCCGCCGCTGGTTTGCATCAACCCCTTTTCCGACAGGGTTTGCAGTACGATGGCCGTGGACGAGAGCGAGAGCGTCAGGCCGATCGCCAGCGCCACCCCCCAGGGCTGGTTGTAGGCCATGGCAACACCCATGAGCGCCAATGCGCTCAACACGACCTGTAACCCGCCCAAGCCAAGCAGTTTATGCCGCATGTCCCAAAGCGCGCGGGGTTCGAGTTCGAGCCCGATCAGAAACAGCATCATCACCACACCGAATTCCGCGAAATGCTGCAGGTCCTCGGTCTCGGCCCCGACAAGGCCCAGAACGGGGCCGATGGCGATGCCAGCGGCCAGGTATCCCAGCACCGACCCCAGACCAAGTCGCGAGGCAAGCGGCACCGCGATCACGGCGGCGGCTAGATATATGGAGGCTTGATAGAGGAAACTTTCCATGTCTGCGCCTGTTTGTGGGTCGGGTGATCGTTTGGATCAGAATGCCGCTGAGTGCGGCCGGAATACAAGGCACTGTGCGCAATTCTCGCTGTGTTTCGGGGCGCGCCGCATGTCTTTTGGACGGCGCTGGTGATGGGGCCGTGCCGGATGCGCGCTATCAGGTTGGCAGCGGGCCGTCGCGTTTGAGTTGGTCCATCACGATCTGGCTGTGCACGCGTGCCACGGCCGGGTGGGGCAGAAGAACGTCGTGGATCAGCGTGTTAAGCGCTGTCAGATCAGCACAATAGACGCGCAGAAGGTAGTCGGCATCGCCGGTCATGGTCCAGGCGCTGGTTACCTCGGGTTGTGTGTGGACAAGTCGCGCAAAGCTGGCAGCATGGTCGGGTCCGTGTACGGACAGGTGAACCTGAACAAAGCCCTGCACGCTGAGGCCCATTTTTTTTGCGTCGAGCCGCGCGATATAGCCTTCGATATAGCCATCGGCTTCGAGCCTCTGGCGGCGGCGCCCAACCTGGCTGGCCGAAAGGTGGAGCATGTCGCTGAGTTCCTGGGCGGTGAGGTGCGCGTTTTTCTGGAGAGCGGCAAGGAGGCGGGTGTCGAGAGAATCAAGCATATGCGGGTATTTCCTGTGTTTTGGGGATATTGTGCGGGAAATTTGCGCTATTTAAAATGATCGTGACGTCATTCGCGCGGATGCCGCGCCATTTAAGACCCATATCTATTCCAAGCTTGAAATCTGGAGGTCAGCCCATGGGTCCGTTCCCACACCACGCCCCGAAATCTGTGATCACTGCCGACAACCCTGCCGGGACCGACGGGTTCGAGTTTGTCGAGTTTGCCCATCCGGAACCGGAAGAGCTGCGGACGCTGTTCGCCCGCATGGGGTATGAGAAGGTCGCGCAGCACAAATCAATGGACATAGAGCTGTGGCAGCAGGGGGATATCACCTATGTGCTGAACGCCGAACCCGGCAGTTTTGGCGCGCAGTTCGTCGCGGAACACGGGCCCTGCGCGCCTTCGATGGGCTGGCGGGTCGTGGATGCACGCCACGCGTTTGAGCGGGCGGTGCAGCTTGGGGCGAAGCCCTATGAGGGGAGCGGCAAGGTACTGGATGTGCCCGCAATCTACGGGATTGGCGGCAGTCTGATCTATTTTGTGGATCAGTACTACGACACCTCGCCCTATAATGAGGAATACGAGTGGTTGGCGCAGTCCAAGCCACGTGGGGTCGGGTTTTTCTATCTCGATCACCTGACGCACAACGTGCACAAGGGAAACATGGACACGTGGTTCCGGTTTTATGGCGACCTGTTCAACTTCAAGGAAATCCGGTTTTTCGACATTGAGGGCAAGTTCACCGGGCTGCTGTCGCGTGCGTTGACCTCGCCCTGCGGCCGGATCCGCATTCCGATCAACGAAGACCGGGGCGAGACAGGGCAGATTGTGGCGTATCTCAAGAAGTACAAGGGAGAAGGCATTCAGCACATCGCGGTGGGGTCGGATGACCTTTATGACAGCACCGACGCGATTGCCGAGAATGGCCTGAAATTCATGCCCGGGCCGCCGGAGGCCTATTACGATCTGTCGAAGGACCGGGTTGTCGGCCATGATGAACCGCTCGACCGGATGAAGCGGCACGGAATCCTGATCGACGGTGAAGGTGTCGTGGATGGGGGCGAGACGAAGATCCTGCTGCAGATTTTCTCCAAGACCGTCATCGGGCCGATCTTTTTCGAGTTTATCCAGCGCAAGGGCGATGATGGCTTTGGCGAGGGGAATTTCAAAGCGCTGTTCGAAAGCATCGAACAGGAGCAGATCAACAATGGCGAGTTGGCGGCGGAGTGACCGGGTGAAATGCGCAGTGCCTTTGCCCTCTAGAGTGTCGTGCGCGTGTGCGCCTAGTTTGGCATCTTGAGCACGAGGTTGCGACTGCCTTTCTGGTAGCGCAACTCGCTGTCGCCAATGGCTGAAACGCGCCCGCCGTCAAAGCGGTCTCCGACTTTCACCTTTTGGTAGCGCCCGTTGCGCAGGCGGATTAGCGCGCGCCGGTTTGACGGCGTGCCATAGACCCCGATCAGGTTGACACGGCTGAGGTTGATGGCGTTGCGCACGGTCGCTTCGCGCGTCACGGAGGCTGAGGAGGGGATTGATGGTGTTACGGTGCGCGGCGCCACGGCGGCGACACGGGCGGGCGCTACGGCGGCGCGGCTCGCACGGGCCACGGTGCGGTCAAAGTTCCGAGGGCGCGTTTGCGGTCTGTAGGACTGTGCCGTGGCCAGCGGGCTGATCGCGGCGCGCACCTCGGCCTCGGCCAGTTCGGGTGTATCGACGTCCTGCGGGACTTCGGTCTCTTGCGGGGCGGCAGGGCGCAGGCGCGGGCGCAGCAACGCCAATTCGGACCGCAACAGACCACCCAGCGTGGCACGCTCGTTCTGTTCTACCAGATCGGTTGGGCGCGCGCGCGGACGCAGACCGGCCAGACGTTGCAGGTCGGGTTCTGGGGCTGCTTCGGGCACGGCGTCTTGCGCCCGGTCCGCGACCGGGGGCTTGAGGGGCGGTGGCCCGAGGAAGACTGTGAATCCTTCGGGGCTGAGCGCGCCCTCTTGGGTGGGGACAACGCGGCCCGTGTCGTCGAGCGCGAAACTGGTGCCGGGGGCGGGAGGCGAGGCGACATCGGGCAGGGAGACATCGGTCAGGTACGCGTCGGTGCCGGGCAGCGCGATGGCGTCGAGCGCCGGGCTGACGGGGTCGATGCCTGTGACATAGAGGTCTTCGAGGACGATAAGCCCGGTAGGTGGCGGCGGGATCTGCGGCGCTTTGGGCCAGATACCGGTTACCGCATAGCGGGCTTCGAGCGCTGCGATGTCGAGTTCCCGCTGCTCTGCGGGATCAGGCTGTGGATCGCGCAACGCGTCGAGCACGGCGGCATCCTCGGCGGTGAGGCCATCGCTCAGCCCCTCGTTCAGCGACACGACAATCAACTCTTCTCCACTGTCGGTTTCGGGGTCGAGGTCTATGGTGGCACCAACATCTTCTGACAGCGTGTCGGCGACATCAGCGGGCAGGGTCGAGGCCAGCGTACGCTCGCGCTTGGGAAACAGCTTGGCCAGCCCATCATCCAGAAAGACTGACGCCCAGGCCGCGACCCCGGCCAGAAACAACAGCAGAATTGCGGTGAGGACCAGCCCGAGATAGCGCGGTTTGCCACCGACCTCTACGTCCGCCCGTGCCCCGAACACGGTCATGCGCTGTGCTTCGGCGTCGCCGGGGGCAGGCACGACAGCGGCGGTGGCCAGCGGCGGTGCAGATGTGCGTGCGGCGCGGGCGGGTGGAGCGGCAGGCGGAGGCGGCGGGACGCGTTTGGGCTTGCGCCGCGACAGGAACCTTGGCTTGACGGGCGCCTCGGAGGGGGTGTCGGCGGGGGCGGGCAGGTCCTGGACCGGTGGATCGGCGGTCAGGCTTCGGGCCGCCGTCTCTTGTGGATTGAGGGGCGTGGTCGGGGTGGAGGGCGCTTGTTTGGCGGGCTCGCTCACCGAGAGGCGGGGCGGCACGCGGTGGGCCGGCGGGTCGCGTGTGACCCCGCCAAGCGGCGACGCGGTGGCGGCGTGGCGGCGGGTGGCAAAGCCCAGCAAGGACGGCGCGTCTTCGGATGTCGGCGGAGGCGTCAGATCGCTATCGGGCGCATCCTTGGCCGTTGCGCCAGCGGCGGGGGCATCGGTGGGGCCAGTTCCCGGGCCGACCGGTTCGGCAGTCTCGGGCCTACCCCCCGCAGTATCGCGTTGACCGGACGGTGTTGATGTGTCCGCGGTGTCGGTGTCGGTGTCGGTGTCGGTGTCGGTGTCGGTGTCGGTGTCGGTGTCGGTGTCGGTGTCGGTGTCGGTGTCGGTGTCGGTGTCGGTGTCGGTGTCGGTGTCGGTGTCGG
>JBCDEK010000103.1:0-10324 GCA_039179785.1 Pseudomonadota bacterium | reverse complement strand
GGGTGGTTCACGCGGCGCCACGCCATGTCTGTAACGTGCAGCAGGCCGTCAACGCCGCCCAGGTCGACGAACGCACCGTATTCGGTGATGTTCTTGACCACACCGTCGACGTTCTGACCTTCGGTCAGGTTGCCGATGACTTCGGCACGCTGTTCGGCGCGGGATTCTTCGAGGATCGCACGACGCGACACAACGATGTTGCCCCGGCGACGGTCCATTTTCAGGATCTGGAAGGGTTGTTTCAAACCCATCAGCGGGCCAGCGTCGCGCACGGGGCGCACGTCAACCTGAGAGCCGGGCAGGAAGGCCACGGCACCGCCGAGGTCGACAGTGAAGCCACCCTTGACGCGGCCAAAGATGGCACCCTCGACGCGGGCGTCGTCGGCATATGCTTTTTCCAGGCGATCCCAGGCTTCTTCGCGGCGGGCCATCTCGCGCGAGATGACGGCTTCGCCACGGGCGTTCTCGGCGGCGCGCAGGTACACTTCGACCTCGTCACCGACAGAGATTTCGGGTGCTTCACCGGGATTTGCGAATTCTTTGAGCTCGACGCGGCCTTCCATCTTGTAGCCTACGTCGATGATGGCTTGGCCCGCCTCAATGGCGAGAACCTTGCCTTTGACAACGGACCCTTCTTCGGGCGTGTCCATTTCGAAGCTTTCTTGCAGGAGGGCTTCGAATTCCTCCATCATTTTATCAGCCATGTGGCGTCGGTGTCCTAACTTTGTTCAGTTTTCTCGGGCCGTGCGGTTGTCTCCGCCGGTCTTGATCGGTTTCGTTGGTCAGATGTATCGCAAAACAAAGAGGGCCGGATGGTTCCGACCCTGCCCCTCTCGATGTCTTGCGGTGTTTACACCTTGGCGACGAGCGCGCGTATAACGGGGGTTGCGACAAAGGGCAAGCGTTTGGGGTGTCACGGCAGATTCCAGCGTTTTTCCCCGGATTTAGAGTTTTGTCCCCGCGGGGACAGGCTGTTCGGGGCGTTCGCGAAATTTCAACCGTTCTCAAGTTCCCGCGGGCGTTCAAGGACATAGCAAAGCGCACGGTCTGGTAGCGGACATTAACCGGCGGTTTTGCATCCTGCTGCCCGAAGTCGGGCGGCGATGCGGAAGTGGTGGTGTCATGTAGGGAACTGAAGGTCCGGTTCGAGCCCAAGTGTGGAATTGCTGCAGCAAACACCAACAACAGCTTTGGTCAGCAACCAGTCTGCAACACGATGTGATTACTTGTTGCCATAAGCATCATTCAACTCATCATGAAGCTTGGGCTTCATCAACCAACTACTCTAAAACGTGCGGCCGTATTACGGTGACCTTTGCAAGCATGCCAAGGAAAGCAATTGGGAAGGCGGCAAACACCGCCAACCCAGTGCCGAAAAACAAAATTAGTGGGTAAAATGAAATTGCAGCAAAATCTGCTGGATGACCTTCAATGGCTTCAATTGGAGTGACTAGAAAGGCCCAGCTTACTACCCCACAACCAATGAACAGTTGTAATTGCTTACGCAAAGCTGGATCCTTGCGCGGATTAATAACGACATCATCTTGAGGAGTGAAGTTTCGAAGTATGATAAATGAGAAGGATACTGTTGACCAAAAGAAAGCCAGCCACACTGCCCAATAATAAGGTGTAGATTCAGGGCTGTACCTGGCGAAACTGTGTATCTTATAGCCGAGGAAAGATGTCCCAGTACAGTCCAAATATATGTCGCAATAATAAGGATCACTAAGAAGTAAGCCTCCAACCAGAATTGATAGAAAGGCGCCTGTTGCGCATAAGAAAAACTGTACTACACTGAATGGTCTTTGATTGCGGAAGTGACGAGTTGAAAAAAAGAAGCGCGGTTCGCGTTTTTTGCCTACTTCACTCATAAAGAAAACATCGAAATTATTTGCACAAGAACGCTCACCAGTTCACCTGTCGTTTCTCAATCGACGTTTATGTAATTTTTCGGTTGCACTCAAGTCAAGACGCGGTAGCCGTGACGTTCAGAGAGGTGACTAGGAGCATGCTGGTGCCGCCGAAGTAGATTTGTAGTTTGCGAGACTTGAATCGTCCAATGACCTTTGTATGAAAGGGGCCCTTCGTTCTGGCGTGAGCTACGACAGCTTTGTCCCGCGAAGCGGACAACCGGTGGTCGGATGTGATTGCCCTAGATCTCTTCACCCAGTTCCTGAAGTTCTTTCAGCAACTCTTGATAAATTCCGTTGCTATCGCCCCCGCCAAAGACCGTCGCCCCACCCGAATAGGTCTGGCCATAGGTGCGGGCCACATTGATGGTTTGCACAAAGGCCGACAACAGCTGGTCTTTTTCGAGCGGGCTGAGCGGGTGGATGAAGACCCCCCAAAGCCGCCCCTGCGCCACCGCATAGCGGGCGTCGAGCGCGCTGTCGAAATTGGCCTGCATCAGGCGCATGAGTTCGGCGGCGTCCAGCCCGTCGGCTGAGCGGATCGGGACCATGGCCCGCATCCGGTCGGCCCGTGGGTCAGCGATCACGATGATCGGGATGTCGTCAATGACAAACTGGATGGAATTGCCCGCGGGTTGTGCCTGCGGGTCGATGGCGCGGATGATTTCGGCCATGCGCAGCAGGGTCATGGGCGGCTCGAGCGGGGCCTCGGGCAAGGCGTCGGCCTCTGGCAGCACCTCGGCATCGGAGCCGTTGTCTTGGGTGGTCTGGGCGTGGGCTGCGCCGAACACGGCCATGCCTGCCAGAATGAATGCCATCAATGCGGTGCGAAGAAGTGCCATGGCCGGTGCCTTTTCCAATGCGATGCGCAAAAGCTAGGCCAGCATTGGGTCAATTGCCAAGCACCGTTTGGTGATGGGTTGTAACAGGCGCGGGACAGGCCCGCGCCTTGGATGTTTCAGATGGCCGCTTTGAGCGCGTCAGCCAGATCGGTGCGTTCCCAGCTGAACCCGCCATCTGCGTCGGGGGCGCGACCAAAATGGCCGTAGGCTGCGGTACGCTGGTAGATCGGCTTGTTCAGCGACAGGTGTTCGCGGATGCCGCGCGGGGTGAGGTCCATCGCCTGCGCCACGGCGGTTTCGATGGCGGCGTCATTCACTTGGCCGGTGCCGAAGGTGTCGCAGTAGATCGACAGGGGTTTCGACACGCCGATGGCGTAGCTGAGCTGGATGGTGCATTTGTCCGCCAGCCCTGCGGCGACGACGTTTTTGGCCAGATAGCGCGCGGCATAGGCGGCCGAGCGGTCCACCTTGGTCGGGTCCTTGCCCGAAAACGCGCCACCGCCGTGCGGGGCAGCACCACCGTAGGTGTCAACGATGATTTTGCGCCCGGTTAGCCCTGCGTCCCCGTCAGGGCCGCCGATGACGAACTTGCCCGTGGGGTTCACGTGCCATTCGGTGTCGGCAGTCAGCCAGCCGTCTGGCAGCACTTCTTGGATATAGGGGGCGACGATGGTGCGGATGTCTTCGCTGGTCAGGTTTTCGTCCAGGTGCTGGGTCGAGAGCACGAGACTGCTGACGCCAACGGGTTTGCCGTCTTTGTAGATGACCGACAGTTGCGACTTGGCGTCGGGGCCAAGGGTCGGCTCGGTGCCATCTTTGCGCACCTCGGCCAGACGGCGCAGGATCGCATGGGCATAGTGGATGTGGGCGGGCATGAGTTCGGGGGTTTCGTTGGTGGCAAAGCCGAACATGATGCCCTGATCACCGGCGCCTTCGTCCTTGTTGCCCGAGGCGTCCACGCCCTGGGCAATGTGGGCCGACTGTTCGTGAAGCAGGTTGGTCACCTCGCAGGTGGCGTGGTGGAACTTGTCCTGCTCGTAGCCGATGTCCTTGATGCAGGCGCGGGCGATCTCGTCGATCTTGCCCATGTAGTCGTGCAGCTTGTCCTGATCGCTCAGGCCCACTTCGCCGCCGATGACGACACGGTTGGTGGTGGCAAATGTCTCGCAGGCGACGCGGGCTTCGGGCTCTTCGGCGAGAAAGGCGTCGAGGACGGCATCGGAAATGCGGTCGCAGACTTTATCGGGGTGGCCCTCGGACACGGATTCCGAGGTGAAAGTGTAGTTCTGACGGGACATAAGCGCTCCATTGGATGTTATCCGCGCCACGTCAGGAAGCCGTTGTGGCGGGTCCGGGAGGGCTTACGCCCCGGGCGCAGGCGCGTCAATGCCCGCCGTGCGCCGGGTGCGGGCGCGGTGCAACACGGCACCGATCAGCCCTGCGAGGATCAGCAGGGTCCAGGGCAGATCGCCGGTGCGGCTGTAGAGCGTGGGCGGCCCGGCTGCGGGCAAGGTAGCGTCGATGTAGCCCGGTTCGTTGAGGTTGAGCGCGGCGGTGATCCGCCCCTTGGGGTCGATGACGGCCGAGATGCCGGTATTGGCCGCGCGGATCAGGGGCAGGCCCTGTTCGATGGCGCGCATCCGGGCCTGAGCCAAGTGCTGCTGCGGGCCGGAGCGCAGACCGAACCAGGCATCGTTGGTGATCTGCATCAGGAAGGACGGGCGCGCAGGCGCTGCCCCGACATCGTGGGCGAAGACCGCCTCGTAACAGATGAGCGGCAATGCGGTGCCCAGAGCGCCCATATCGAGGAGTTGCGGGCCGGGGCCTGCGACGTATCCGCTGTCGGCCCGTTCCGCGAGGGCCCGGATGCCAAGGCGGCGAAAGAGACCCGGCAGGGGCATGTATTCACCGAAGGGCACCAGATGGTGCTTGTCATAGGTCTGGGTCACCTGCCCTGCGGCATTAAGGGTCACGAGGCTATTGAAGTACCCCGCATCGCTGCGCCGCTGGATGCCCAGCACCACGGGCGCGCCGCGCGCGGCATCCGCGATCACGTCGAACACGGGCTGGGCGTTTTCCAGCAAGTAGGGCAGCGCGGTTTCGGGCCATACGATCAGGTCTGGCACGGGGCCTGCGGCGGAGTAGTCGATCTGGCGATTGACGAAGATGGGGATGCGGGCGGGGTCCCACTTTTCGTCCTGGGGGGCGTTGGGTTGGATCAGGCGGATGGTGTGGTCGGTGAGATCGCTGGCGGGTCCGCGCGGCGAGAGGCTGGACAGCAGGGCGGCGGCGGCCAGCATGGCGGCCCCGACCCATCGCGCAGTGGCGATGAGTGCGGCCACACCGGTCAGGGCCAGCATGAGGCCGTGGGGCCCCAGCCACGCAAGCCCCTGCCCCGCCAGTCCGTTGACCAGGGCCTGCGACGGCGACGCCCAGGGAAAGCCCGTGAACAGGTAGGCCCTGAGCAGTTCCGCCCCGGTCCAGGCCAGCATCAGGACCCAGGGCTGCCCGCCTGCCCAACGTGCGAAGGCGAGTGCCGTGGCCCAGAAGAGGCCCATACCGATCCCGAGCAGGACCAGCGCAAAAGGGGCCATCCACGCTGTGTTGGCCGCGTCCACCTGGAACGGGGCCGTGATCCACGTCATCGTGGAGATGAAATAGCCAAACCCGAGCGCCCAGCCCAGGATCAGGGCGCGCCCGGTGGTGCGGCTGAGCGACAGGCAGACAAAGCCGGTGATCAGGGGGGCGAGGATTGCAGGTGTCACATTGAAGGGCGCGTGCGCCAAGGCGCCCAGCCCCCCGGCGCCGAGCGCCACAGCGATCTGCCCCCAGAAAGGCAAAGCCCGCAGGCGCGGAGCGTCTGATGTCATTCGGCGGGCTCCGGCCCTTTCAGCCGCACGCGCAGCCGCTTGATCCGGCGGGGGTCGGCGTCGATCACCTCGAACTGTGGACCGTCGGGGTGGAGGACCACCTCGCCGCGGGCGGGCACGCGACCGGCCAGCATCACCACAAGACCGCCGAGCGTGTCGATCTCTTCCTCGTCCACGTCGTCATGGGTGGTGAGGGAGACGCCGATCTCGGCCTCGAATTCGTCCAGCGGGGTTTTGGCCAGGGCCAGATAGCAGCCGGTTTTCTCGCGGGTGAAGAGCACGCCTTCGTCCACGTCGTGTTCATCCTCGATCTCGCCCACGACCTGTTCGATCAGGTCCTCGATGGTGACGAGCCCATCGACGCCGCCATATTCGTCGATGACAAGCGCCATGTGGCGGCGTTCGGTCTGCATCTTGGTCAGCAGAACACCGATGGTCATGGAGGGGGGCACAAAGAGCAGTGGGCGCAGGCGCGCGCTGAGATCGAAATCGGCGCCACCGCCGTTGAAGCCGTGTTGCAGGGCCACGTCCTTGAGGTGAGCAAAGCCTGTGGGCGTGTCGAGCGTGCCCTCGAAAACCGGCAGGCGGGTATAGCCGCTGTCCTTGAAGACCTGCACCAATTCGTCCAGCGACACGGTGTCGGGCACGGCGGTGATGTCGGCCTTGGGGACGGCCACATCCTCGACCCGCAGGCGGCGCAGATTGATCATGCCGTGGGACTGAGGCCGGGGGCTGGCGGTCTCAGAGCTTTGATCGTCGCCATCGGACGGGCTGAGCGCCCCGATCACGCGGGCCAGAAAGCCACCATTTTGGGAGGGTTCGGTCGTGTCATTGTCTGACTGCGCGCGCTGCGCCGCGTCAGACGATCCGTCAGTGTCGCCCATTGGCTCCTATCCAAATGTCACTTGGGCCATTGCCCTTATGGGTCCCAATATGGGTCAGGCAGGCCCAGTTTGCCAAGTATTTCGACCTCTAACGTCTCCATCCGCGTGGCGTCCGGGTCACGGATATGGTCATAGCCCAGCAAATGTAAGGTTCCGTGAACGAGCAAATGGGTGACGTGGGCTGAAAATGGCTTGCCCTGCTCGGAGGCTTCGCGGGCGCAGGTGTCGTAGGCGATGGCAATGTCGCCGAGGCTGAGCGTGTCGTCGGGGTCTGGTTGCGGTTTGCGCGGAGCGGCACCGGCCTCATCGGCGCCCAGCGCCTCTTCGGGCCAGCTGAGCACATTGGTTGGTGTGGGTTTATCGCGGAAATCGGAGTTCAGTGTGGCGATGCGTGTATCGTCGCAAGCCAGAACCGAGACCGTCGCCGCTGAGATCCCATGATCGTCCAGCGTTGCGGTGATGGCCGTCTTGGCCAGCGTTTCGAATTCCGCCTGCCGCCAACGGGGGTCTTCGATCAGGATGTCGATGTCATGTGGCATGTCTTGGACCGGGGGCCAGCCCCCGGACCCCCGGAGTTTATTTGGCAAGATGAAGGAGGATCACTGCGCCTCAGTGTCAGCCTCGTAGGCTTCGATGATGGCGGCCACAAGCGGGTGGCGTACGACGTCTTTGGAGGTGAAATAGTTGAAGCTGATGTTCGGGATGGATTTCAGCAGGCGTTCGGCGTCCCAGAGACCCGAGGCCACGCCACGCGGCAGGTCGATCTGGGTGCGGTCGCCAGTGATGACCATGCGGCTGCCTTCGCCCAGACGGGTGAGGAACATCTTCATCTGCATCGTGGTGGCATTCTGCGCCTCGTCCAGCACCACGAAGGCGCGGCTGAGCGTGCGACCGCGCATGAAGGCAAGCGGGGCGATTTCGATGGTCTTTTCTTCTTTCAACTTGGCCAGTTGCTTGCCCGGTAAAAAGTCGTTCAGCGCGTCATAGAGCGGCTGCATGTAAGGATCGACTTTTTCCTCTTGCGTGCCGGGCAGGAAGCCCAGCCGTTCGCCCGCCTCGACCGCGGGACGGCACAGGATGATCCGGTCCACCTGGCCCGAGATGAACATGGACACGCCCACGGCAACAGCGAGATAGGTTTTGCCGGTGCCCGCCGGACCAATGCCAAAGGCCATTTCATTGTCAAAGAGCGCCTGCACATAGGCCTTTTGTGCGTCGGTGCGGGGGTTCGACCAGTTTCTTGCGGGTCTTGATTTCGATCCGGTTGCCCACCGGCATCTCAAGCTGATCGCCCTGCCGCGTGCCGGTGCCGACTTCGGACGCGCCCATGCGCAATTCGCGGTCCACATCCGCCGGTTCGACGTCCTTGCCGGTTTCGAGCCGCAGATAAAGCGCGTTCAGCACATCGCTGGCGCGCTTCTGCGAGTCTTCCTGCCCCATAACGGCGAGCACGTTGCCGCGGCGCACGATCTGGACATCGAGCGCCTGTTCGACGGTTGCGAGATTTTGATCAAAAGGGCCACAGAGATCGATCAATAGCCGGTTGTCTGGAAATTCGATCAGAGCTTCGGTCGCGGTGACAGTGCTCAAGAACAGGCTCCTTTGGTTTGAGTCTTGCAATCGTGCCAAGGACGACGCGCGGCAGCAAGGCCGAGTTCCGCAATTTTCACAGAAAAAGACCGCGCTGGGAAGAAAGCCAGCGCGGTCGCGATGTGAGCCGGGTGTGTCAGGGTCAGTGGTGCGGCTGATGCGCCGGATGCACCACGTGGCCGTGGCCCTTGGTCGAGCGGACGGGCACGCGTTCGGTCCGGGTTGCAACCGGCCCGCGTGGGACGCGGTCCTGGATGCCTTCGGTGCCGGAGCTGTAGGGCCCGATCACAGTGCCGGGTTCTGCCGCCGCACTGCACACCGGCAGGCCGGATACCGGATCAAGCCGGTTCGAGGCGCGCGCTTCTAGCCCATCGTCGATATACCAGGTTTGACAGCCATCGGGTGTGATCGCGATTGCCGCGTTGTCGTCGGCATTCGAGGTCGCATCGCGCCCGGTGTCATTGGCGACGGCGATAAAGCTCTCGGGCCCGTCATACCGGGTCAGGGTGCCGCCTTCGACACACGCCATCAGGCCGCCGGTTGCGACGGTGAGGATCAGAAATGTTTTGGGTGCCATGGTTACCACCTGTAGCAAATGACTTCGACGCGGCGGTTTTGCTTCATGCCCGCTGCTGTTTTGTTGGAGGCGCGGGGGCGTGTTTCGCCAAACCCGATTTCGCGTTCGATGACCGCACCGACGGAGCGGCCCACATTGGCCACGGCGCGCGCCCGGTGGTCAGACAGGCGCTGGTTATAGGAGCGTGAGGCGCGGCTGTCTGTGTGGCCATAGACGGCGTAACCGAACACACCCTCTTGGGTAAACACCTCTTCGAGCCGTTTGCGCGCGCCTGCGGTCAGCCGTGAACTGTCGGTGGCGAACATGGTGTCGGATTCACCCACGAAACAGGTGTTTTGGACCACGCAGACCGGTTTGCCCGTTTTGGGGTCCAGGCGGTTGACCTGAACCTGTTCCAGACCGCCATCTGCCATCCAGTGCATACAGCCATCCGGGTCCACCCAGACGCCCCATTGAATGCGGCCCGATTGCTCGCCGCGTGCGACGTTCTGAGCCGACACAGCCTCGCTTGTCAGCCCTACCCCGCAGGCCAATGCCAAAGCAAACTTCAGCATCCCAAATTGTTTCAACATCAACTGACCCTCTTCGTCACGGCGGCACGCCTGTCCGTGCGTGTCCGCCCATGCTCGTTCTTGTTTGCGCCTGGCCCTGGAAAATACCGCAAGGCCCCACACTGCCGTGGGCAAAGTGTATCAAAGATTGCCCGGCTGTGAAGAAAAAACCACCATATATCGTGGTGGCTTTGTCAGATTCAACGAAAACGGGCGCTTACCCCGCTATTTTGGGTGTCAGAGGCTGGTCAGACCAAGACACCTGCCAGTGAGTTGGCGGCCGACTCGACGATTCTCACCCGTGCGATGTCACCGATCTGCACCGGGGCATTGTCCACGTGGACCGCGTGCAGATAGTCGCTTTTGCCGCCCATTTGGCCCGGGCGGCGGCCCGCTTTTTCGAACAGGACGTTGACGGTGCGGCCCACCATGCTGTGCTGGATCGCGCGTTGCTGAGTGGTGATCAGGGTTTGCAGCCGTTGCAAACGCTCATCGGCGGCAGGCGGGTCCACTTGCGTACGCTCGGCGGCAGGGGTGCCGGGGCGGGTCGAGTATTTGAAGCTGTAGGCGTAGCCGTAATTCACCTCTTTCACCAGATCGAGCGTGGCCTGGAAGTCTTCCTCGGTCTCTTCGGGGAAGCCCACGATGAAGTCGCCAGACATCAGGATGTCGGGGCGCGCTTGGCGGATGCGTTCGATCAGGCGCAGGTAGCTGTCTGCGGTGTGGCTGCGGTTCATGCGTTTGAGGATGCGGTCGCTGCCGGACTGCACGGGCAGGTGCAGGTAGGGCATCAGTTTCGAACAGGTGCCGTGCGCCTCGATCAGGTCCTCGGTCATGTCGTTGGGGTGGCTGGTGGTGAAGCGGATCCGCTCGAGCCCGTCGACCTTGTCCAGATCCCAGATCAGTTTGGCAAGTGTATAGTCCGAGCCATCGGGTCCGGCACCATGGTAGGCGTTGACGTTCTGGCCCAGCAGGGTGATTTCACGCACGCCGCGTTCGACCAGATCGCGCGCTTCAGTCAGGATGCGGTCGGCGGGACGGCTGACTTCAGCTCCGCGGGTGTAGGGGACGACGCAGAAGGCGCAGAACTTGTCGCAGCC
>JBCDEK010000010.1:0-59918 GCA_039179785.1 Pseudomonadota bacterium | reverse complement strand
CTCGCCGACGTCGGGGTCCAATGTGAGATCAAGCAGAACGACTCCGGCACGTTCTGGACGCTGGGCTCGAAAGACGGCGACTACTTCATGAACCTGCAACTGGTTTTGAGCCGCTTTTCAATGAACCCTGACCCAAGCTGGGCTACCGTTTGGTTTACCCCCGAACAGGTCGGTGTCTGGAACTGGGAACGTTTCAATGATGCGGAATACAAGGCCCTGCACGAAGAAGGTCTTGTTGAAAGTGATCCCGCAAAGCGCGACGAAATTTACAAGAAGATGCAGGGCCTCATGGATGAAAGCGGGTCATACGTTTTTCTCACCCATGAGGTTGTTGGCCTGATCCACAAAGACACAATTGATCCGGGCCTAAAACCGAACGGTGAACCTCTGCTGCCACTCTTCAAACCGGCCTAAACGAATGACAGGCGGCCCATTGGGTCGCCCGTTTGCCAGCTGAAAGGGGCGATCATGCTGAGCTATTTCTTCAAAAGGCTGGGCCTAGCGGCAGTGATTGTCTCCGTCGCGATGTTCATCCTGTTCTGCATGATCTACCTGATTCCGGGCGATCCGGCAGCGGTGGCCCTTGGCCCCCGTGCCACGCCGGAGATGCGAGACGCCCTGCGCGAAGCCATGGGGTTGAACCAACCGATCCCGGTGCAATTCTGGAACTTCTATTCCAGCGCGTGGATGGGCGATCTGGGCACCGAAGTGTTGTCGGGTCGTCCAGTTTTGACGGTGGTGTTGGAACAATTGCCCTTCACCCTCGCCCTGATCGCCGGCGGCATCACATGGTCTGTTGCCTTGGGTATCCCGCTGGGATGTTGGGCCGCCGTCAGCCGGGGCAGCTGGGCGGACCGGATCGTGGGTATCCTGTCCGTGGCCGTGATCGCCGTTCCGTCTTTCGTGATCGCGATCTATGCGCTGTTGATCTTTGCGGTACAGCTGCGCTGGCTGCCTGCCATCGGTGCGGGCGAACCCGGCAATCTGGGCGATCAACTCACGCACCTTGTCCTGCCCTCGCTGGCCGTGGGCCTAGGCTGGGTTGGCTATATCGCGCGGATGGTGCGCGCCTCAATGCTCGAAGTGTTGGAGGCCAGTCATATCCGCACCGCGCGCGCCTTTGGTCTGCCTGACCGAATGATCACCTATCGCTATGCCCTGTCTATCGCCATCCTGCCCACGGTCACCCTGCTTGGTGTGGGCATCGGGCAAATGCTATCCTCGGCCGTTTTTGCCGAGATTGTCTTTGCCCGCCCCGGCGTAGGCAAGCTGGTCTATGACGCGATCCTGACCCGCAACTTCCCTGTCGTGTCCGGCACCGTTTTGGTGACGACCGTTCTTTTCGTCCTGCTGAACCTGCTGGCGGACCTCACAATTGGAGCCTTGGACCCCCGTGTCAGAAGCAATTTCTAACAGCTCGCACAGCCGTATGGCAGAGATCTGGCGCCCTATCCGCAAGATCCTGCGGGAACCCTTGGGTGCGCTTGGCCTGTTCCTTGTGGTGCTGGTGATCTTCGGCGCGGTTTTTGCCGACTTTCTGACCAGCTATGACCCCACCCGCATCAACCCGCGTGACCGGTTTCAGGGGCCCAGTGCCGAACATCTGATGGGCACGGATCAATTGGGGCGCGATCTGTTTGCGCGGGTGCTGCATGGCGGGCGGATCGCGCTGTTTGTGGCGCTGGTGTCCACTGCTGCCTCGCTCGCCATCGGCATCGTATTGGGACTGATCGCCGGCTATGGGCCGCGCTGGCTGGACAACCTGCTGATCCTGCTCTTTGACGCGATGAAAAGCTTTCCTACGGTCATGCTTGCCCTTGCGCTGGTCACGATCATGGGGCCTTCGCTGACGGCGGTCATGGTGGTGGTGATCCTTGTCACTGTGCCGGGCTATGCCCGCATTATTCGAACCCAGACGATTGCGCTGAAAAACTCGGAATACGTGACGGCGGCGCAAAGCATGGGGGCCAGCCCGGCCCGTATCCTCAGGGTGCATATCCTGCCCAATGTGATTGGGCCTCTGGTGATCCTCGCCTCGATGGACATCCCTGTCGTGATTGGCATCGAGGCGGGGATGAGTTTTCTGGGCCTCGGCGTGCGTCCTCCGACGCCCAGCTGGGGCTCGATGCTGAATGACGGCTTCACCAGCATCCGCGACACGGCTTGGATTGCCATCGCCGGAGGCGTACCGATCATCCTGACAACGCTGGGCTTTACCTTTTTGGGTGAGACGCTGCGCGACGTCTTTGACCCCCGCCTGAAAGGACGCTGAGCCATGACAACGCTGGGTATTGACGGGCTGAACGTCACCTTCTCAACAGAAGACGGGCCGCTCCACGCGCTCAAGAACGTCACCTTTGATGTTCCTGAAAACCGGATAGTCGGGATTGTGGGCGAGTCGGGTTGTGGGAAATCCACGCTGATCAATGCGATCCTGGGGCTGTTGGCCGACAACGGCCACATCGACAGCGGGTCGATCCTGTTTCAGGGGCAGGATGATCTGACAACGCTGAGCCCTTCGAAAATGCGCGATCTGCGCGGCCCCCGGATTTCGACCGTGTTTCAGGACCCGATGGGCGCGCTGAACCCGGTGATTTCGGTGGGCAAGCAGATGATGAACATCCAGTACCGCTCGGGCCTGTCGAAAGAGCAAAAGGCCCAACGCGCGATCGAGATGCTGGAACTGGTCCGCATCCCCGATGCGCGTGCAGCCCTTGCGCGCTATCCGCACCAGTTTTCCGGCGGGATGAAACAGCGGATCGCCATTGCCATGGCGCTGATGATGGAACCAGCCTTGTTGATCGCGGATGAACCAACCACCGCGCTGGATGCGACGCTGGAGGTGACGACGATCGAACTGCTCAAGGACCTCCAGGCGCAGATCGGCTGTTCGGTCATGTTCATCTCGCACCATCTGGGCGTGATTGCCGAGCTGTGCGATGATGTGGTTGTGATGTACGCGGGCGAAGTGGTGGAACGCGGCACCACCCGCCAGATCTTCAACGATCCCCGCCACCCCTATACCGCGCGACTGCTGGAATGCGACCCGGCGCGACAAAGTGAACGTACGCGCAACCTACCCACAATCCCCGGTGAGATTCCTGATCTGCGCGCACGTCCCCCAGGCTGCATCTTTGCCAATCGCTGCCACCGGGTGCGGGACGCCTGCAGCGCGCCACCCCCCGACACGGATATCGGCGACGGCCATTTTGCCCGTTGTATCGTGGCTGAAACCCCAGAACCCGCACAGGTGACCGCATGAGCGATGACCCGATTCTGACTGTCAAAGATGTGCAGGTCAGCTTCCCTGTGGGCGGCCTGCGCCGCCGTGACGCGATTTTGGGTGTGGCCGGTGTGAGTTTTGAGCTCAGGCGTGGTGAAACCTTTGCGCTGGTGGGCGAAAGCGGGTCGGGCAAAACGACATTGGCGCGGGCAGTGAACGGGTTGCAAGACATTTCGCAGGGCGCGATCACCTTTGAGGGCAGCAGGATCGACGGGCTTGACCGCAAATCGATGAAACCGATCCGCAGGCGTATGTCGATGATGTTTCAAGATCCGGTCGGGTCGCTCTCACCGCGGATGACGGTGGGCGATCTGGTGACCGAACCGTTCCGTATTCACGGGATCGACGGCCGCAACCTGCGGGAAGAGGCCGCGCGCCTTTTGTCCCTTGTCGGCCTGCCCACCGATTTTGCCGCGCGCTTTCCGCATCAGCTGTCCGGTGGGCAGGCACGACGTGTGGGCGTAGCGCGTGCCATTGCTCTGGACCCCGCACTGATCATCGCGGATGAGCCTACCGCTGGTTTGGATGTGTCAGTGCAAGGAGAGGTGTTGAACCTGCTGAACGATCTGCGCGAACGGTTGGGGCTGGCGATGATGATCATCACGCACAACCTGCATGTGGTGCATCACGTGGCGGATCGCACAGCGGTCATGTATCTGGGTCGCTTTGTCGAAGCAGGCGACACCGAAGCGGTGTTCGGCGCACCCCGTCACCCCTACACTGCGGCTCTTTTGTCGGCGAACCCGGAACCAGACCCCGACAAGACCCACGACAGGATTACCTTGCCCGCTGAGGTGCCGTCCTTGCTGGCTCGCCCTTCGGGATGCGAATTCCATACCCGCTGCCCTTGGGCGCAAACCGATTGTGCAAAGACAGCGCCGGGCCGCACCGTCGAAGGCACCCGTGCCGTCGCATGCCACTTTCCGCTCGCCGCCGGCGCACGACCACCAACCGAGGCAGCGTAAGGACGCTCATGTCGATTTTTCCCAGCTTCAGCGACGCGGTCGTAGAACACGAATTGACCCGCAATGGCGTGACCATGCGCGTGGTCGTGCAAGGCGACGGACCGCCGGTTGTATTCGTGCCCGGCGGTGACCAAACAGCAGATGCCTATTCCCAACAATTCGCGCGGCTTGCCGACAGCTATCGGTGTATCTCCTATGATCCGCGCGGCGCCGGGACAACAAAAGCTCCGCCGCCCCCTTGGACGATTGCTGACTACGCCGCCGATTGCGCCGCCGTCATCGACGCGTTTGCCAATGGTCATGCCACGGTCTGTGGTCTGTCCCTAGGCGGGTTGGTCACCCAGCAAACCGCCATCGACTTCCCGGACAAGGTGCGGCTGGCCATCCCCATGGGCACCTCGGCCCATATCGACGGGTTCACCCGTGACTGGATGCAGGCCGAGATTGATTTACGCAAGGACGGCATCACGTTACCGGAATACTTTCTGGCGCCGCACTACGCGGTCTACGCCTTTCCGGCCAAAGCCCTGCACGATCCTGAGCTTTGGGCACAGGTCAAGGCCTCCTACACCGAACGGTTCCGGAACCGCGATCCACGCGACACCATTGATCAGTGGGAAGCTTGCCTTGAGTTTGACTGTCGCGAAGGGTTGAAAACCTGTCCTGTGCCGATCCATGTGATCGCTTTCTCGGAAGATGTGCAAACTGCGCCGTCGATGTGCCAAGTCGTATCCGATCTTGCGCCCAACGGCGTTTTCCACGAGATCCCGGGACTGGGACACGTCTCTATGACCCGCCACAAACCGGAAATCGTTGCGACAAAACTACGAGGAATTCTGACCACGGAACTGTCCGCAGATTGATCGAAAGGTACTGAATGCGGATCGCGATTGCAGGTTTTCAGCACGAGACAAACACATTCGTTGCCAAGCCGACAAGCCTCCGTGACTTCGAGCAGGCTGACAGCTGGCCGGAACTGCTCATTGGTGAGCGTGTCACTACACAGACCCAGGGCATGAACCTGCCCATCGCCGGTTTCGTGCAAGCTTGCCACAAAGATGTCACGGTCCTTCCCATCCTGTGGTGTGCAGCGGAACCCGGGGGGCCTGTCACCGATCATGCCTTTGAGGCGATTACAGGTCGCATGACCGATGTGCTTGCGCAGATGCGGCCTGTGGATGCCGTCTATCTTGACCTTCACGGTGCCATGGTCACCCAAAGTCATGACGATGGCGAGGGTGAGGTCCTGTCGCGCGTGCGTACAGTTGTCGGGCCAGATGTGCCAATTGTCGCCAGCCTCGACATGCACGCTAACGTCTCACAAAGTATGGTCGATACCGCAGATGTGTTGACCATCTATCGCACCTACCCCCATATCGATATGGCCAAAACGGGCGCACGGGCCTATCGCGCCTTGCGTCATCTTATTCAATATGGATGTCCGGCCAAAACATGGCGGCAGGCGGACTTTCTGATCCCGCTGCAAGCTCAGCATACAGACGCAGATCCGGCGCGGTCGCTTTACGATCATGTCACCGCTGCTGACGCTGCCGATGGTCAGTTTGTGGACATGGCACTTGGGTTCACCGCATCCGATATTCACGATGCAGGCCCGTCTGTGGTGGCCTATGCGGATAGCCAAATCAAGGCAGATGCCATCGCCTCGGCTCACTTAGCTCGATTGAATAATGCAAAATCTTTGTTCGATGTCCGCCTTCTCACCCCGGACCAGGCTGTGTCCCAAGCGCTGGCCAACCGAGGGCCAAAACCCGTGGTCATTGCCGATGTGCAGGACAATCCCGGCGCAGGTGCATCATCGGATACGACCGGCCTTTTGCGCGCATTGATCCGAATGGGGGCGAAGGGCGCAGTGCTTGGGTTGATCCATGATCCTGACCTCGCAGCCTTGGCGCATCAAGGCGGGGAAAACGCGCGCTTCGCAGCGAGGATCGGCGGGCGCGGTCCAGGTGATACGCAGGTAGAAGCGCGCGTGCGTGTGCATCGTCTCAGCGATGGAATGGTGCGCTACACCGGCGCAATGTATGGCGGCGGCACAGCAACTCTGGGCCCATCGGCGGCACTAGAGATCGAAGGCACGGGTATCCATGTCGTCGTCACCAGTATCCGCAACCAGTGTCTTGACCTGTCGCAGTTTGGACATTTTGACTTACCGCCCGAAAGCGCCCGTATCCTTTGCGTCAAAAGCACCGCCCATTTCCGGGCTGATTTTGGCCCGATCGCGCAAGAGATTCTTCTGGCGGCAGCGCCGGGTCAGTTTCCTTGCGAACTGGACAAGGTCGCATTCAAAAAGCTGCGGAACGCGGTGTCTCGCGGGAGCGCAATTGCTTAGAAAATGTCATATCCCGCGCATTACAAGCCGCAGCGTCGAAGTTTGCCGGACGTTCAGTTTCGATTTGATGCTGAGAAGCTGCAACCCGTGTCGATGGTCGGGAAGGCAATTCTGCTGCTAACTTGAGGGCAAGGGCGGCAGAAGCGGGATAGATTACATCACGGTCATATTCGCCTGCAAACTTTAAGAATCCTCTAGGGTTCGCCATTCCCTGCCACACCCGCGCGCCCAGACGCACCAAGGCCCAAGACGGGCCCGCGCCCTCTCTGATCACACGCCATCTGCCTTAAGCCGATGCCGCCGCGATCAGCGCCTCAAGCGGTTGCCACCCGGCCTTCGGCACCCCCTCGGGCGCCGCCAACTCGAAATAGCACCCGCCGCCGCCGGGGCCCTGATCATGTTTGCGGCTGATCGGATAGCCCGACAGATGACAAAACAGCAGCGTCCCAACGCCACCATGTCCAACACACAGCACGTCGCCCTGGCTATCGCTCGCCAGGCAGGCGCGCATCTCGGCCACAATCCTGGTCTGCGCGGCACGGGCCGTTTCCCACCCCCGCAGGCTGTCATCCGGCGCGGCAAAGAACTGATCGGCCACGGCTTCAAACACCTCGGGCGGCAGAAAGCCGGTCGCGCTGCGGTCATTCTCATGCATCATCTGCCGCACTTCCAGCTCACACCCCAGCGCCTGCGCCAGCGGCGATGCGGTCTCGATCGCTTTGCGTTCGGCGCTGCTGATGACGCGGCGCGTGCCCGCCAGCGCACCCGAGGCCGCCAGCCGCTGCACACGGGCCACCCCGACATCGCTCAAGGACCAATCCGGGATCGGGGTGGCCGGGTCAATCACCACCTCCGGGTGGGACAGATATCTGACGACATGCGCCATCCGTTCAGCGCCCGGCTGCGGCGCACGCACCGGGCAATTCTACGGCTCTGCGTGTCCGGTCAGGCAGGTCTTTCAGACGCATGGCAGCTTCTCAAGCTCCCACACCTGCTCGGTCGGGTATTGCTTGGCCCAGTCCGCCGGGATCGCCGCCCGCTCGCCGCTGGCCCAGTCGGGCGCATAAAGCTCGTGGTAGCGCCGCACGGCAAAGCCGATCTCGGCAAACAGGGTCATCCATCCCGATACAGTGAGGTTAAAGCAGATACCGCTGGGCTCATATTCCACCCTGGTCCAGTCCGCGCCCCACATCTCCTTGTAAGGGCGATGCAAGGCCCAATCATTTGGCGCGCCGCTTTCGGGCGCACAGATCAGCGAAATCGGATGATTGCCCAGAAAGGTCAGCCGCCCACCGGGGCGCAGAAGCCGCCACGCCTCGCGCAGCCACAGCGCGGGCGGACACCAGATCGCGGCGCCATATTCCGAGATGGCAAAGTCAAAGCTCTGATCCGGCAGGCCCGTTGCCTCGGCATTGCCTTCGATGAACGTGATGTCTGCCCCATGCAGCGCTGCCAATCGGCGCGCTGTCTCCAACTGCGCGGGCGACACATCAATCGCGGTCACACGCGCGCCGCGCCGCGCCATCCAGCCCGACACATAGCCCGTGCCGCATCCCAACTCGATCGCGTCTGTGCCAGACATATCTGCGGGCAGCAGGTTCAGACCAGCATCCGGGTTGCCCCAATTGCCCCATTCAGGTGTTTCGGCGGCCCACAGTCGCGCGCCACTTTCAACCCAATTGGGGGCGTCCTCGTCCCAGATGGCCCGATTGACGGCCACATGATCGCGCAACATGGGGGGTCTCCGACGAATGATCTATGTGCCGCGTGTTACACACCAAAGAGCGTTTGCGCAAACCGCCCGCTATCGGGCAGCAGCATGGCTCTGGGCTGGTTAACATAGGCAGAATGCGCCGTACGCCGCGCAAGCCCTTGAACATACAACACGATCATGAATTGCCAAAGATTTCGTCACTCGCCCGAACAGCCTGTCCCCGCGGGGACAAACCACCCGTCCCCGCGGGGACAGCTCAGGCAAACAGGTCGTGCGCCAGTTCCAGAGCGTCGACCAGCACATCCACCTCGTCCTTGGTGTTGTACATCCCGAACGACGCGCGACACGTCGCGTTGAGCCCCATATGCTCCATCAGCGGCCCGACACAATGCTGCCCCGCCCGCACCGCAACCCCCTTCTTGTCAAGGATGGTCGAAATGTCATGCGCGTGCCCCGCGCCGTCCAGCGTGAACGAGAAAATCGCCCCCTTGTCCGGCGTCGTGCCCTGCACCTGCAGCCAGTTCAATCCACCCAGTTTCTCGACCGTGTAGTCGCGCAAGCTGTCCTCATGCGCCTGGATCGCCTCCATCCCGTGGCCCATCATGTACTCCAGCGCCGCGCCCAGCCCGATCATCTGCACGATACCCGGCGTACCGGCCTCGAACTTGTGCGGTGGATCGTTGTAGATCACGGCGTCCTTCGACACCTCCTTAATCATATCGCCGCCGCCGATAAACGGCCGCATCTCGGCCATGCGCTCGGCCTTGCAATAGATCGCGCCCGACCCCGACGGACCATAAAGCTTGTGACCCGTGATGGCATAGAAATCCGCGCCCAGAGCCTGCACGTCCACCGGCATATGCACCGCCGCCTGCGAGCCGTCGACCAATACCGGCACGCCTTTCTCATGCGCCCCATCGCAGATGGTTTTAACATCCACTTTGGTGCCCAGCACGTTGGACAAATGCGTCACCGCCACCAGCTTGGTCCGCGGCCCGATTGCATCGATCACCTTCTGCGGATCAAGCGCGCCGGTCGCGTCCACGTCGACCCATTTCAGCACCACGCCCTGCCGCTCGCGCAGGTAATGCCACGGCACGATGTTTGCGTGGTGCTCCATCACCGACAGCACGATTTCGTCGCCCGCCTCCATCCGCGGCATGGCCCAGCCATAGGCGACCATGTTGATGCCCTCGGTGGTGCCGGAGTTCATCACGATTTCGTCTTCGGACGCCGCGTTAAGAAAGCGCGCGAGCGTGCCGCGGACGCTTTCGTAATTGTCGGTCGCAAGATTAGAAAGAAAGTGCAAGCCTCTGTGAACATTGGCATATTCTTCGGAATACGCTTTGGCAATCGCGTCGATCACGACCTGTGGTTTTTGCGCGGATGCACCGTTGTCGAGATAGACCAGAGGCTTGCCATTGACCTCGCGAGCGAGGATCGGAAAGTCCCCGCGGATGGCGTTCACGTCATACATTTGCAAATCCTCCTGCCGTGACGCCGGTCAGCGTCACGATCAGCATCATCCCAATAAAGAGGCCCACAAGAACCACAAACAGCAGCCCCAGCGCGCGAAACAGCGAATTGAACCGCAGCGCCGCGCTGATGAAATGAAGCATCAACCAAAATGCCAACACCGCCACGATCAGCGCCACCAGCCCCGCAATCGCGGGCACGATCAGGCCCAGCACAAAGATCAGGAGCTGCGCCGCGGCCCGCAGCGCCTGTAGCCATGTCAGAAGTGCCAGCATGTCCGTAAATTCGCCGTGTCCGCCAAGCGCGCGCCCCGCCCAAACCAGACCGTGGACCATGACAAGAAGCCCGCCCGCCAGAACGGCGAAGAGCGCCATGGGCCGTTCCAGCAACGTCACCAGTGGCACCGCTGAGCGCAGCGTCGGATCAATCTGATCTGACAGCAGAACAATCGGCGCGGAGGCCAGGAAGGCATTCACCGCAGTCACGGCAAACACAGCAAAATAAAGGGTTTGGCGGTCGAGGTTAAGGTTGATGATCCGCTGCGCCGTTGCTTTGGGATCGCGCAGCGTGTCCACTGCCAACTCGGCCAACCCGTTCATTCCCGACGCTCCTGTGCGATGGACCCACCGATCCAGAACCAGAGGAACACAGCAAACCAGATCAGCCCGACCCCCTGCTTTTCCAAACCCGGGCCAATAAAGCCCGACACCAGCCCATGCAGCAGGATCAGCGGCGACGAGGCCAGCAAGGCCCAGAACAGGGCAAGGCGCGCGCCATAGGCTGTCCCCCGTCCGCCAAGAATGCGGCCCACCAACCGCGCCAGAAACGCGATGCCGTAAAACAGCAGCGGTGCTACAAAGATCAGCGCCATCAGGGAGGCGCCCATCAGCATGTTCAACTCCTGCCCGGTCAGATGCGCCTCGCGCGCAAGGCGGGGCAGCTGCGCCACGAACATCAACGCGCAAGAGGCCATGAGATAGGCCAGCGCGCGATCTTCGCGGGGGCCCATATCGAGCAGCCGACGCATGACGCGACCGGGGCCGCGATACGTGGCCGTGATATTGCGCGAGATGGCCATGTCAGCCGCGGTGACGCTGCAACCAGCCTTCAAGCCGGGCGACAAGGGCGTCGCGCAGGGCTTCGTCCTCGATCTCCTCGACCGCTTCGGCGAGGAAGGCAAGCGTCAGCAGGTCGGTCGCGACCGGTGCGGGCACACCGCGCGAGCGCAGATAGAACAGCGCCTCTTCATCAATGGCCCCTGACGTCGAGCCGTGGGAACAGGCCACGTCATCGGCGTAAATCTCAAGCTCGGGCTTGGCGAGGAACTGGCTGTCATCGTCCAGCAGCAGCGATTGGCTGATCTGATAGCCGTCGGTTTTCTGCGCGCCTTCCTTGACCAGAATCTTGCCCTGGAACACGCCCACGGCCCCGTTGCGCAGCACTTTTTTGAACACCTGACGGCTTTCGCAGCGCAGGGCGTCATGGGTGACAAACACGGTGTCGTCGTGGTGGAAGTCGCCGTCGCCCACGCAAGCCCCTGCCACATGGGCCACGGCATCGTCGCCAGTGATGTCGATCACGCATTCGTTGCGGGTCAGACGGCCGTTGACGGTGAGGGTAAAGGACTTGAAGGTCGCCTCGGCCCCGAGCCGCGCAAAGATGTGGGTGACCGCACGGCGTTCGTGGTCGCGGCCTTGCGCGCGCACGTGGTGGAACGTTGCGCCATCGGCCACGTCCACTTCCATCGACTTGTTGAACCGTGCCGCAGCGGGACCGGTTTCAAGCAGGGTCAGATCGGCCCCGGGATCAAGTTTGACAACGTGATGCAGGATCGCATCGGAGGCTTCGTCTTCGTGCAAATATATGATATTGATCGGCTTTTCGGCCTTGTCCGTCACATGGATCAGGACGCCATCGGTTGCATAGGCCGTGTTCAGCGCCGCGAGCGGGCGCGGGACGTAGTGGCCTGCCGCTTCGAGCGTGCCGTAGAGGTCTGCGGCCCAATGGATGTCTGCGCTGGTCGCGAGGCGGTCGATGCGCACACCAGAAAGCGTCAGGTCATCGGATTTGTCCGCATTAAAAACGCCATCGACAAAGACGATCTTGAGCCGGTCCATGTCGTCGAAAAGCGGCCCTTCGTCGTTGTGGAAGAGCGCGGCCTGGGGTGCGTCGGCCTGGGTCAGGCTGTCGGGGCGCGTGAACTTCCAATATTCATCGCGCCGGTTCGGCAGACCCATGTCGCGCACGCGAGCGAGGGCCGATTTGCGTGCGGCATCCGCCCAGCCGTTTTGCGGCAGGGTGAGCGCTGCAAGCCGGTCTTCGGTCGGGTTCGGTTTGGTTGCAGGTTCGGCCATTACGCCACCTCGGCCAAGATGTCGGCATAGCCGTTGTTTTCCACTTCGAGCGCCAGTTCTGGGCCGCCGGTTTTCACGATCTTGCCGTCGGCCATGATGTGCACGACGTCGGGTTTGATGTGGTCGAGCAGCCGTTGGTAGTGTGTGATGACGAGAAATCCGCGCCCTTCGTTCCGCAGAGCGTTCACGCCTTCGGCCACCAGTTTCATCGCATCGACGTCAAGGCCGGAATCGGTTTCGTCGAGGATGCACATTTTGGGTTCGAGCATCGCCATCTGCAGGATTTCGTTGCGCTTTTTCTCTCCGCCCGAGAAGCCGACATTCACGGGACGTTTGAGCATATCGGCGTCGATCTTCAGGGCCTTGGCGCGTTCGCGGATGACTTTGAGGAAGTCGGCGGCGCTCATTTCCTCTTCGCCGCGGGCCTTGCGTTGGGCGTTTACGGCGGTGCGCAGGAAGGTCATGTTGCCGACGCCGGGGATTTCGACCGGGTATTGGAACGCCAGGAACAGGCCCGCGGCGGCGCGCTCTTCCGGCTCCATCTCCAGCAGGTCTTCGCCATCAAGTGTCGCTTCACCGCCCGTCACTTCGTAGCCGTCGCGGCCCGACAGCACATAGCTGAGCGTGGACTTGCCCGAGCCGTTGGGTCCCATGATCGCGTGCACCTTGCCCGCCTCGACGGTCAGGTCGACGCCTTTGAGGATTTGCTTGTCCTCTTCTTCAAGTTGGACGTGCAAGTCTTTGATGTTCAGCATTTTTTCTTTCCTTGTTCGAGGTATGGTGCGCGGCGCACCCTACGCAATGACGACGGCCGTGCCCGAGACACTGACCATGAGCATGGAGTCCCCGACCACTTCGTAGTCGAGGTCAATTCCGATGACGGCGTTGGCACCCGCCGCCTGTGCCCGGTGTTCCAGTTCGGCCATGGCGGTGTCGCGGGCGTCTTGCAGCTTGGATTCGTAAGCGCCCGAGCGGCCCCCGATGATGTCCGTGATACCCGCAAAGAAGTCGCGCACGACGTTGGCCCCCATGATCGCCTCGCCCACGACGATGCCGCGGTAATCGGTGATGGTGTAGCCTTCGAGGGTGGAGGTGGTGGTGAGGATCATTCGGTGTCGCCTTTGGTGTCGCGGGCAAAGAGGCGTTGGGTGCCGAGGCCGATGGAGATGGAGAGCGCCAAGAGCGCGCACCAGACCCAGAACGATGTGAGCGCGCCGGGGGCCAGTGTGGCTGCGGCGATCATGCCTGCGAAGACGGCGATGATGCAGGCGAGGCCGCCCTGTTGGGTGCCGTCGAGGTCGGAAACGGTGTGACGTTTGATCGGTTTGCGATCGGTGTGTGTCATTCATCCGCTCCGGCAAAGAGGAAGAAGGCCGCACCGATGGCTCCGCCTGTCATGGCGCCGCCGATGGCGAGGGCCGCGGCGAAATCGGGCAGCATCAGTGCACCGATGCCGCCGCCCACCGCCGCGCCGCCCAAGACGGACAGCGCCATTGTGGCGAATGCCGACCGGTCTTTGCCTTCGGACGCCATCGCTTAGCCCACCGACCCTTCAAGCGAGATTGCGACCAGCTGTTGCGCTTCCATGGCAAACTCCATCGGCAGCGCTTGCAGCACGTCCTTGCAGAAGCCGTTGACCACGAGGGCGACGGCCTCTTCCTCGTCCATGCCACGCGAACGGCAATAGAACAGCTGGTCGTCGTCCACCTTGGACGTCGTCGCCTCGTGTTCCACGCGGGACGAGTTGTTCTTGACCTCTATATACGGGACCGTGTGGGCGCCGCATTTGTCGCCAATCAGCAAGCTGTCGCACTGGGTGTAGTTCCGGCTGTCCTTGGCCTTGGGGTGCATGGACACAAGGCCGCGATAGGTGTTTTGCGCCTTGCCCGCGCTGATCCCTTTGGAGACGATCCGCGATTTGGTGTTCTTGCCCAGATGCACCATCTTGGTGCCGGTGTCAGCCTGCTGCATGTTGTTGGCGATGGCGATGGAGTAGAATTCGCCCTGGCTGTCGTCGCCGCGCAGGATGCAGGACGGGTATTTCCAGGTCACAGCCGATCCGGTTTCCACCTGCGTCCACATCACCTTGGCGCGGTCACCCCGGCAATCGGCGCGCTTGGTCACGAAGTTGTAAATGCCGCCTTTGCCGTTCTCGTCCCCGGGATACCAGTTCTGGACGGTGGAATATTTGACCTCGGCATCTTCCATGATGACGATCTCGACCACAGCGGCGTGCAACTGGCTGGTGTCGCGCTGCGGCGCGGTGCAGCCTTCGAGATAGGAGACATAGCTGCCTTTGTCCGCGATGATCAGCGTGCGTTCGAACTGACCCGTGTTTTCGGCGTTGATACGGAAGTATGTCGACAACTCCATCGGGCATCGCACGCCCGGTGGCACATAAACAAACGATCCATCCGAGAACACCGCGCTGTTCAGCGTGGCATAGAAATTGTCCTGCACCGGCACGACTGACCCCAGGTATTTCTTGACCAGTTCCGGGTGCTCCTTGATCGCCTCAGAGATCGAGCAGAAAATCACGCCCGCTTTTTTCAACTCAGCCTGGAAAGTGGTCCCCACTGATACGGAGTCAAACACCGCATCCACGGCCACCTTGCGGCCCTCTGCTGGCGCATCCTCGGCGCCTTCCACACCGGCCAGGATCATCTGCTCCTTCAGTGGAATGCCCAGCTTTTCATAGGTGGCCAGCAGCTTCGGATCGACCTCATCGAGCGATTTGGGCTTCACTTCCATGCTTTTGGGCCGGGCATAGTAATACTGGTCCTGAAAATCGATTTCGGGGTAATCGACCATCGCCCAATCGGGCTCTTTCATCTGCAGCCAGCGTTCATAGGCTTGCAGACGCCACTCGGTCATCCACTCGGGCTCTTCGTTTTTTTCCGAGATCAGACGCACGATGTCCGGGGTCAGACCCTTGGGCGCATAGTCCATCTCGATGTCGGTTTCCCAGCCGTATTTATACGTGCTGACGTCGCGCACCGCATCGACCGTCTCCTGATCGACACCGTCCTTGACAACCACATCTTCTGCAACATTGTCCATGTCAGACATCCCTCTCGCGTTTCGGGGGCCTCAGGCCGCCCGCGCCTCGTGTTTCTTGAGCTTTTGCGTCCACGCCTCGGCGAACCGCAAAACCTCGTCTTCCGTCGTATCGAGCCCCAGCGACACCCGCACTGCAGACGCCGCCTCAAGCCCGGAATAGCCCATCGCCTTCAGCACCCGGCTCGCCTTGACCTTGCCACTGGAACAGGCAGAGCCCGCCGAAATGGCAAACCCGGCCAGGTCCATCTGCATCACCTGCGTCTCGCCCTTCCAGCCGGGAGTGATGAAACAGGAGGTGTTCGGGAGCCTTGGCGCCTCTTTCCCGACAAAAATAGTTGTCTTTGAGGCGGCAGCAAGAGCGTTTTCTAGAATATTTCTAAGTTTCTCGACCCGGTCCCATCTTCCGGCCTCGACATCGCGCTGCGCGGCCTGTGCCGCGGCACCAAATCCGGCAATCCCAATGACGTTTTCGGTGCCCGAGCGACGACCCATTTCCTGGCCCCCACCCGAGATCATGGCGGTCACGTTCGTTCCGGTCGGCACGATCAATGCGGCAACGCCCTTGGGCCCACCAATTTTGTGGGCGGACATCAGATGAAACCCCTTGCGCGGCGACGCGCCAAAGTCACACCCGCTTTTTCCGCACATCTGTACCGTGTCGATCAAGGCCAGTGCGCCGGAATGTGCGGCCTCGGTCATCGTGGCAAAGTCGTCTTGCGTCACGCCGGTTTCACTGTTGGCCAATTGCACAACCAGCAAATCGCCCGATGCGAAAGGAAGCGATTCCATCGGCATCGTTTGCCTGACACCGTCTTTTTCCAGTGGTAGGTCGTACCAATGGTCAGAAACATGCGCCGCGATGCAATCGTGTTCGACACCGGTCCAGAACACACGCGCCCACGGCATCGCCAGAACTTGCGCCGCCGCTTCGGTTGCAGAGCCGCAAAAGACGACCTCTGACGTCTCGACCCCCACAAGCGCCGCAACCTGCCCGCGCGCCTTCTCGACAATCGCCTTGGCGGCTCGTCCTTCAGCATGGACCGACGACGGATTGCCGACCACATCCATGGCATGCTGCATCGCCTCCCGCGCCTCGGGCCGCAGAGGGGTGGTCGCGTTATGATCCAGGTAGACCCGGTTCATGTTTCTTCTGACCCAAAATACGACGGGGGTCTGGGGGCTGGCCCCCAGTCGACATCAGCCATCATCGACCACCGCAAAGAGGTTGGGCACCGCCGGACAGGGGGCGAGTTCGTTGCCAATCACGTCCGACAGCCGTGTCTGGTGCAGGAACACATAGACATGTGCACTCAACCCTTCCCACAAGCGATTGGTCAGGGATTGCGCCTTGGACCCCGACGCCGCACCAGAGGCCCCTGCCCCCTTGTGCATGGCGTCCACCGTTTCATCGACCGCCGCCAGAATGTCCGCCACGCGGATGTCCGAGGCAGACCGCGCCAGCCGATAGCCGCCGCCCGGGCCGCGCACTGAGGTCACCAGATCCGCGCGCCGCAGCTTGACGAACAACTGTTCGAGATAAGGCAGTGAAATGTCCTGTCGGCCCGAGATATCACCAAGGCTGACAAGCTGATCGTCGGGCTGCATGGCGATATCCGCCAGCGCCACCATCGCATAACGACCCTTGGTCGACAGTTTCATGGCAATGCCCCCAATTGACGTCACCGGCCCAAACTCATACATCCGGGACCACTGCAGGATGTATGCCTGCCCGACAAGTTAGAACCGTTCTAAGGTAGCCGATCCTATTCGTCAAGAATTCGGATGCCAAAAAGACGCGACAAGGACAGTAACGCATATGCCCGAGGTCATTTTTCCCGGACCCGAAGGTCGTTTGGAAGGCCGCTACCACCCCCAGAAAGAACGTGACGCGCCGATTGCCATTGTGCTGCATCCGCATCCACAGTTCGGCGGCACGATGAATCACAAGGTGGTGCACGCGCTGCACTATGCGTTTTTCAACATGGGCTTTACCGTGCTGCGCTTCAACTTTCGGGGCGTGGGCCGCAGCCAGGGCGAATATGATCAGGGCATCGGCGAGTTGAGCGATGCGGCCTCGGCCCTCGATTACCTGCAGTCGATGAACAACAATTCCAAGCATTGCTGGGTTGCGGGATTCAGCTTTGGCGCGTGGATCGGGATGCAGCTCTTGATGCGGCGGCCCGAGATCACCGGGTTCATTTCCGTGTCACCCCCCGCCAACATGTACGACTTTTCGTTTCTGGCGCCCTGCCCGTCTTCGGGTCTGATCATCAATGGCACCGCCGACCGCGTGGCGCCGCCCGCGGACACGGAATCGCTGGTGTCCAAGCTGCATGACCAGAAGGGCATCACCATCACGCATACGCAGGTCGAAGGTGCCGGACATTTCTTTGAGGATCCGCACCTGGACACGTTGATCGGCCACAGCACCGATTATGTGAAGCGCCGCTTGACCGAGACCACACGCTGACATGGCTGATCCCGTCGTCATCGAAATGGCCAATAAGCTGGCCGAGGAATGCCTGGCCGTGCAGAACGAGGTTGGCAACGACCGGCTGTTCATGGAAGTGGGCGACGTGTTGGGGGCCTCGTCCCAAACGCTGGAAGAGGCGTTTTTGACCGCGGTGCGCACAAGGATGGCGAATGATGCGGGTCGCCGGTTTCTGGCGCAAAAACTCAAATCGCATCGGGCGGAGCAGACGCCGGAGTGACCCGGCTGGACCAGCAGATTGCCTTTCTGGACGAGGCGGACAAGCTGAAATCAGTGCTGCGGGCCACCACGCTTGCCGATGGCAGCCGGGCCGAGAACAGTGCTGAACATTCCTGGCATCTGACGCTTTATGCGCTCGTGCTGGCCGATCAGGCCGGGCCGGGTGTGGATATTGACCGCGTCATCAGGATGCTGATCCTGCATGATCTGGTCGAGATTGACGCGGGCGACAATCCGATTTTCGAGGATGTGGATGCGGCGGCTGTCGCTGCGCAAGAGCAGGCAGCGGCGGATCGGATTTTTGGCCTGTTGCCCGATGACATTGCCGGGTCGTTGCGTCCGATCTGGGAAGAGTTCGAGGCAGCGGAGACGCCTACTGCGCAGTTTGCAAAGGCGCTCGACCGGTTCCAGCCACCCATGCTGAACCTTGCGTCGGGCGGGGGAAGTTGGACGGACTACGGCGTGACCGAAGACACAATCGCCGCCCGTGTCGGCACCAAGATCGCGCGCGGCGCGCCGGGGTTGTGGGACTATGCGCGGGCCCGGATCGCTGCCTTTTTCGCGGCGCGCACGTCTTAGCGTCTCTGTGACGCCTGCAAAATAGTGAAATTTCCAACAGAATTGCGCAAGACCGTGCTATGCAGGGTCTGTTAACTGCGTCATCGGTCGCATCACCGGGGCAGAACTGATGGGTATGTCAGCATGACACAACAGGTAACACGCCAAGAGGCGGTACATTGGCTTGAGGCCGATGGACATGCCCGAATGAAGGAGCGGCCCAGCTTGCATTGGTCGCGGCTTGATACGTTTGTTTGCGACCAACACTCAGGTGGCATAAAAGTTAATTTGAAGCATTTCCATCTGTTTGAAACTGTCATCGCCGGCAACCAAGCGCTCGAAGCAGACACAAATCTGGAACGCAAATCTCCAAAACCTTTTTCATTGCAAGCCGGAGGCGTTCAATTTCAAAGCGGCAACGTGGATGCTGAATTGTTTATGGACGGAGACGCCACCTATCACCAGGTGCTGATCGACGACAGTTTCTTTCGCGAAGCGTGGCAAGCCATGTATCCCGGTGATCCAAGCAAGTTTGAGATGCGATCCTTTTACGGTATCCATGACGACGCCATGCGCCGCTGTACCATAGCCCTGTTGGACGAGGCGCGCATGCCAACAGCGGGCGGCGAACTTTATGCGGAAACGCTGGCGCAGCAGATCGCGTTGCTGGTGCTGCGGCGCCAGGACAGCATCGCTCAAAAACTTGTCCCTGACCTGCGACTGTCCGATATCGAGCTTAACCGCGTGGTCGAGCATATGAATGCAACGCTCGAAGACCCCGGCGGGTTGGAAACGATGGCGCGCCTTGTGGACATGGATGTCTATACCTTTGCCCGAGCCTTCAAGGCCACCACCGGGGTGCCGCCGCATGCGTATCTGATCGAATTGCGCATGATTGCGATCAAGGACCAGTTGGCAAACACCAACACACCCTTGGCTGAAGTTGCCTATGGTGCGGGATTTTCAAGCCAATCGCACATGACGACATCCTTCAGCAAACGCATGGGCGTAACCCCCGGCAAATACCGGACGATGGCGCGCCGTTGAAATGGTGCCCAAGGACACGGCGGAAAACGTCCGTCGCTGTCTAAACCGCGGATTTCACAAATTCCTTTCTATGATACGGTGTTTAGCCGCGTATGGTGTCGCGTAACACTTCAGAACGGAACCCCAGTATACATTTGCATACAACACTTCCAATCCCGCATTGAACACGGTATGCGCAGCACGAAACGCACATGACCAAAGGACCTGTTGATGACCAAGATCAAGGTCGAGAACGCAATCGTCGAAATGGACGGGGACGAGATGACCCGCATCATGTGGGACTTCATCAAGAAGAAGCTGATCGAGCCCTATCTGGATATCGATTTACTCTACTACGATCTGGGGATCGAGGAACGCGACCGGACCGAAGACCAGATCACCATCGACGCTGCAGAAAAAACCAAGGAGGTCGGTGTTGCTGTCAAATGCGCGACCATCACGCCGGACGAAGCGCGGGTGGAGGAATTTGGCCTCAAGAAGATGTGGCGCAGCCCGAACGGCACCATTCGCAACATCCTAGGCGGCGTGATTTTCCGCCAGCCGATCATCTGCCGCAATGTGCCGCGCCTTGTGCCCGGCTGGACCAAGCCGATTGTTGTGGGCCGTCATGCCTTTGGCGATCAGTACAAAGCCACCGACATGAAGTTCCCCGGCGCAGGCACGCTGACCATGAAATTTGTGGGCGAGGACGGGACGGAGATTGAACACGAGGTGTATCAGGCCAAGGATGCCGGCGTATTCATGTCGATGTATAACATTGACCCGTCGATCTATGACTTTGCGCGGGCCTCTTTCAACTATGGACTGAGCCTTGGCTGGCCGGTGTACCTGTCCACCAAGAACACCATTCTCAAGCAATATGACGGGCGGTTTCTGGAGGTGTTTCAGGAGGTCTATGACGCCGAGTTCAAAGAGCAGTTCGAGGCGGCGGGCATCTGGTATGAGCACCGCCTGATCGACGACATGGTGGCCTGTGCCATCAAGTGGAACGGCGGTTTTGTCTGGGCCTGCAAGAACTACGATGGCGACGTGCAGTCGGATGTGGTGGCGCAAGGGTTCGGATCATTGGGGATGATGACCAGCCAGTTGATGACCCCCGATGGCAAGATCGTGGAGGCCGAGGCCGCCCACGGCACGGTTACGCGCCACTACCGCCAGCATCAGGCAGGCGAGCAGACCTCGACCAATTCGATCGCGTCGATTTATGCGTGGACCGGTGGGCTGAAGCATCGGGCCAAGCTGGACGACAATGCGCAGCTAATGCGCTTTGCCGAGACGTTGGAGAAGGTCATTGTGGACACCGTGGAAAGCGGTCACATGACCAAGGATCTGGCGTTGCTCGTTGGCCCCGATCAGGGCTGGCTGACCACGATGGGCTTCCTTGAAAAGATCGACGAGAACCTGAACAAAGCGCTGGCGGGTTAGGCCGCCAGCGCCGTCACGCGCGGCTCGAACGGCAGGATGGTGCGGTTACGCCCTTCGAAGGTAACAAAGCTGCCCGGGGGCACTTCGGTCCAATCTGCGTCCTGATCGTAGGGTTCGCTGACCACGGACCAGCCGTTGGTCTTGTCATCCCAGCGATAGTAGAGCGACGGCGCGTGGTCGTCCGACGCATAGCGCACCGCAAAGAGCCGTTTGCCGTCCGTCATGGCTACGGTCATGCGCACGAGCGGGTCAAAGCCCTGCGCCTCACCCGCCTGGACAATCGTGGCGGTCGCGCGTTCCAGACCGCGACGCGGATCGTCCTGCAGCCCCATGCTGAGGGCCACGAGGAACAATGCTTCGCTGTCGGTCGCCCCCTTGCGTTCGGAGTAAAGCGCGTCGGCGATACACATGTCGGCGGATTTGCGAAACTGGCCGAAATCGCCGATCTGACCGTTGTGCATGAAGCTCCAATTGCCGCTTGCGAAAGGGTGGCAATTGTTGCGGCTGGTTGCCGTTTCGGTCGAGGCGCGGACATGGGCCATGAAAAGCGGGGCGCGGACCTGGCTGGTCAGGGATGCAAGATTTGCGTCGGACCAGGCCGGGAACACGTCGCGGAACAGGCCCGGTTCGGGGCGTTGATCATACCATGCCACGCCGAAGCCATCGGCGTTGATCGAGGTCACACTTTGCGACGCGGCGCTGGCCTGTTCGATCAGCGAATGGCACGGGCAGGTGATGACATCGGCCATGAATATGGGGTCACCCAAGTAAGCGCTCCAGCGGCACATGGGTCAGCGGCCCCGGTTGCGCATGTCGTCGTGCATGGCGCGGATCATGTTGCCTGCGGTCTTTTCAAAGAGCGCGGGGATAACGGCGTGCACGGTCGCGGCACCGGCAGCCCCGAACAGGCGCAGGGCAAAGCGGCCCGCAAACAGCGCGTGTTCAAAGTAGCTTTCATCCACGCTGCGGGGGTGGGTCAAGAATACGCGGGTTAACATGGTCTTTCCTCCGTTTGGTTGACCGATAGGTAAGCGCTGCGGCGTGGGAACATATCTTTGTTTCAGCCTGCCAACCGGCTTGTGAGAAGATGAAATCCCACGTATTGCGCGTTTATGGAGACATATGACACCATCGACGCCAAAATCCTGCGCGAATTGCAACAGGATGCGTCCCTGTCGCTTGACCAGTTGGGGGAGCGTGTGGCCCTGTCACGCAATGCATGCTGGCGGCGCGTGAAGGCGCTGGAAGACGCCGGTGTGATCAAAAGGCGTGTGGCGTTGATTGATGCGGCGGCGGTGGGGCTGGGCCTGATGGTGTTCATGCAGATCCGCACCCAAAGCCATGACCCGGACTGGCAGGCGCGGTTCAGCCGCGCCACCCGCACCATTCCCGGTATTCTGAGCGTCTACCGCATGACCGGCGATCTGGACTATCTGATCCGGGCGCGCGTGGCGGATATGGCGGGCTATGATGCGCTTTATCAGCAGCTGATCGCGCAGGTGCCCATCGCCGATGTATCCGCCAGTTTCGTGATGGAAGAGATCAAGGACAGCACCGCCCTGCCCCTGTAACGCCGGAACCTTTCGCCCGAGGCCCGCGTTTTCCGCGCAGGCAGCAACCGGCACGAGGCTTTCATGCAAGCGTTTCTTGAGCAAATCTGGTCCTATTTCCCCGCCCCGATGAAGGACAAGCTGCAAGGCTATGTCGAAGGGTTTTGGACCATCCTGCCCAATATCGTCTTTGCCGTGCTGTTCTTGGTTTTGGTGTGGGTCATTGTCGCGCTGGCCACTTGGGTCGTGCGCCGCGTGACACGCAATTTGCGGTCGAACTTGCGCGATGTTGCGGTGCTGCTGACGCGGGTGGCCCTGTGGACGGTCGGTCTGTTAAGTGCCGCCACCATCGCCTTTCCCACGCTGTCGATTGCCAACATCTTTGCTGCTGCCGGTGTCGGCGGTTTGGCCATCGCCTTTGCCGCGCGCGATACGCTCGAGAACTTCTTTGCCGGGGTGAACCTGCTGGTGCGCAAGACCTTTGATGATGGAGATTATGTCGAATGCGAGGGGATTGAGGGCCAGGTGGAAAACATCACCGTGCGCGAGACATGGATACGGCAGACCGATGGGCAGCTTGTCGTGGCGCCCAACAAGACGTTTTTCCAGAACCCGCTGACCATTCGCACCAATCGTGACGTGCGGCGCACCACCGTGATTTGCGGGGTCGCCTATGGTGAGGATGTGGACCAGTCCCGCAAAGTCATCGAAGACGCCGTCGCGAGCTGCGATACGGTACTGAGCAGCGATCACCCCGTGCAGATTTTCGCGCAGGAGTTCGGCGACAGCGCCATCAATTTCGAAGTGACATGGTGGACGCGGCCCAAACCCGTCGACATCAGACGGTCGCGCGATCAGGTGGTCAGTACTGTCAAGCGCGCGCTGGATGAGGCCGGGATCGAAATCCCCTTCCCCTACCGCACGCTCACCTTTGCCGAGCCGCTGCACACCCAGGCGCAGGACGAAGACGCACGCAGCGACAAGGCGGCTTGACACCGCGACGGGGTCCGTTCGAGATGGGCGGACCTCTTGGCCTACCGGTGATCCCATGCCCCTGCACTATATCTATCTGATCGTGGCCGTCGCCGCAGAAACCATCGGCACGACCGCCCTGCAGGCCAGCGATCAATTCACCCGCCTATGGCCGACCGTGATCGTGGTGCTGGCCTATGGCTTTGCCTTTTTCTTTCTGGGTGTCGCGCTGAAATACATCCCCGTGGGCATTGCCTATGCGCTGTGGTCCGGCCTTGGGATCGTGCTGATCGCGCTCATCGGTTTTGCGGTCTTTGGCCAGCGGCTGGATGGTCCCGCGGTTCTGGGCCTGGCCATGATCATTGGCGGCATCGTGGTGATCCAGCTCTTCTCGAAAACGGCCACACACTAGCCCTTTCATTCTGCACTGCGGCGCTATATGGGCCGGGCAACAATCATTGAGGCCCGTTCTATGGATCTGCGCAACATCGCCATCATCGCTCACGTCGACCACGGCAAGACCACGCTGGTGGACGAATTGCTGAAGCAATCGGGCACATTCCGCGAAAATCAGGCGACGACCGAACGCGCCATGGACAGCAATGATCTGGAGCGCGAGCGCGGGATCACCATCCTGGCCAAGGCCACGTCCGTCGAGTGGAACGGCACACGGATCAATATCGTGGACACGCCCGGCCACGCCGACTTCGGAGGCGAGGTTGAGCGTATCCTGTCCATGGTCGACGGTGTTGTTCTGCTGGTCGATGCCGCCGAAGGGCCGATGCCGCAGACCAAATTCGTGACCTCCAAGGCGCTCGCTCTGGGCCTGCGTCCTATCGTGGTGCTGAACAAGGTCGACAAACCCGATGCAGAACCAGACCGGGCGCTGGACGAATGCTTTGACCTGTTCGCCAATCTGGGTGCCGATGACGACCAGCTGGATTTCCCGGCGATGTATGCCTCGGGCCGCTCTGGCTGGGCGGACACGGAGCTTGATGGTCCGCGCAAGGATCTGTCAGCGCTGTTTGATCTGATCGTCGACCACGTGCCCGCGCCGGCCCAGATCGCGGCCAAGGACGAACCGTTTCGCATGCTGGCAACGACACTGGGTTCTGACCCGTTCATTGGTCGCATCCTGACGGGCCGTGTAGAATCCGGCACGCTCAAAGCAGGTGAAACCGTCAAGGCGCTCAGCCGTGACGGGTCGTTGATTGAAAACTTCCGCTGCACCAAAATCCTCGCCTTTCGGGGTCTGGGCCAACAGCCCATCGACCTGGCCGAAGCCGGGGACATCGTGACGCTTGCGGGCATGTCCAAGGCGACCGTGGCCGACAGCATCGTGGCCCCGTCGGTCACCGAGGCGCTGCCCGCCCAACCCATTGACCCGCCCACCATCACCGTGACCTTCGGCATCAATGACTCCCCGCTGGCGGGACGCGACGGCAAGAAAGTGCAGAGCCGTGTGATCCGTGATCGGTTGATGAAAGAGGCCGAATCTAACGTCGCCATCAAGATCACCGACACCCCCGGCGGCGACGCATTCGAAGTGGCGGGCCGCGGCGAATTGCAGATGGGTGTCCTGATCGAGAATATGCGCCGCGAAGGGTTCGAGCTGAGCATTTCGCGTCCGCAGGTGCTGTTCCAGGAAATTGACGGCGTCCGGCACGAGCCGATCGAAGAAGCCACGATTGACGTCGATGACGAGTATGCTGGAGCAGTCATCGAAAAACTGACCGGCGTGCGCAAAGGCAATTTGGTTGAGATGAAACCTGCCGGTGCGGGCAAGACGCGCATCGTCGCCCATGTGCCGTCGCGCGGCCTGATTGGCTATCACGGCGAGTTTCTGACCGACACGCGCGGCACCGGTGTGCTGAACCGCGTGTTCCACGAATGGGCCCCGCACAAGGGCCCGATCCCGGGCCGTCGGGCCGGTGTTCTGATCTCGATGGAAAACGGCCAGTCCGTCGCCTTTGCGCTGTGGAACCTCGAAGAACGGGGCCGCATGTTCATTGGCGCACAGGCGGACGTGTACACAGGCATGATCATCGGCGAACACAGCCGCGAGAATGATCTGGAAGTGAACCCGCTGAAGGGCAAGAAGCTGACCAATGTGCGCGCCTCGGGCACGGACGAGGCCGTTCGGCTGACCACCCCCATCACCATGTCGCTGGAAGAGGCGATTGCCTATATCGACGACGACGAGTTGGTCGAGGTGACGCCCAACGCGGTGCGCCTGCGCAAGCGGTATCTGGATCCGCATGAACGCAAGCGGATGGCACGGGCGTCGTAAGATGTGATGGGCAGATTGCCCATCCTAGGTAGGGTGGGCAATCTGCCCGCCGACGCTATTCCGTCGTTTCCACGATCAAGAGTTCCCGCTCAGACGCGCCGCGCGCATGTGCAAGCGCGGCTTGATATGTGTCGGAGTGGTAGCAGCGTTCGGCCGTTTCCACATCCGGGAAACGGGCCACGACATTACGCGGGCGATCCTTGCCTTCAAGCTGCACGTAACGCCCGCCCCGCGCGATGAACGTACCGCCGTGATCGGCGATAGCGACAGTGGCGCCTGCGGCATATTTTTTGTAGGCCTCTTCGTCGGTGACGGTGACGTGCGCAATCCAGAGTGCTGGCATCTTATCCTCCCATGGTGGCTTTGGCCGCAGCAATGGCGGCATCTGCGTTGGCCGCGTCCTTAGCACCACCCTGGGCCATATCGGGCCGTCCGCCGCCGCCTTTTCCGCCCAATTCAATCACGGCGGCCTTGACCAGATCAACCGCGTTCACGCTGTCAGTCTTGTCCTGAGTGACGCCTGCGGCCACGGCCACCTTACCGTCGGCTTCAGCGATAAGAAGGATCGCGCCTGAGCCCATGCGGCCTTTGTGTTCGTCGATCAGCGCGGGCAGATCCTTGCCCGTCACACCGCTGAGCACCTGAGCCAGGAAGGGGGTGCCGTTGACGTCTTCGGCTTCGGGCGCGGCTTGACCGCCACCTGCCATCGCCAGATCGCGACGCAGTTGCGCCACCTCTGCCACCAGTGCTTTGCGCTCATCCATCAGCGCCTTGACGCGCTCCGGCACATCCTTTGCCTGTGCCTTCAACTCGGTCGCTGTCTCGGCCAACAGGTGATCTTGCCCGCGTAAGTAATCCATCGCCGCCTGCCCGGTCAGCGCCTCGATCCGGCGCACACCGGCGCTGGACGCGCTGTCACCGAGCGTGACGAACGCCCCGATGTCACCGGTCTGACGCACATGGGTGCCGCCGCACAACTCCAGCGAATAGGTGTCGCCCGACGTGCCTTTGCCAGACCCAGACTGCGTGCCCATAGACACCACACGCACCTCATCGCCATATTTTTCGCCAAAGAGCGCCTGCGCGCCCAGTCCGCGGGCATCGTCTGGCGTCATGATCCGCGTCTCGACAGGCGCGTTCTGGCGGATATAGGCGTTTATCTCGGCCTCGACCGCATTCAGCTCTTCAAGGCTCAGCGCCTTGCCATGGCTGAAGTCAAAGCGCAGCCGGTCTGGCGCATTGAGAGAGCCCCGTTGCGCCACGTGATCACCCAGCGCGCCGCGCAAGGCCTCGTGCAACAGGTGCGTCGCCGAGTGGTTGGCGCGAATGGTGGTGCGCCGCGCGTGATCGACTTTAAGAATGGCGGCTTCCCCCTTGGAAAGGCTTCCTTTTGTGACTTCCGCAATATGCACAAATACGTCAGCCATCTTGCGCGTATCGGTGATACGCGCCTCACCGCTCTCTGTGCGGATGACCCCGGTATCGCCAACCTGTCCGCCGCTTTCGGCATAGAATGGTGTCTGGTTCAGCGCGATCTGGACCTGTGCACCTTCGGAGGCGGTATCCGTCGCTGCACCGTCGATCAAAAGGGCCACGATCTGCCCCTCGGCGGTTTCGGTGTCATAGCCCAGGAATTCGGTTGCGCCATTGGCTTCGGCCACGTCGAACCATACCGCGCCGTCTGCCGCATCCCCCGACCCTGCCCAAGCGGCACGCGCGCGGGCTTTCTGCTCGGCCATGGCTGCGTCAAAGCCGTCAGTGTCCACGCCGCGCCCCTTTTCGCGCAGTGCATCTTGCGTGAGATCAAGCGGGAAGCCGTAGGTATCATAGAGTTTGAACGCCGCATCGCCAGGCAAATCCACGCCCTCGGCCAGCCCCGCCACCTCGTCATCCAGCAGCTTCAAGCCACGGTCGAGCGTCTGCTTGAACCGCGTCTCTTCGGCTTGCAACGTCTCGGTGATCAGCGCCTGCGCTTGCCCAAGCTCGGGGTAAGCCGCGCCCATTTGCTGCACCAGCGACGGCACCAGGCGGTACATGACCGGGTCTTTGGCCCCCAGCAGATGCGCATGACGCATCGCCCGCCGCATGATACGGCGTAGCACATAGCCGCGCCCGTCATTCGATGGCATCACGCCGTCCGCTATCAGGAACGAGGTCGAGCGCAGGTGATCCGCGATGACCCGGTGATGCACATTCTGGTCGCCATAGGGGTCGACCCCCGTCGCATCCGCCGACGCCTCGATCAGCGACTTGAACAGATCGGTGTCGTAGTTGTCATGGCTGCCCTGCAGCAGCGCTCCGATCCGCTCCAACCCCATGCCGGTATCGATGGACTGCATGTCCAGATCAACCATCGAGCCATCTTCGAACTGCTCGTTCTGCATGAAAACGATGTTCCAGATTTCGATGAAACGGTCACCATCTTCCTCTGGGCTTCCGGGCGGACCACCCCAGATATGGTCGCCGTGGTCATAGAAAATCTCGGTGCACGGACCGCACGGACCGGTCGGCCCCATCTGCCAGAAGTTGTCGGATGTGGCGATGCGAATGATCCGGTCTTCGGGCACGCCGACCTTTTTCCATATCTCGAATGCTTCGTCGTCGGTGTGATAGATCGTGACGTACAGCCGATCTTTTGGGATACCGAATTCCCCAGTGATGAGGTTCCAGGCAAACGGGATCGCCTCATCCTTGAAATAGTCGCCAAAGCTGAAATTCCCCAGCATCTCAAAAAACGTATGGTGCCGCGCGGTATAGCCTACATTGTCCAAGTCGTTGTGCTTGCCGCCCGCACGCACGCATTTCTGGCTGGTAGTGGCACGGGTGTAGTCGCGTTTCTCAAGCCCTGTGAACAGGTTCTTGAACTGCACCATCCCTGAGTTCACGAACATCAGCGTGGGGTCATTGCGCGGGACCAGCGGGCTGGATGGCACCACCGCATGCCCTTGTTTTTCAAAGTAATTCAGAAAGGTCGAGCGGATATCGTTGAGCGATGGCATGGGTGTGGGTCCGGGCGGCTGATTGGTCGCACTGACATAGCGCTGCGCTGCGGCGGTGTCCACAAACGAAACAGGGTGCCGCCGTCGCGACACCCTGTCCCGGATATGTCCGCACCACGTCTGATGCGCCAGGGACGTTTTGGGCCCAGTCCCCCGTGCCCGACCGGTTACGCTTCGAGGATATCGTCGTCCTCGGTCTTTTCGCCTTCGGGCATATCGAAATCGAGCCCGTGGGCCGCACGGATCTTGTCTTCAATGTCATAGGCGATGCGGTTGTTTTCCTTCAGGAAGGTCTTGGCATTTTCACGCCCCTGCCCGATCCGTTCGTCACCATAGCTGAACCACGAACCAGACTTTTCGACCACGCCAGCCTTGACGCCAAGGTCAAGCAACTCGCCCATCTTCGAGATGCCTTCGCCATACATGATGTCAAACTCCACCTGCTTGAAGGGCGGCGCCACCTTGTTCTTGACGACCTTCACGCGGGTCGCATTGCCCACCACTTCGTCGCGATCTTTCAGCGAACCGATGCGGCGAATATCCAGACGCACGGACGAATAGAACTTCAGCGCGTTGCCGCCCGTCGTCGTCTCGGGCGAGCCAAACATGACGCCGATCTTCATCCTGATCTGGTTGATGAAGATCACCATGCAGTTCGAGCGGCTGATCGACCCGGTCAGTTTGCGCATGGCCTGGCTCATCAGGCGGGCCTGCACACCCACGCTGGAATCGCCCATGTCGCCCTCAAGTTCGGACTTTGGCGTCAGCGCCGCGACAGAATCGACGATGACCATATTCACCGCGCCGGACCGCACCAACGTGTCGGTGATCTCAAGCGCCTGTTCGCCCGTGTCCGGTTGCGAAATCAGCAACTCGTCCAGGTTCACACCCAGCTTGCGGGCGTATTGCGGGTCAAGCGCATGCTCGGCATCGACAAAGGCGCAAACGCCCCCGGCTTTTTGCTGTTCGGCCACGCAATGCAGGGTCAGCGTGGTTTTGCCCGAGGATTCAGGACCATAGATCTCGACGATCCGTCCCATGGGCAGGCCACCGATGCCCAAAGCGATGTCCAGGCCCAGGGATCCGGTCGAACTGGCCTTGATATCCTGAATGGCATTTTCGTCGCCCAGCTTCATGATCGACCCCTTGCCGAACTGTCGTTCGATCTGGGCCAGGGCGCTGTCCAGCGCCTTTTGTTTGTCTGCCGATTTCTTGTTTGTCATGGTCAAAAGGTCTGCCGTTGCCATTGCTTTGGTCCTTTGTGTCATACCCGCCGGGGAGCGGCAATCACTGCTACTTCTGCGTCGATGTTCCCCTTGCGTTCCTTATGAGATCAAATCGGGAACATTTCAATAAATTTCTACAAACCCACCTTTTGCGATCAGAGGTTAAAGAGTAGTTTACGTGGCAAACACGCAGGACAAAAAACGGATCGGGGCAGGACATGATGGTGTTTTACAAGGCCGGGCTGGCGTTTTTGTCGATGCCGAAAACCGGCAGTTCAGCCTACGAAACGGCGCTCAAACCCCATGCTGATCTTGTCATTTCGGGCCCACCCGACCTTAAACATGCGCCGGTCTATCGCTATAACCGCTTCGTGCGACCAATGTTTCTCAAGGTGTGCGATGTCGAACTTGAGGTGATGGCCGTGATGCGAGAGCCGATCAGCTGGCTGGGCAGTTGGTGGCGGTATCGCCAAAGGCCGTTCATGCAGGGCAAGCCCCATGCGACCCATGACATCAGCTTTGATGACTTCGTCCTGGCCTACATGAAAGGGCAAAGACCAGCCTTTGCCAATGTGGGCAGCCAGGTCAATTTCCTTAAGCGTCAACCGAACGGGACCGGTGTGACCCACTTGTTTCGTTACGAAGATCAGCCGCGGCTCAACCGCTTTCTCGAAGACCGGCTTGGCGTCAGCTTTGATCTGGGGCGCGAGAACGTGTCGCCGGATGTGCCCGTCACGCTGTCCCGCGATGTTGAAAAGCGGTTCCGGCGAAAATTTGCCGACGAATTCACGCTTTATCAGAGCATACCCGACACCTGACCGGGTTTCAGTGGAGTTGCTGGTGCACCGTTTCCGCCAGATCATTCAGCGAAAATGGCTTGGGCAGGAACACGGAATTGGGTATTTCGCGCTGCTGGTCGCTCAGCCGATCTTCGGCATAGCCGGACACAAACACCACACGCACGTCGGGGCGTTCCTGAAGCGCCTCGCGAACCCAGGAGGGTCCATCTTTGCCTGGCATCACCACATCCGTCACAAACAAATCCACGTTCAAGGAGGCATCTTCGAGCGTCTTGAGGGCTGCTTCGGCAGAATCCGCTTCCAACACAGTGTAGCCCCGCAACCGCAGCGCACGGCTGGCAAAGGCCCGCACGGGCGCTTCGTCCTCGACAAGCAGAATCACCCCATCGCCGTGTTTGGGCTCTGATGCAGGGGGCAGTTTCTGTTGCACAGGCGCTTTTGGGGTCGTGACTTCCAGCACAGGGAACATGATGGAAAAACACGTGCCCTGCCCGATCGTGCTATCGACAAAGATGAACCCGCCGGTCTGTTTCACAATCCCGTAGGCGGTGGACAGCCCCAGGCCGGTGCCCTCCCCGGTTTTCTTGGTGGTATAGAACGGCTCGAACACCTTTTGCAGCTTGTCCGCCGAGATGCCGACGCCATGGTCTACCACGCGCAGGCAGACATAGTCGCCCGCTGGCACGCTCACACGGTCGCGCTCCAATGGCTCGGTCAGGGTCATGCACTCGGTCTCGATCTGTATCTCGCCCCCGTCCGGCATCGCGTCGCGCGCATTCACGACTAGATTCATCAGCACCTGCTCAAGCTGACGCTTGTCCGCCCGGATCGGCTTGAGCACCGGGTCATGGCTGAGCGTCAGCGTCACTTTTTCACCGACCAGACGGTTCAGCAGATGGGTCAGGTCCGACATGGTGTCACGCAGGTCCAGTTCCTCGGGGCGCAGAGTCTGTTTGCGTGAAAACGCGAGCAGCTGTCCCACCAGCGCGGCCGCGCGGTTGGCGTTCTGGTTGATCTGCACGAGGTCGCTATAGTCGGGATCGCCCTGATCGTGGCGCAGAAGCAGCAGATCGCAATGCCCCGAAATTGCTGTCAGCAGGTTGTTGAAATCATGCGCAACACCGCCCGCAAGCTGCCCGATGGCCTGCATTTTCTGGCTTTGCACAAATTGCGCCTCGAGCGTTTTCAGCTCAGTCGCATCCGCCAGCACGCCGATGACAGACACTTCACCTTCATCGCTCATGCGGTTGAGCACCACCTGGACGAACATTTCCTTGTCAGAGCGTGTCAGGCGCAGGAATTCAGACTGTTGCACTGCCCGGCCCGACACCGTTTCTTCGAGCCAATCGCTGATCGGGCGCCCCAAACCCGCCATCAGGTCGGAAATGTGCTGCCCCTCGGCCAATGCTGATCCGATCAACGTCGCGGCGCTGTGATTGAAGCTTCGCACTTCGCCATCGGGCGAAAACCGAACCAACGGCACCGGCAGGTCCTCGAACGACGACCACGCGCCGCTGGCGGCCATCTGCTCGGGCGGCGGCAGCAGGTAATAGGCCTGCCTGCCCGCGCCTGCATCCACCTGCGCAACGAGTACGTCCATCGGCCCTTCGCTGGTGGTCATCTGGGTGACGTCGCCGCCCTGCACCGGCACACGGGTAAAAACAGCCTCGAGCGTCTTGACCCGCGACCCCACCAATTTGCGCGCAGCTTCATTCATATAAAGCACCGCGCCAGTGCGCCCGACCATCAGCATCGGTAGGCCTGGGCCATCAGCGCCGCGCCCCTGCCCGGTGTCGGGGGCCGCCTCAAGTCGCCACAACAGCGTGTCATCCGCCATCTCGTGCACGGCCAACCGCATATGCCCTTTGCGCGTCACGATATCCTCGCGCGCAGCACCCTCAATTTCGGCCTGATTTTTCAGGCGAAAGAGGATGCCCCCCGGGTTTGCAAACGTATTGCGCAACGCACCGGCCAGCGTTTCGCCCCGGCGTGTGGCATAGGCCTGCCGGGCGGCGGCATTGACACGCAACACCTCGCCATCCGACGTGCAGACAAAGCTGGGCGAGGCATCCTTTTCAATAAAGGCGGAGATACTGGCCAGTGTCTGATCCCGCCGCGATCGCGACGCATAGGCCGACACCAGCATAACGACGCCCAAGCCCAACAACGCCAAAGCCGCCGCTGACAGGCCCAACTGGATCAATCGATCCGGTGCCATCATCCCCATGACACCCAGCAAGACCGACGCCCCCACAAGGCTGGCCGCGCGCGTCGTGCCGACCTGCGTGGGTCGGGACAGAGTGATTGGCGTTCGCGCGCTTTCGGGCACCGGGCACCTCTTCCTGATCGATTCGATGTGCCTTTAGTGCGACCAAAACGGTTAATTGCCGCTTAAGGCGGTCCCGCTCTGCTGCACAGAGCCGCGCCGCACTCGGCGGAACAGCGCCACATCTAAACCTTAGGTTGAGTTAAGCCCGTTCAAACTTCCCGCGTCAAGTGTGCTGTGAAAAACCCGTCACCCCAATCATCGACGGGCCAGTGCTGCACGCGACCTAGTGAGAAGCCGTTATGCCGGTCCAGAAAGACATCGATCTGCGCCTGATTTTCACGGTGCAGCACCGAACAGGTGGCATAGGCCAGCGCCCCGCCCGGAGCCACATGCCGCGCGGCAAGCGTCAGCACTTCACGCTGCGTGGCACACAACGCATCGAGCTGATCGGGCGTCAGTGCCCACTTGCCATGCGGGGCCCGCCGCCAGGTGCCCGACCCGGAGCAGGGCGCATCGACAAAGACCAGGTCGTAGGCAGCTTCGGGCGTCAGCATATCCTGTGGACAGATCCTGATATCATGCCCGCCCCGTGCTGCCCGCGTCGGCAAATCGCGCATCCGCGCCGCGTTTATGTCGCTTGCCGTCACCGACCAGCCGAGGGCCGCAAGCGCCAGCGCCTTGCCGCCCCCGCCCGCGCAAAAATCCAGCGCCTGCCCGCCGCCCGCAAAGCCCGCCACCGCCGCCTGGCTGGCTGCATCCTGAATTTCAACCGCGCCCGACAGATAAAGCCGTGCGTTGCGCACGCGGCGTGCGCCCTCCTGCACGGTGAGCGCAGTATCCGCCCGCGGGTTGTCCACCGCCGCGATCCTCTCTTGTGCGAGCCCCTCGCGCGCAGCGTCACGCGTCGTTTTCGCAAGGTTCACCCGCAACGTTACCGGCGCACGGTATGTCAACGCCAGCGCCGTCCGCTCGGCGTCGTCGCCCAAGCTGTCCTGAAATTCTGGCACCAGCCAATCAGGCAGGTCCCACCTGTCACCAATAGCGATCGGGGCCCCACTGGCACCGCGCTCAGCGTCGGTCAACCGGGCGGGCGCATGGCCTTCGCCAGTAAACAGCGCATCCAGGTCCGCATCCTGCGCCCGCAAACGGCCGATCATCCGAGCACGCCCGGTTTGCCCCCCGCCGCGCACCGCATCGCTGCGCCAGTGGCGCAGCACGTCAAACACGTGATCGCGCACAGCCGCACGATCCTTTGACCCCGCAAAACGGTTGGCGCGGGCCCAGCGGGTCAGCGCCTGTTCGGCGGCTTGGCCCGCGGCGATCTGGTCAAGGATGTCGATCGCGGCAGCGACCCGCGCACCGGGCATCACAGCTGAAGCCTTACATCAACTACACCACGCAAACCCATGCGTTCTCACATGATTCTGTAATTCGGTGACTCGCGGGTGATCTGCACATCATGCACGTGGCTTTCCTTCAGCCCCGCGCCTGTGATTTTCACAAAACGGCAGTTGCGCCGCATCTCTTCGACCGTGGCACAACCGGTATAGCCCATGGCAGCTCGCAGACCGCCGACAAGCTGGTGGATCACGGTCCCAGCCGACCCTTTGTAGGGCACCTGCCCCTCGATCCCCTCCGGCACCAGCTTGTCACTGGCCGCATCCTTCTGAAAATAGCGATCCGCCGACCCGCGCGCCATGGCGCCAAGCGACCCCATCCCGCGGTAGGACTTGAAGCTGCGCCCCTGATAAAGGATCACCTCACCGGGCGACTCGTCTGTGCCCGCAATCATGCTGCCCACCATGGCGCAGGACGCACCCGCCGCGATGGCCTTCGCAAAATCACCCGAGAACTTGATGCCACCATCTGCAATGACAGGCACATCACCCGCAGCCGCCGCACAATCCATGATCGCGGTCAATTGAGGCACGCCGACCCCTGCCACCATGCGCGTGGTGCAGATCGACCCCGGCCCGATCCCGACCTTGACCGCATCGGCACCCGCATCGATGAGCGCGCGTGTCGCCTCACCGGTGGCGACGTTGCCAGCCACGATCTGGACCTCATTCGACAGGTTCTTGGCCCGCCGCACCGCTTCGGCCACGCCTTCAGAATGCCCGTGCGCCGTATCGATCACGATCATGTCGACACCGGCATCGACCAGCGCCTCGGACCGCTCGAACCCCGCATCGCCAACGGTCGACGCCGCAGCCACGCGCAGCCGCCCCAGCTCGTCCTTGCAAGCGGTGGGGTTCAGCACCGCCTTTTCGGTGTCCTTCAACGTCAGCAGCCCCGTCAGCTTGCCGTCCTTGTCGGTCACCAGCAGCTTTTCGATCCGCCGCGCCTTCATCAGGCTGATCGCCTCGTCGCGGTCCGCCGGTTCATGCAGGATCGCAAGATCATGTGTGGTCATCATGACCGACACAGGCGTCGCATCATTCTCGGCAAAGCGCATATCGCGGTTGGTCACAATGCCCACCACGCGCCGGGCCTCATCCACAACCGGAAAGCCGGAAAAGCCATAGCGCTCGCTCAGTTCGCGCGCGTCAGCGAGGGTCTGATTGGCGCTCAGCGTGATGGGGTTATAGACAATCCCGCTCTCGAACCGCTTCACGCGGCGGATCTCCTGCGCCTGCGCCTCGATATCCAGATTGCGGTGCACAACCCCCATGCCGCCCGCCTGCGCCATGGCAATGGCCATGCGCCCTTCGGTGACCGTGTCCATGGCCGAACTGAGCAGCGGAATGTTCAGGTCAATGCGCTGAGTGACCCGCGTACGGGTATCGGCGGTCGTGGGCAGCACGTTGGACGCAGCCGGAACCAGAAGAACATCATCGAAGGTGAGCGCCTCGCGAATCTCCATGGGGGGTCTCCTTGGGAGGGTTCGTTTGACGCTTCCCTATTTCATGGGTCCACAAAAATGGAAAGGGGCAAATCGGCGTCTTGCACGGGCACGCGGCACTGCGCAGAGTGCGGCCATGACGAACAGCTATGACACCGGCCGCCTGAACCTGCCCTTTGTCGGCATTTCAACCTTTGGCAAACGCCCCTACGTCGAAGACTGGTCAAAGCTCGACGCCGATGTTGCCATCCTCGGCGCGCCGTTTGATGCAGGCACACAGTGGCGCTCGGGCGCGCGGTTCGGGCCGCGCGCCGTGCGCGAGGCATCGACCCTGTTCAGCTTCGGCCATGCGGGGGCTTATGACCACGAGGACGACGCGACCTATCTGCCCGAGGCCGTGCGGATCGTGGATATGGGCGACGCCGATATCATCCACACCGACACCGAAGGGTCCCACGCCAATATCGAAGCGGGCGTGCGCACAGCACTGGAGGCAGGCACCCTGCCCGTCACCATCGGCGGCGATCATTCGGTGAACATCCCCTGCATCCGCGCCTTCGACGGCCAGGGTGACATCCACATCCTGCAGATCGACGCGCATCTCGACTTTGTCGATGAGCGCCACGGCGTGCGCCACGGGCACGGCAACCCGATGCGGCGGGCCGCCGAATGCGCCTATGTCACCGGTCTGACACAGGCAGGCATCCGCAATGTCAGCTCAACGGCCAAGGAAGGCTATGACGACGCCCGCACCATGGGGTCCGACATCCTGTCTGTCCGGCAGGCCCGTACGCTGGGGCCAAACGGCGTCATCGACCGCATCCCCCACGGCGCACGGCTTTATATCACCATCGACATTGATGCGTTTTGCCCCTCCATCGCGCCGGGCACGGGCACGCCCAGCCATGGCGGGTTTCTCTATTACGATGTGCTTGAGATGCTGCAAGTAGCGGCCAAACGGCACGACATCGTCGGCATCGATCTGGTTGAGGTTGCACCGGATTACGATCCAACCGGGTCGACGGCAATCCTGGCGGCGCAGGTCCTGATGAACCTCCTGGGCTTTATCTTTCACGCGCGTACGGGTGGATAGGGCACAAGGGGACCAGCCCCCTCGGCGCCATGCGCCTCACCCCCGGAGTATTTTCGGCCAAAAGAAGAGGGAAAGAGACGCCAGCGGGACGGGCGATGTCGTTTGACACCTTTCCCCTGCCAGCGCGCTGTCTATGGTAGCGCCAGGTTAAGATTATCGAGGCGTTCATGAGCACCGATCCACTCGTCGTTTTCACCCCCTCCGGCAAGCGCGGGCACTTTCCCGCGGGCACGCCGATTCTGACCGCGGCGCGGCAGTTGGGGGTGGATCTTGATTCTGTCTGCGGCGGGCGCGGCATCTGTTCGAAATGCCAGATCACGCCCAGCTATGGCGAATTTCCCAAACACGGCGTAACGGTGGCGGACGGTGCCTTGTCCGACTGGAACGCCGTCGAAGAGCGCTACAAATCCAAACGCGGGCTGACCTCCGGCCGCCGTCTTGGCTGCCAGGCCACCGTACAGGGCGATGTGGTCATCGACGTGCCGCCCGAAAGCCAGGTGCACAAGCAGGTCGTGCGCAAACGGGCCGAGGCGCGCGAGATTGTTATGAACCCCTCGACCAAGCTCTACTATGTCGAAGTGGCAGAGCCGGACATGCACGATCCTTCGGGTGATCTGGAACGGCTGGTGGCAGCAATCGAGTCCGATTGGGGCATCACCAACATCCACGCCGATCTGCATATTCTTCAAGCCCTGCAACCCGTCCTGCGCAAGGGCGCGTGGAAGGTCACAGTCGCCATCCATCTGGGCGACAACGAAAACGCGCCGCGCATCATGCATATCTGGCCGGGCTATTATGACGGGGCGGTCTATGGACTGGCCGTCGATCTGGGCTCGACCACCATTGCGGCGCATCTCTGTGACCTGACAAACGGCGAAGTTGTGGCGTCTTCCGGCATCATGAACCCCCAAATCCGCTTTGGCGAGGATCTGATGAGCCGCGTCAGCTACGGCATGATGAACGCAGGTGGTGCCGCCGAAATGACCGCTGCCGTGCGCGAGGGGATGAACGCCCTGTTCACCCAGATCGCGACCGAAGCGGCCATCGACAAGGGGCTGATCGTGGATGCGGTGTTTGTCTGCAACCCGGTCATGCACCATCTTCTGCTGGGCATCGACCCGTTCGAGCTGGGCCAGGCCCCCTTTGCGCTGGCCACATCCAACGCGCTGCGGATGCGCGCCGATGATCTGGACCTGAACATCCACCCCTCAGCCCGCATTTATCTGCTACCCTGCATCGCGGGTCATGTTGGCGCGGATGCGGCCGCTGTGGCGCTGTCCGAAGCGCCCGACAAGTCCGACGACCTGGTTCTGGTGGTCGATGTGGGCACCAATGCAGAAATCCTGCTGGGCAACAAGGACAAGGTGCTTGCCTGCTCCTCGCCTACCGGGCCCGCCTTTGAAGGCGCGCAGATCAGCGCAGGCCAACGGGCCGCCCCCGGCGCCATCGAACGGGTGGAGATTGATCCCGTCACCAAGGCCCCCCGCTTCCGGATCATCGGCGTGGACCTGTGGTCCGACGAAGTCGGCTTTGATCAGGCCGCCGCGGGCACCGGTATCACCGGCATTTGCGGCTCGGGCATCATCGAAGCGATTGCCGAGATGCGCCTTGCCGGCCTGCTCGATGCCTCCGGCCTCATTGGCAGCGCCGCGCAAACGGGCACCGACCGATGCGTGCCCGACGGGCGCACCCAAGCCTACCTTCTGCACGACGGCACGGCCACGGGTGGCCCGCGCATCACCATCACAAACCCCGACATCCGCGCCATCCAGATGGCCAAGGCCGCGCTTTACTCCGGTGCACGGCTCTTGATGGACAAGTTCGGGGTGGACACGGTGGACCGCATCGTGCTGGCGGGCGCGTTCGGGGCGCATATCTCGTCCAAACACGCCATGGTGCTGGGCATGATCCCCGACGCGCCGCTGGACAAAGTATCGTCCGCAGGCAATGCCGCCGGAACAGGCGCGCGCATCGCGCTTTTGAACCGCGACGCGCGGGGCGAGATTGAAGAAACGGTGCGCCGCATCCACAAGGTCGAAACCGCTATCGAACCTCGCTTTCAGGAGCATTTCGTGAACGCCTCGGCCATCCCCAACGCGGTCGATCCCTTCCCGATCCTGAACGGCATCGTCGACCTGCCGCAGGTCAGCTTCAACACCGGCGGCGACACCGAAGGCGGCCGCAGACGCAGGAGACGCGCATGACCAACGCAGATCAGGAAGAGTTCTGGACCGACGCCGCCGGCCCCAAATGGGTGGCGCAACAGGCGGCGATGGACGCGCTGCTCGCCCCGGTGCTCGATCTGGTGATGGACCGCGCCCCACTGGCGGCAGGGCAATCGGTGCTGGACATCGGGTGCGGCACCGGGGTCAGCGTTGCCGCAGCGCTGGACGCGGTGGGCGACACGGGCCATGTCACTGGCCTTGATATTTCGCAAACCATGCTGGAGCTTGCCGCAGACCGAGTAAAGGCACCCAATGCCACGTTCCTGAAAGCAGACGCCCAGACCCACAGCTTTGACCAATCGTTCGATGCCATGATCTCGCGCTTCGGGGTCATGTTCTTTGACAACAGCGTCGCGGCGATGGCAAACCTCAATACGGCCCTCTCTGCGGGTGGCACCATGACCTTCGCCGCCTGGGGCCCCGCCCCGCAGAACCCCTATTTCATGGTCCCGGCCAAGGCCGCCGCCAGCGTGCTGGGCCCCATGCCCAAGGCTGACCGCACCCTCCCCGGCCCCTTCGCTTTCGAAGACAGCGCGCGCGTCCTGCAGATGATGGCCGAGGCAGGGGTCGAAAACGCCACCGCCGAGACCGTGAGCATCGACCTCACCCCACCCGGCCCCGTCGCCGACACAGCGGCGCTGATGATGCAGATCGGACCCGCCGAAGCAGCCGTCAAATACCACGACGCAGATGCAGATGCCGCTGCCCGTGTCGAAGCCGCCGTGGCCGACGCCATCGCACAATTCGACACCCCGCGCGGCCTGCGCATCCCCGCCTGCATCCACATCTATTCGGCCCGCGAACCCGCTTGACGCCACGCGCCCCCGCGCCTATCCCAAGACCCGAGCGCGGGTATGGTGAAAAGGTATCACGGCAGCTTCCCAAGCTTTAGTTACGGGTTCGATTCCCGTTACCCGCTCCATCCCCCCTTTCACACTTGCGTGCGCGGGCCGACGTTTCCGTTGCCATAAGGAACCAACCGGTCCAGATATGGGTGCAGGAGGCCACGCCATGTCCCATCCCAGCGCATTCGAGATCGCAACCGATCACACCGTAGTCAAACGCGCGGCCAAGATCGCCTTTGTCGTCGGCATCATCATCGCCATGATCAACCACGGCGACCGCATCACCTCAGGCCAGATGGACATTACCGCCTGGCTCAAATGCGCGCTTACCTTCCTTGTGCCCTACTCCGTCTCCACCTACTCTTCGGTCATGGCCGTGCGGGAGCGGTTGCAAAGCCTTGGGGACTGATCAACCTTGAACATTCTGTTTGTGATGTATGACCAGCTGCGGTTCGACTACCTCAGCTGCGCCGGTCATCCGCACCTGCACACGCCCAACTTCGACCGGGTCGCGGCCATGGGCGTGCGATTTACCAACGCCTATGTGCAATCGCCCATCTGCGGCGGCTCGCGCATGTGCTTCTACACCGGGCGCTACGCGTCGTCCCACGGCGCACACTGGAACGGCTTCCCCCTCAAGGTGGGCGAGCAAACGCTGGGGGACCACCTGCGCAAGATCGGCATGTCCTGCCATCTGATCGGCAAGACCCACATGACCGTCGATGCCGAGGGGATGGCGCGATTAGGTCTCGACCCCGACAGCCTGATCGGCGTGCGCACCTCCGAATGCGGTTTCGATCCTTGGGTGCGCGATGATGGCCTTTGGGCCGAGGGGCCAGACGGCTTTTATGATGAACGCAGAAGCCCTTACAACGCATACCTCACGTCCCAAGGTTACGACGGCACCAACCCCTGGGCCGACTACGCCAATGCCTCTGTCAAAGACGGACAGATCGCCTCGGGCTGGTTCTTTGACAACACCAACCTGCCCGCCAATATCCGCGAGGAAGACAGCGAAACGCCCTGGCTTACATCCGAAGCCATCCGCTTCATCGACCAGGCCACCGGCCCATGGTGCGCGCATCTGAGCTATATCAAACCGCACTGGCCCTACATTGTGCCCTCCCCTTACCATGACATGTACGGCCCCGAACACGTGCCCCCCGCCACCCGCGCCGATGAGGAAACCAAAGAGGCGCACCCGGTCTACAATACGTTAATGAACGGCCCCGTCGGCCGCGCCTTCCAGAACGAGGAGGTGCGCGCCAAAGTCATCCCCGCCTATATGGGCCTGATCAAGCAATGCGACGACCAACTGGGCCGCCTGCTCGACCATCTCGACGCCACGGGCCAGATGGACAGCACCATGATCGTGCTGACCTCGGACCACGGCGACTATCTGGGCGACCACTGGCTGGGCGAAAAGAACCTGTTCCACGACCCGTCGGTCAAGGTGCCCATGATCCTCTACGACCCGCGCAGCGCGGCGGACAGCACCCGTGGCACAACCTGCGACGCGCTGGTCGAATCCATCGACCTCACCGCCACCTTCATCGAAGCCGCAGGCGGCACCGTGCCCGATCACGTGGTCGAAGGGCGCAGCCTCCTGCCCTGGCTGCACGGCGACACCCCCGACTGGCGCAGCTATGTCATCTCTGAATACGATTTCTCCGCCCAGCCGGTCGCCGTCAAACTCGGCCTCGCGCCGCGTGACTGCCGCCTCTTCATGGTGTTCGATGGGCGTTACAAGCTGATGCACTGCGCCGCCCCTTCCTTGCGCAACATGCTCTTCGATCTCGAAACCGACCCTGACGAATTCACCGATCTAGCCAAAACCGACGCCCACCGCGATGTCGAAGCCCGCCTGATGGTCCATCTGCACGACTGGGGCCTGCGCATGTCGCAACGCACCACCCGGTCCGAGGATCAGATCAAGGCCATGCGCGGTGCCTCCGGCGGCAAAGGCGTGCTGATCCACCTCAAGGACGGCTCGGAAGTCGATGAAAAGCTAACGGTAAAATACCGCGGGCCCGCCCGGCAAAACCACCTGCCGGACAGCGAAACCTAGAGCGAAATCGGACTAACCTGCAACAAGCCTGATCACCTAACGCGTTGAAATCTTTGATTTCAGGCAGCGTTAGGTGATTCAGATTTTCCGATTTCTGCTTTAGAAAAAGATCAGATAAATCAGGCCCAGATAAATCCCGTATTGCAGCGCGTAATAGACGTGCCGGTTCCACGCCTTGATCTGCTTGCCCACCTGCCGCACCTTATAGACATGGCCAAAGACGCGGTTCAGCGCGCCAACCTTGTCCCCTTCGGCGTTCTTGGTGGCCGACGCCGCCATCACCACATTCGAAAAGGCCGAATTCAACCAGTCAATCGGCGCAAACCAGACCGGACGGCGGATATCCAGAAACAGGATCACCCGGTTCTGATCGGTGTCGTTGCGCGCGTAATGAATATACGTCTCGTCAAACATCACCGCCTGCCCGTCGCGCCAGGAATAGCGCGTGCCATCGACCTCGATGAAACAGGCATCATCATTGGGCGTGCTCAGCCCCATGTGATAACGCAACGACCCTGCAAAAGGGTCGCGGTGCTTGACCAGCTTTGCCCCGGGCGGCAGCGATGCAAACATCGCGCCCTTGATGCTCGGCAGGCTTTCCACCAGCCGCGTGGTTTCCGGGCACAGGTTCTGCGCGGATGTGAGCGTGGCCCCGTACCATTTTAGATAAAACCGCGTCCAACCCGTCTTGAAGAAGGAATTGAACCCCAGATCGTCGCGATCCTCCGACGCCTTGATCGCACCCTGATCGTTCAGGCGCACCGCCTCGTCGCGGATCACCTCCCAATTGTCCTCCAAAACCTTCAGGTCCGCAAAGTGATCCGTCGCGACAAAGGGCGTCGTCGGCACCTTGGAAAAGGCGTAGAACAGCACGTTGAACGGCGCAAACAGGTTCGTATGGTCGGTGATCCGCCGCTTAAGCTGTTCATGCCCCACAACACCGCGGTTCTGAATGTAAACCGCAGACAGAATAAAAATCGCCAGAATCGCGATGCCCATCGTATCCCCCTTTGCCCGTTCGCGCATATGTGGAACACGTCATACGGGCAGTTCTTTCACAATCCTGCGCTGAAAATCCTACTGCGGCATTAAAACATCACCATAGGTCTCGCGCAGGGTCCGTTTCAGTACCTTGCCCGTCGCATTGCGCGGCAGCACATCGGCAAAGACCACCTTGTCCGGCACCTGCCACTTGGCGATCTTGCCGTCAAAAATGCCCAGCACCTCCGCCTCCGACGGGCTTTGTCCCTCGGCGGCCACCGCGACCAGCACAGGCCGTTCGTCCCATTTCTCGTGCCGCGCGCCAATCACGGCCGCATCGGCCAGCGCGGGATGCGCAATGGCGATGTTTTCCAGATCCACCGACGAAATCCACTCGCCGCCCGACTTGATGATGTCCTTGGATCGGTCCTTGATCGACAGATAGCCATCGGGGTCCAGGGTCGCCACGTCGCCCGTGTCGAACCACCCATGCGTCAGCGTCTCGTCCGTTGTCTTCTGGAAATAGCTGTCCAGAATCCAGTGCCCCCGCACCATCAGCGCGCCCTGCGCCTCCCCGTCATGGGGCAGCGGATGGCCATCGTCATCCATGATCTCCAACTCGACCCCCCAGGGCGGACGGCCCTGGTTCTCCCGCAGCTTGTGCTGTTCTTCCACCGGCAGATCGGCGTGTTTCGCCAGCGGTTGGTTGGACGATCCCAGCGGTGACATCTCGGTCATGCCCCAGGCGTGGATCAGTTCCACATCATATCTGTCACGGAAGGCCGCAATCATCGACGGTGGGCAAGCCGATCCGCCCACGACCGTGCGCTTGAGCGACGCCAATTGCGACCCGGACTTTTCCGCCTCTCCCAGCAAGCCCAGCCAGATCGTCGGCACCCCCAGCGCAATCGACACCTTGCAGCCGTCAATCAGCTTCACCAGCGACGGCCCGTCCAGCCCCGGCCCCGGCATCACCATCCGCGCCCCCACCTGCGCGCAGGCATACGGCGTGCCCCAGGCATTCACATGGAACATCGGCACCACCGGCAGCACCACATCGCGCGCCGAAAAACCGATGCAATCGGGCGTGTTCGACGCAAAGGCGTGCAACACCGTCGAGCGATGGGAATACAGCACCCCCTTGGGGTTCCCCGTCGTCCCCGAGGTATAGCACAGCGACGACGCCGTGTTCTCATCGAACTCCGGCCACGTAAAATCCGGCGCGCCCGTCGCAATCAACTCATCGTAAAACTGCAACCCGTCGATCTCGGCGGCGGTCGCCTCGTCCCGCCCCTCCATCAACACGATATGCGCCACACCGGGGATCTTGTCGCGGATCGCCTTGACCAGCGGGACAAAGGTGCGGTCGATGAACAGCACCCGGTCCTCGGCATGGTTGATGATGTACACCAACTGCTCAGGAAACAGCCGCGGGTTGATCGTGTGGCACACCAGACCAGCCCCCGACACGCCAAAGTAAATCTCAAGATGGCGCCGGTTGTTCCACGCAATCGTGGCACAGCGCGCCTGCGGCTCCAGCCCCAGCTTCAAGAGCGCATCGCCCAGCCGATGGCTGTTGGCTGCCACTTGCCCCCACGTGGTCTCCTCCACGCCGCCGGCCGTGTTCACGGACGTGATCGCCGTCTCCCCATGATAGCGCGCCGCATGGTCGACCAGTGACTGAATGGTCAGGGGGTAGTTCATCATTTGGCCAAGCATCGGCGCCTCCCGCAATGTGCTGTCAGAGCAACGCCTTACCCACACGCCTCTCCCAACGCGCGCACGTTCCTCCCGTTGCGCCGACCCTGCCAAGGGGGGCCCGCCCATGCAAGCGCACAGACAAAGAAAAGGGCTGACGCAGCGCGCCAGCCCTCCCCCGGCACCGCTACAGCCGTCACCCGCACTGCAGGTCTTCGGCCTGGGCGATGTGTCCGCGATGCGCCTCCACATACGCGATCAACCCCGCAAACACGCTGGGCTGGCCCTTGAACCCGTGCCAAGGCTTGAAATGCGGAATGTGCAGGAACGTCGTGGGATCGCGCTTGAGCAGATTGGCAAAGACAGATGCCACCAGCCGCCCCCCGGCCCCGGTCAGCTTGCCATGCCCCTTCTGCTCCGCCTCCTGCAAGCAATAGAACCACAGCGGCGTCTTCTTGAAGCCCTTGTGCTTGAGGATATCCGGCACGTCGATCACATGGGTGCCCAGACGCGCCGCCATCTGCTGACCGCTTGCCAGTTGATAGGTATAGCGGTCGCGCACCATGTTGCGCAGCGCCAGGTTGCGCGATTGTGCCAGCGTCAGCGTTTCCTCGATATCCGCCAGCTCGATCTCGCTGTGCACGAAGGGCAGATTCAACAGCGGCGTACCCAGCTTCGGCCCCACGGGTCGCGCCCTTTGCGAGGTCACGCTGCCATTCATGCCAAAGAACATCGCATAGTCGATATTCCCGTGTACAGGCCGCGGACCAAATCCCGGCAGCGCAAACAGCCCCTTGGGGTCCGCCCCATCCGTCAGCGCATATTCAAACTGCGTCGTGGCGTGACCAAAGCGGTACGCCGCCCCGGTGAACTCCACCGGCATCACCGGCGCATCCCAGCCAAAGGGGTCATGCTCCAACGCCCAGTCCAGACATTCCTGCTGGACAAAGGCAGGCAGCAACTCGCACCACACGATCCACTGGTAATGCAGCCGGATAAAGCGGCGCACTTCCTCGAAATTCGCAAGCTTCGGGCTCACATGATCGTGCCAGACATGTTTCGGCAGCCCCTCATGGGCGCAGGCCTCGATGTCCTTGGCATCGTCCCCATCCTCAACCCGCTTGCTCATCAGGATGTTGTGCAACTCGATAAACACCGACTGCACCTGCGCGACCAGAATGTTCTCGTCGTTGCGCGGGTCCCCAATCAGCGCCTTGCCCGCACAGGTCCGGGCCAGATCGCGCGGGTTGTCTTTGCGCCCGTGCACCAGGAACTGCTCCTGATCGCCCGCGCCATAGAGATGCGGCGACGCCTCCGGCCCCGCACCGTAAACACAGTCCAGATCCAGGCTGGGCGTGCGCACATTGGGAATGGTCGCCGGATCAATACGCGTGCCCAGGGCCGAGGTCGCATCAAGCGTGATGTCATGGTCCACGAACTGCCCCAGGAACGTCATGCCCGCATCCGCCGGGCCATCCTCGTTCTCGGTCGCGCCCATGGATTGCGCCAGATCATCCAGCGCGTGGATCACATCCGCATGGGTGATGGTCTTGATGTGAACCGGGTTCGCGGGCATGACCCGCCCCAGCGTCTGCGCAAAGGGCCGCGCGGGCCCATTGCCGTGAATACATGTTTTAAAAAGTTGATCGAGCCGTGTCAGCCCGTGATGTGTGCCAGCCATAATATTGGCCTCCGGTGCATGTTGAAAGAAACAGAGCGCAAATAAAACGCGCCCTTACGCAACATTATTGCTCAAAAACACCAGAGGTTGAGGTCAGACATTCCTGACCAACACCCAATACGCCAGCGACTATCCGCGCACGTATAGGTCGCATTCCGCTCGCCCAACCCGGGCCGGCCCCGCAAAGCGTCGAAAGAAACGCCCCCCCACACTTTCTTCTGGCCAAAATACTCTCGGGGAAGCTCGAGGGGGCAGACAGCCCCCTCGTCAGCAAAAATAAATCGCGTGCGCCGCAGGCGCGCCGTTCAACAACAGCCCCTAGCGGTGCGCGTGCAAATACCGCACCAAGGCCTGCGTCGATCCATCCTTCTCGTCCGCAGGGGCCTCCCCCTCGACAATCGGCTGCAACGCGGTCGCCAGTTCCTTGCCCAGTTCCACGCCCCACTGGTCGTACGAGTTGATGCCCAGGATCACACCCTCGACAAACACCCGGTGTTCATACAGCGCCACGATCTGGCCCAACGTAAACGGATCAAGCCTGGGATAGATCAGCGTCGTCGATGGCCGGTTGCCCGCAAACACCCGGTGTGCAGCCTGCCGCTCCAACTCCGCGCCTTCAAATGTGCCCGCGATCTTCGCCCGCGCCTCCTCCAGCGACCGGCCCCGCATCAACGCCTCGGACTGGGCAAAGCAGTTGGCCACCAGCAGATCATGGTGATGCCGCAACTCCGGCTCATGCCCCGCGCAGGCGACCATGAACTCACAGGGGATCACGGACGTGCCCTGATGGATCAGCTGATAAAACGCGTGCTGACCGTTTGTCCCCGGCGCCCCCCAGACCACCGGCCCGCTCTCAACAGGCACCGCGCTGCCATCCATGGTCACGGATTTCCCGTTCGATTCCATTTCCAACTGCTGGAAGTAGTCCGGCAACTGCCCCAAACGCTGATCGTAAGGCAGCACCGCCCGCGTCGCATGACCCAGCACCTGCCGATGCCAAATGCCGACCAGCGCCAGCATCAACGGCATGTTCTCGATGCCCTGCGCGGCCCGGAAATGCGTATCCATATCCTGCCCACCCCGCAGGAACGCGCGGAACCCCTCGGGACCCACGGCCATCATCAGGCTCAGCCCGATCGGCCCCCACATGGAATAGCGACCGCCAACCCAATCCTCGAACCCGAACACACGCTCGGCCGGAATGCCAAACTCCGATGTCTTTTCAAGGTTCGTCGACAGCGCCGCGAACTGCGCCGACGGATCGCCGCCGCGATCCGCCATCCACGCCCGCGCCGTGCGCGCATTGGTCATGGTTTCAATGGTCGTAAAGGTCTTTGACGCCACGATCACCAGCGTCGTCCTGGCATTCAGCCCCCGTAACGTGTCGGCAATATGCGCGCCATCCACGTTCGACACGAAATGGCAACGCGGCCCGTCATGGTACGGAGACAATGCCTGCACCGCCATCGCGGGGCCCAGATCGGACCCCCCAATGCCAATATTTACGACATCGGTGATCTCACCGCCGCGCACCTCACTGGCATAGGCCTCCATCCGCGCAAGCGTGTCCAGCACCCCCGGCATGACATCCACGCCATCGACCACAACCGGACCGCCATCCAGATTGCGCAGCGCGGTGTGCAGCACCGCCCGCCCCTCGGTCTCGTTGATCTTTTCGCCCGAAAACATCGCGTCGCGCCGCGCTGCCACACCGGCAGCCTCGGCCAGCCCCAGCAGCATCTCGCGCGTCTCCGCATCTATATTCGTCTTGGAATAGTCGAACCGCATGTACTGCGTCTGCACGGCAAAGCCGTCGGCCCGCCCCTCGTCGAACAGGTCCAGAATGGCGCGCCCTTCGACCTCGGCCGCCTTCGCCTTCAACGCATCCCACATCCCGCTCACTCCGCCCAATGCACGGTCAGGCCGCCCATCACCGCCCGGATGGGCGCGTCCACCGCATCCAGACCCTCCGCCCGCTCCAGCGCGGCGCGCTTCTCGGCCCCGTAGATCACCAGATGCTTCGCCATCGCGCCCGCCAGCGCGGGGCCGGAAAACGAAATCCGCGGCTCCTGCCCTGCGACCGACACCGGCACCACCAGCGGCGCGTCACCAGCCAGCATATCCGCCAGCCCCTCGGCCCCCGGAAACAGCGATGCCGTATGCATATCCGCGCCCATCCCCAACATGAGCAGGGAAATTGGCATCTGATCCGTCAAACGCTGGGACAATCCCGGCGCGGCCTCGGCGGGCGTCTGCCCGTCCACATAGAACGGCACGAACTTTGCCGCCGCCGCCCGGCTCTGGAACAGCCGCTCCTTCAGCAACTTCGCGTTCGACCGGTCATGATCCTCCGGCACCCAGCGCTCGTCGCTCAGCATCACATGCACCCGGTCCCATTCCAGATCAGCGGCACACAGGCTGTCGAAAATCGGCCCCGGCGTGGTCCCCCCCGGCACCACAAAGGACGCAAAAGGATGCACCAGCAGACAGTTTTTCAACTCACTCGCCAACGCATCCGCCAGCCCTACGGCCAGCAATTCACGGTCGGGATACTCTACGATTTTCATGGCGCCACCTTCCTCCATACGCGTGTGTCCCGCGCCAGCAGCTGCACCGCATCCACCGGCCCCTCGCTGCCCGCATCATAAAGCTTGGGCACCTCGCCGCGCGCTTCCCACCCGTTGATGATCGGATCGGTCCAGGCCCAGGCCGCCTCGACCTCGTCCCCGCGCATGAACAGGGTCTGGTTGCCGCGGATCACATCCATGATCAACCGCTCATAGGCGTCGGTCTGATCCACCCCATCCTCGCCCAACGCATCGGCAAAGGACATGTCCAGCGGCACATTCATCAACCGCATGCCCCCCGGTCCGGGTTCCTTGATGGTGACCCCCAGCGTAATCCCCTCATTGGGCTGCAACCGGATCGACAATTCATTACGATGATCGCTCGTCTCGCCAAAGATCGAATGGTTCAACTCCTTGAACACCACCGTGATCTCGCTCGATCGCGCCTTCAGCTTCTTGCCCGTGCGCAGATAAAACGGCGTGCCCGCCCACCGCCAGTTCGAAATGCCGACCTTCATGGCGATATAGCTTTCGGTCCGCGACCGCGCATCCCCAACTGCCTCGCGATAGCTCGGATCCTCATCATCCGCCTCATACTGCCCGCGCACGATATGATGCGGCTCCACCTCATCCAGCGCCCGGATGACCTTCAGCTTTTCGTCCCGCACCGCATCGGGGTCGAACTTAGACGGTGGCTCCATCGCGATCAGGCACAAAAGCTGCATCAGGTGGTTCTGCACCATGTCGCGCATCGCACCGGACTTGTCATAATACTCGCCCCGCCCGCCCACGCCGACAGTCTCGGCCACCGTGATCTGGATGTGGTCCACATACTGGCTGTTCCACAGCGGCTCGAACAGCATGTTGCCGAAGCGGACCGCCATCAGGTTCTGCACCGTCTCCTTGCCCAGATAGTGGTCAATCCGGTAAATCTGCGTCTCGTCGAAATGCCTGGCCAGATCGCGGTTCAATTCCTTTGCCGATGGCAGATCGCGGCCAAAGGGCTTTTCAACCACAATCCGGCTGTCATCGTCCGTTAGTCCATGGGCATTCAACCGCTCGGCCAGATCGCCAAAAAGGCTCGGGCCCACCGAAAAATAATACGCCCGCACCACATCTTCGCGCACCAGCTTGGCCAGATCGGCCCAGCCCTTTTCGCCCCGCGCGTCGATGGTGACGAACTCCATCCGCTCCAGAAAGCTGTCCAGCGTGCCATCCTCACAGGCCCGCCCGCCCCCAAACTCGGCAATCGCCTCGGCCACGACCTCGCGATAGGCGGCACTGTCCATGTCGCCCCGCGCGGCCCCGATCACCCGCGCGTCGGGTGGCATCTGGCCCGCACAGAAACGGCGAAACAGCCCGGGCAGGATCTTGCGCCGCGCAAGGTCCCCCGTGCCGCCAAAGATGACCAGATCAAAGGGATCAACCGGAATGACGCGCGATACCATGGCAGGGCTCCTCTTGCGTGCCGTCGAAATGTTTGCGCTACCAGTAGCAGATTCAAACCGATACTCAACGCCCTATGCTGCACTTGCATCACGGCGACGCATCTTTCTATCACAAAGCTGTCAAAGCGGCACGGGTCCGCTTTCCCCTTGCGCCTGTGCCGCGTAACTCTACGGTCCGACGGGACAATCAGGACGGAACGACCACAATGAAAGACCTGGCCAATCTGGGCAAATTCCAGGACCCCGATGTGACCGCCAAAGGCGAGCCGCGGGCCAAGGTCGCGCTCAGTCATCCCGAAACGCTGTGGTTCAACACCGGCACGCTCTGCAACATCGCCTGCCTGAATTGCTATATCGAAAGCTCCCCCACCAACGACGCGCTCGAATACATCACGGCGGACGAGGTGTCGGACTATCTCGACCAGCTCGAAACACGCGCATGGAACGTGCGCGAGATCGGGTTCACGGGCGGCGAGCCCTTCATGAACCCCGCCTTTCTCGACATGGTCGAACGCTCGCTTAAACGCGGCTACGACGTGCTGATCCTCACCAACGCCATGGCCCCGATGATGCGCCCCAAGATCAAGGCCGCGATCATCCCGCTGGTCGAGGCCTATGGCGACAAGCTCACCTTCCGCATCTCGCTCGACCACCACGCCGCGTCCGTGCACGACACCGAACGCGGCGTCGGCACCTTCGCCAAGACGCTGCGCGGCATCGACTGGCTGTCCTCCATCGGTGCGCGCCTTGCGGTCGCGGGCCGCATCGAAATGGCCGAAAGCGAGGCCGAGGCGCGCGCGGGCTACGCCGCCCTCTATGCCAAACACGGCTGGGACATCGACGCGGCAAATCCCGGCATGACGGTCCTCTTCCCCGAAATGGACACACAGGTCGAAGTGCCCGAAATCACGACCGCCTGCTGGGGCATCCTGAACAAGCACCCCGATGCGGTTATGTGCGCGTCGTCACGCATGGTGGTCAAACGCAAAGGTGCTGCACGGCCTGCCGTGCTGGCCTGCACCCTCCTGCCCTACGATCCGCAATTTGAAATGGGCACCACGCTCAAAGAGGCCGAGGCCGACGTCTCGCTCAACCATCCCCACTGCGCCAAGTTCTGCGTTCTGGGTGGGGCGTCCTGCTCTGCGTGATTGCGGCACATCTGGGTCCGGCGGGCGGGCGAATTGGCGCAGCCAAGAGCGCATCTACCGGAAAAGTTAACGACGCCAGACGGGTTAACAGGGTGTTAATGGGACCTCGCGCCGCAAAATGTGCAGTTTGATCGCCAAATTACGCAGTTTGGCAAAAGCTGCCCGAAATCATCCGAAATCGCCCCAAATCGACCCTGAAAACGGGCGCGCAAAATGTGCAGTTTCGGCTCCAGAATACGCGCTTTTGCGCATTTTGCCCCCAAACAGCCCACCGCACGCCCCGTTAACCGGTCAGTGCAGCGTGAACTCTCCGGTCACATGCCGCCACTCTCCGGGTGCGATCATCTTGCGATGGGTGAACCGCACCGAATGCAGCGCCCCCTCAATCTCGGCCTTCCAGAAGTCGATGAATTTGAACAGCCGTGGATGATCCGGCGCCAGATCATAGTCCTGCCAGACGAAGGTATTGAGAACATTGGTATAATCCGGCATCCGATAGAACATCTCCGCCGTGGTCAGCCCGTATCCCTTCAACATCAATTCGGTTTCTGTTTCTGCCATGTTTTGCCTCACACACTGGGGTACATACCCAACCTGAGCGCATGAACATTTAATAATCAATAAAAACAATGACCTAGCACCGCTCACCCCGGACTGCTAACAACCAGCGCATCCCCACCATTGCACCTTATCTGCGCTTTCTGATAGAGTTCACCCCAAGATATAGCGACGCGGCAGAACGAGCGAAAAAACGTGAACGACACGCCACAACCCCCTGATAACGATGACGAAATGACGCCAGAGCGGCCCGCCTATGACGGCCCCTCGGTCTCCATCGAACACGAAATGCGCACGTCCTATCTGGACTACGCCATGTCGGTCATCGTCTCCCGCGCCATTCCCGACCTGCGCGACGGCCTGAAACCCGTGCACCGCCGCATTCTCTACGCGATGCACGAAACCGGGAACACGCACGACAAATCCTACCGCAAATCTGCCCGCCCCGTGGGCGATGTCATGGGGAAATATCATCCCCACGGCGACAGCGCGATTTACGATGCACTGGTGCGCATGGCGCAGGATTTTTCCATGTCTTTACCGTTACTTGACGGTCAAGGGAACTTCGGCTCGATGGACGGCGACAACCCCGCCGCCATGCGGTATACCGAGGTGCGGATGGACAAACCCGCCGCTTTTGTCCTCGCCGATATCGACAAGGACACCGTCGATTTTCAGGACAATTACGACGGCAAAGATCGCGAACCCACGGTCCTGCCGGCACGCTTCCCAAACATGCTGGTCAACGGCGCGGGCGACATCGCCGTCGGCATGGCCACCAACATCCCGCCCCACAATCTGGGTGAAGTGGTCGACGCCTGTCTGGCCCTGATCGAAGACCCCGACCTGTCCTCCGAAGCGCTCATCGACTATGTCCCCGGTCCCGACTTTCCAACGGGCGGGATCATGCTGGGCCGCTCCGGCGCACGCAAAGCCTATCTTGAAGGGCGCGGCAGCGTGATCGTTCGTTCCAAAACACGTGTCGAGGAGTTGAGGAAAGACCGCTACGCCATTGTAATTGATGAAATTCCTTATCAAGTGAACAAGGCAACGATGATCGAGCGGATCGCCGAAGCCGCGCGCGAAAAACGCATCGAGGGCATCGCTCACGTGCAGGACGAATCCGACCGCAACGGTGTGCGTGTCGTGGTCGAACTTAAGCGGGATGCCACCGCAGAAGTCGTATTGAACCAGCTTTTCCGGTTCACACCGATGCAGACTTCCTTCGGCTGTAACATGCTCGCCCTGAACGGTGGACGCCCCGAACAACTCACCCTGCGCCGGTTCCTCACGTCCTTCCTCGATTTCCGCGAGGAAGTGGTCATCCGTCGCACCGCCTTCGATCTGCGCAAGGCCCGCGATCGGTCCCACATTTTGTGTGGCTTGGCCGTTGCTGTGTCAAATGTGGACGAAGTCGTGGCCACGATCCGCGCCTCCGCAGATGCCGCAGAGGCCCGCGAAAAGCTGATGACCCGCCGCTGGCCCGCTGCGTCCATCGAAAGCTACCTGCGTCTGATCGACGATCCGCTGTCGAAAATGCACGATGACGGCACCTACAACCTGACCGAGGTTCAGGCCCGCGCGATCCTAGATCTGCGCCTGCAGCGCCTGACCCAGATCGGTGTCAAAGAGGTCACCGACGAACTTGAAGAACTCGCCGCAAAGATCAAGGAATACTTGGAAATCCTTGGATCGCGCGAGCGGATCATGGGCATCATCTCCAACGAGTTGAACGAGGTCAAAGACCTCTTCGCCGTGCCCCGCCGCACCGAGATTGTCGACTGGTCCGGCGACATGGAAGACGAGGACCTGATCGAGCGCGAAGACATGGTCGTGACGGTCACCTCGGGCGGCTATATCAAGCGCACCCCGCTGGCTGACTTCCGCAGTCAGAAGCGCGGTGGCAAAGGTGTATCGGGTATGCAGACCAAGGAAGAGGACGTGATCACCACCCTCTTCGTCGCCAATACGCATACGCAGCTTTTGTTCTTCACCACCGACGGGATGGTCTACAAGCTCAAGACATGGCGTTTGCCGCAGGGCGGCCGTACGTCCAAAGGCAAGGCGATCGTCAATATTCTGCCGATCCCTCAAGGGGTTAGCATCGCCGCCATCATGCCCGTCGATCGCGATGAAAAGGAATGGGACGACCTGCAAGTTGTGTTCGCAACCGACCATGGCACCGTGCGCCGCAACAAGCTGAGCGACTTCACCAATGTAAAATCGAACGGCAAGATCGCCATGAAATTCGAGGGCGACAGCGAAGGCTGGACGCTCATCAACGCCCGCATCGCATCGAACGACGACGATGTGATGCTGATCACCGATGCGGGTCGCGCGATCCGCTTCCGCGCCGATGATGTGCGTGTGTTCAACTCGCGCGCGTCAACCGGCGTGCGCGGCATCAAGCTGTCTGGTAACGCCCGCGTCGTGTCTATGTCCGTGATCCGGCAATTCGAGGCCAGCTCGGACGAACGCGCCGCGTACCTGAAGATGCGCCGCGCCATGGCCGGCATCGCGGACGAACCCGACACCGCCGATGAGGATGAAGGCAACGCGGACATGCCGTTGCCGCAGGATCGCTACGCCGAAATGTCAGCGGTCGAAAACCTGATCCTGACCATCACAGCCGGAGGCGCGGGAAAGCTGTCATCGTCGCATGACTATCCCCTGCGCGGACGTGGCGGCATGGGCGTCACGGCGTGGGACAAGCGGATGCAGACAGGTGGCATCGTGGCTTCTTTCCCAGTTGATATGGACGATCAGATCATGCTCGCCACCTCCAAAGGCCAGTCGATCCGTGTGCCCGTAGATGGCATCAGCTTCCGCTCGCGCAGCGCGGGCGGGGTCAAGGTGTTCAACACCGGCAAGGGCGAAGAAGTGGTCAGCGTGGCATGGATCGCCGATCAGGGCGATGAGGACGAAGACGCATAAGGCGCGTAGGGTGTGCCCTATGGGCGCACCACACTCTACAATCCGTAAATGCCCGCAAACTTGTCCTTGAGATAGGCCAGCAACGGCTCGGGTCCCGGCGTGCGCCCGCTTGCCCGTTCGATCACTTCACGCGGCTCATATAGGCTGCCATGCACCTGCAGAGTGTCGCGCAGCCATCCGGTCGCCGCTGTCGTATCACCACGTGCCAGTTGGGCATCAAGATCGGGCACAGCCGTGCGTAGCGCCTCGTGCAGGCACCCGGCGTAAACGTTGCCAAGTGAATAGGTCGGAAAGTAGCCGAACAACCCAACGGACCAGTGCACATCCTGCAAAACCCCGTTCGACGGGGCGTCGACAGCATAACCGAAATCAGCTTCGAACCGGTCATTCCAGGCCGCTTCCAGATCACCCACTTGTAGATCACCAGACATCAAGGCTCGCTCAAGATCAAAGCGCAGAAGCACGTGCAAATTGTACTGCACCTCGTCCGCTTCGGTGCGGATATAGCCGTTGGAGACACGGTTCAAGGCGGCATAAAACGCGTCTTCGTCCGCGATACCGAAATCCCCGAACGCATCGCGCATCTGACCATAGAGCCACCCGGTGAAGGCGCGGCTGCGGCCCAACTGGTTCTCGTAAATCCGGCTTTGGCTTTCGTGCACTCCCATCGACACGCCCCGGCCCAGCGGGCTCATCAGATAGGCATCGTCAATATTCTGTTCATAGCAGGCGTGGCCAACCTCGTGGATGGTGGAATAGAAGCAGTTAAAAGGATCGTCCGGGTTTGTCCGGGTCGTGATCCGCACATCATGTCCCGACCCGGACGAGAAGGGATGCACGGCCTTGTCGATCCGCCCGTGGCCAAGATCATAGCCAAAGGTCTGGGCCAGCACCATGCTCAGCTTCAACTGCGCGGCCTCGTCGAACGGGCCGGTCACACCTTTTGGCGCAGGCTTGTCCAGGATAGCCGCGCGCAGTTCCGTCAGCGCAGGGCGCAACGCGCCAAACATCGCCTCAAGGTCCGCGCCGGTTGTGCCCGGCTCATAATCCTCAAGCATCGCGTCGTAGACATCGCCGCCATTGGCCAGCGCCGCACCCTCCTCGCGCTTGAGCGTAATCACCTCGGCCAGAACAGGGGCAAAGGCGGCATAGTCATCCGCCGCTCGCGCCTCGGCCCATTTGCCCTGCGCCGTTGACGTCACCCGTGCAATCGTGGCCGCCAGATCAGCGGGCACTTTCGAGGCGCGGTCATAGCTGCGCTTGATCTCGCGCAGTTTGGCGGCGGCGACGCTGTCCAGCGCGCCCGCATCAATCGCGGCGAGCCAGTCGCCCACTTCTGGCGCCGTCCGCCGGGCGTGCAAGACAGCCTCCATCGCGGCCATCTCTTCGCCCCGTTGCGCCGCTGCTCCGCGGGGCATCATAGTTTCCTGATCCCACCCGAGGCGCCCCGCCACTTGCCCCAAAGCTTGCGTGGTGTGGTCATAGGCCAGCAGATCGTCAAACGCGCTCATTGGGTTGTCCCCCGTATGGATGTGGCAATGGGATAGGCCGCCAAAAAGCGCGCCCGCAGGATCAGCGCCCACAGGACGACCGCCAGAAACTGGTGCAGGATCGCCACCTGCCACGGCGCGCCATACAGCACGGTCACGATACCCAGCACGATCTGCAAGCTCAGCGCGGCAAAGACGGCGTTGAATGCAAAGCGCGTCCTGGCATGGGCCGATGTGCGCCCGCGCAGCCACACCACAACAGCAAAGGCAAAGAGCAGATAGCCCGTGACGCGGTGGATGAACTGCACAAGGCCAGGGCTTTCGAAGAGGTTCCGCCACCATGGCTCGAACACAAAGGCGGTTGCGGGAAACACCTGTCCCCCCATCAGGGGCCAATCAGTGTATGTGCGCCCGGCGTCGATGCCCGCCACCAGCGCGCCGATCAGAATTTGGAGAAAGGCAAAGTGCATCAGCCCGGTGGACATCGAAAAGAGCTTGTCCTCTTTCGACCGCCGCGCCTGCATCAGGTCGCGCTCGGGTCGCCCGAGGAGATAGGTGTACCACGCGATGAAGCCCAGGATGACAAAGGCCAACCCCAGATGCGTGGCCAGGCGGTAGCTAGCAACATCCAGCACGCCCTCGCCCTGTGTCACGCCACTGGCAACCATCCACCAGCCGATGGCACCTTGCAGACCACCCAGCGCCCCAAGGCCCAGCAACCGGGGCATCCACCCGATGGGGATTTGGCGGCGGATCAGGAACCAGAAAAACCCGATGGCCCAGACCAGCCCGATGACCCGGCCCAGTTGCCGATGTCCCCATTCCCACCAGTAGATCACCTTGAAATCCGCCAGCGTCATCCACTGATTTTGCAGGCGAAACTCGTCTATCTGCTGATACAGCACGAACTCGGCTTCCCAATCGGCCTGGTTCAGCGGCGGAACCGCCCCGGTGAGCGGGCGCCATTCGGTGATCGACAACCCGCTATCGGTCAGGCGGGTCAGCCCGCCCACGGCGATCATCACGACAACAAGGGCAAAAAGCAGCATCAGCCACACGCGGATCGCACCGCGCGCGCCACCCCTGCCCTTGTCGATCACCCCTGTTTCGACCACCTGCTTTTCGGTGGTTCCAACCTCTTCGAAGATACTGCGGTTCTTTGCCATTTCGGCTCCGGTCGTTCATTCACCGCGCAACCTAAGTCGGCCCTTGGCCGAGGTCCAGCATCACTGGCGATTGGCCCAGCGGACCATCTGACGCAGCATCCCGTGCAGCGTCTGCACATCCGCGCGGGTCAGGGGCATCCGGCTCCAGAGATTGCGCAGGTTGGTTTTCATGCTGGGGGCCTTGTGCTCGGGGAAAAAGAACCCCGCCTCCTCAAGCCGCTCCTCAAAATGGCGGGCCAGATGATCAATCTCCTGCCCCTCGGCCCAGTCGGTGCCCGCCAGTTCGGTCACGTTGTGGTCGATCTGGGCGCTGGCCCGGCGCCATTCATATCCCAAGAGCAACACGCATTGCGCCAGGTTCAGGGACGGAAAGTCGGGGTTCACAGGCACGGTGACAAGCGCGTTCGCCTGCGCAAGATCCTCGTTCTCCAGCCCGGCCCGCTCGGGCCCGAACATCACCGCCACATGCTGACCCCCGGCGATGCGGCGCGCGGCGTCCTGCATTGCGGCTTCGGGGCTGAGCACCGTCTTGGTCATGTCGCGCATCCGCGCTGTGGTGGCATAGACAAAGGTGCAATCCGCCACAGCCCCCGCCACATCGTCATGGACAGTCGCCGCATCCAGCACGCGCCCTGCCCCGCTGGCCATGGCGACAGCCGCCGGGTTCGGCCATCCATCGCGCGGATTGACGATGCGCATCCGGTCCACGCCAAAGTTCAGCATCGCCCGGGCCGCCGCCCCCATTCAGCGACTTGATGATCTTGGCGATGGCGATCCCCAACCTGATCGGCCTCTACCTGCTCAGTGGCAAGGTAAAACTCGCCCTGGACGACTACTGGGTCGCCTACAAGTTGGGCGATTTCAAACCGTCGAAGTCTTAACGGGCTCGCCTGCCGGTGTGCCGGTCGGCTGTGCTGTTGGGAAGTACCGCTCGACCACGTCGAAGAATTCGGCCGAGGTTTGGATCGTCGCCACGTGCTTGCGAAACTCACGGGCGCCGCGGCGACCTTGTGCGTAGCAGCAGGCGTACTTGCGCATCAGCACGGCGGCCTTCTCCTCGCCAAACCGCTCGACCACCAAATCGAAGTGATGCAGCATCAGCCGCCGCTCCTCTTCGAGCGTCGGATCTGGCGGTACCGGCTCGCCTCGCAGTGCCGCGGCGGCTTGTTGGAAGAGCCACGGTTTGTTCAAACTCGCGCGGGCGATCATCACGCCATCGACATCGTAGCGGCGGAAGGCATCAACGACTTTCTGAGCCGAATCGAGATCACCATTGCCTATCAGCGGGATGCGTTTCAGATAGGGTTTGACTTCCGAAATCAGATCCCAGTCGGCCGAGCCGCGGAACATGTCAGCAGCCGTCCGGCCATGGAGCGTCAACGCCGCAGCGCCGGCGCCTTCGACAATTTGGGCGACATCTTTAATGACGATTTTGTCCCGCGTGCAACCGAGGCGTGTTTTGGCCGTAACGGGCGTCGGCGCACAGGCTGCGACCACCTGCTCAATGATCTGCCCCATTCGCTCTGGCTGCCGTAGTAAGTAAGAGCCACTGTGGGCTTTCTCGGTAACCTGCCGGACGGGACAGCCGAAGTTGATATCGACCACGCTCACCTGGTATTCGGTGGCAAGCCGGGTGCCGACTTTGGCGAGCGTCTCCGGATCGTTGTCCCAGATTTGCACGGCCAGCGGGCGTGGTTCTTCAGCAACTCCCCACAGCCGATCGGGATGCACCGCCTCTTGCTCATCGAGCCAGACGAAACCCTTGGCGTTGACCATCTCGGTAGCCAACAGGCCGGCGCCACCGAACTCGCGGACGATCTGCCGAAAGGCATAGTTGGTGTAGCCCGCCATCGGCGCTTGCAAGATCGGCGGATCGACGACCAACGGGCCGATCTTGAGTGGCGGCGCGAGAATTTCAGTAGCGGTAGGCATCGGCGGGCGGCGTGAAGCGGGGCACGGCGTAGCGTCCGCGGCTCGACCTATCGCAATCCCGAGCCGCTTGTGCGTGGGCTGCGGAAAGTGACGTTCCCGCCCGACGTATTGCCTGCGGGCGTCCGACTCGTGAGCCGCGAACCAGACCTTCCAATAAGCATAGCCACCAGCCGCCCGTTGTCGATTCGCCCCGG
>JBCDEK010000079.1:0-15482 GCA_039179785.1 Pseudomonadota bacterium | reverse complement strand
GGGCGCGCTCACGCCCCCGCTCTGGGGCTTTGAAGAGCGTGAAAAGCTGATGATCTTCTACGAAAGGGCCTGTGGCGCACGCCTGCACGCGGCCTATTTCCGCCCCGGTGGTGTGCATCAGGACCTGCCGCCCGAACTGCTGGATGATATCGAGGAATGGGCGCATCACTTCCCCAAGGTGATGGACGACATTGACGGGCTGCTGACCGAAAACCGCATCTTCAAACAGCGCAACGCCGATATCGGTGTCGTGACCGAGGATGACATCCAGAAATACGGTTTCTCGGGCGTCATGGTGCGGGGCTCCGGCCTCGCCTGGGACCTGCGCCGCGCGCAGCCCTATGAATGCTACGACGAATTCGACTTCCAGATCCCCGTAGGCAAGAACGGCGACTGCTATGACCGCTACCTTGTCCGGATGGAAGAGATGCGCCAGTCGCTCTCGATCATCAAACAGGCCATCGGCAAGTTGCGCGACTGCCCCGGCGACGTGCTGGCGCGCGGCAAGCTGACCCCGCCCTCGCGTACGGACATGAAACAGTCGATGGAAGCGCTGATCCACCACTTCAAGCTCTACACCGAAGGGTTCCATGTCCCCGAAGGCGAGGTCTATTGCGCGGTCGAGGCCCCCAAGGGCGAGTTCGGCGTCTACCTCGTGGCCGACGGCACCAATAAACCCTACCGCGCCAAACTGCGCGCCCCGGGCTTCCTGCACCTGCAAGCGATGGACTACATCTCCAAAGGGCACCAACTGGCCGACGTCGCTGCCATCATCGGCACCATGGACGTGGTGTTCGGGGAAATCGACCGCTGATCCGCTCTTTCATCTTGCCAAATAAACTCCCGCCGGAGGCTCCCGCACCCTCCAAGCAGACCAAGGGAAGACCTTAATGCTCCGCCGTCTCCACCCAGACCAACCAGACACCTTCGCCTTTACCCCGGACAATCAAGCCTGGGCCGAAGCGCAAGTCACCAAGTACCCCGAAGGCCGACAAGCCAGCGCCATCATCCCACTTCTGTGGCGCGCGCAGGAACAAGAGGGTTGGCTGACCCGTCCCGCCATTGAAGCCGTGGCCGACATGCTGGGCCTCGCCTATATCCGCGCGCTCGAAGTGGCCTCATTTTACTTCATGTTCCAGCTGCAACCCGTTGGCTCCGTTGCACATATTCAGGTCTGTGGCACCACGTCCTGCATGATCTGCGGGGCCGAAGACCTCGTCGCCGTGTGCAAGGACAAGATTGCGCCCAAGGCCCATCAACTCTCGGCCGATGGCAAGTTCTCGTGGGAAGAGGTCGAATGCCTCGGCTCCTGCGCCAACGCGCCCATGGCCCAGATCGGCAAGGACTATTACGAGGACCTGACCGCCGCCCGCATGGGCGAAATCATTGACGAACTGGCCGCAGGTCAGGTGCCAACGCCCGGCCCCCAAAACGGGCGCTATGCGTCCGAACCCTTGGGCGGCCTGACCAGCCTCAAGGATTTCGACAGCGGACACACGAAATACAACGCTTCCGTGCAACTCGCGACCGATATCGGAGACACGGTCAAGCGCATAGACGGCACGGAAGTACCGCTCCTGGCGCCATGGGGTAAGGCCAACGACAACGTGGCCCCGAGCGGTGACATGATGCCCCCCGATGGCCCGGACGGAAAACAGGGCGGGCGCACGGCGTCCGAAAAACCCGCGCCGCGCGACCGCGGTGCGGCGTCCGATGGCAAATCCGAAGCGCCGGGTGAAGCCCCCGCGGCCCAGGCGAAAGCCAAACCCAAAGCGAACGCTGGGGTAACCAAAAATAAATCTGCACAAAATCAAGACGCTAAGGCTGTCCCCGCGGGGACAAAACCTACGCTTCTGACCGCGCCCCGCGACGGCGGCGCTGACGATCTCAAGTTGATCAAAGGCGTCGGACCGGGTCTCGAAAAAGAGCTGAACGCCAAAGGCGTTTATCACTTCGACCAGATCGCCGCGTGGTCGGATGACGAGGTCGCCTGGGCCGACCAGCACCTTGTGCGCTTCAAAGGTCGGGTCAGCCGGGACGACTGGGTCACCCAAGCAAAGGCCTTGGCGTCCGGCGAAGAGACAGATTTTTCCCAACGTGCGAAAAAAGACGGTATCTATAAGGCGTAACATCCTGAGACGGGGGGAAAATCGTTATGGACAGAAACGAGGGATTGGTCAGCTGCGCCATCGGGTGCTGGCTGGTCGCGCTGCTGGGCGGCGTGTTGGCGGCGATGCTGCTGATGGTGCTGGGCGACTGGACTTTCATACAAGCCGTGTTCGCGGGGCTTGTCGTGTTCGCGGTGGCCGGGGCCTTGATCAGTTGGCTCATCTGCAAACCTTTGCCTGCCATCAGTGACATGTCCGTCGCGCCCCCAAAGACCGAACCCGCCCCAGAACCCGCAGCTAAGGCCGAGGCCGCGCTAGTGGCCGCTGCGCCCGAGCCGTCGGAGGCGGCCGTGAAGCCCTCGAAACCTCTGCCGGGTCAGGCGGAGTTGGCGGAGCGCAAGGGGGACTGGAAATACGAGACCGAAGAGACGGCGTCGAAGGCCAAGCCCAAAGCAAAAGCCAAAGCGAAACCCGCAAAGGCTGACGCTGTGACGGGAGAGGGGACCAAGCCGGAGACGCTGTCAGCCGCGCGTGAGGGTGGCCCCGATAATTTGAAGGAAATCAAAGGTGTAGGACCGAAACTTGAAGCGCTTTTGCACTCGATGGGCTTTTACCATTTCGACCAGATCGCGCACTGGGGTGCCGAAGAGGTCGCGTGGGTTGACCAGAACCTGCAAGGCTTCAAAGGCCGTGTGAGCCGGGATGACTGGGTCGAACAGGCCAAGATCCTGGCCGCCGGTGGTGAGACTGAGTTTTCCAAGAAGGTCGACAAGGGCGGTGTCTACTGACGCATGTCCGACCGGCTTGACCCGAAACTGGCCCGGCAGGGCCGTATCGCGGCCCTTGTGATTGCAGGGGCCGCTTTGCTGTCCATCTTTGCGCCGGTCATTGTGAGCGGGCTGGGACTGGCGCAGCGCTATGAAATCCTGATTCTGCTCTTTGCTTTGGCTGCGTTCATTTGGGCACTGGTGGTGGCGCTCAGGATTTGGCAAAAGAGCCGCGACTGAATTCACCGCTCCGCGCGCAGGGCGACTAGGCAAAAGACCACGCGCCTGACCGCGTGCTACAAAAGGACGTACCCATGCTGGCTGACAAGGATCGTATCTTTACCAACCTTTACGGGATGCACGACCGCACGCTGAAGGGCGCGCAGGCGCGGGGGCACTGGGACGGGACCGACAAGCTGATCCAGAAGGGGCGCGACTGGGTCATTCAAGAGATGAAGGACAGCGGTCTGCGTGGACGTGGTGGCGCGGGTTTCCCCACGGGGCTCAAGTGGTCGTTCATGCCCAAGGAAAGCGACGGGCGTCCCAGCTATCTGGTTGTGAATGCGGACGAATCCGAGCCGGGCACCTGCAAGGACCGTGAGATCATGCGCCATGATCCGCACACGCTGATCGAAGGGTGCCTGATCGCCAGCTTCGCGATGAATGCGAACGCTTGCTACATCTATATCCGCGGTGAATATATTCGTGAGAAGGAAGCGCTGCAGGCGGCGATTGACGAAGCCTATGACGCCGGGCTGGTTGGGCCGAATGCGGCGGGGTCGGGCTGGGATTTCGAGATTTACCTGCACCACGGGGCAGGGGCCTATCTCTGCGGGGAAGAAACCGCGCTTTTGGAATCGCTCGAAGGCAAAAAGGGTATGCCGCGCATGAAGCCGCCGTTTCCGGCGGGTGCGGGCCTTTATGGCTGTCCGACCACAGTGAACAACGTGGAATCCATTGCTGTTGTGCCAACGATCCTGCGGCGTGGTGCGTCGTGGTTTTCGGGCTTTGGCCGTCCGAACAATGCGGGCACGAAGCTGTTTGCCGTGTCAGGCCATGTGAACAACCCCTGTGTTGTCGAAGAAGCTATGTCGATCACGTTTGAAGAGCTGATCGAGAAGCATTGCGGCGGCATCCGTGGCGGGTGGGACAACCTCAAGGCTGTGATCCCCGGCGGATCGTCCGTGCCTTGCGTGCGCGGGGAGAAGATGAAGGACGCCATCATGGACTTCGACTATCTGCGGGGCGATCTGCAGTCGGGTCTGGGCACGGCGGCGGTGATCGTGATGGATCAGAGCACCGATATCATCAAGGCGATCTGGCGGCTGTCGAAATTCTACAAGCACGAGTCCTGTGGCCAGTGCACGCCGTGTCGTGAAGGCACAGGCTGGATGATGCGCGTGATGGACCGTCTGGTGCACGGTGAGGCGGAGGTCGAGGAGATCGACATGCTGCTGGACGTGACCAAACAGGTTGAAGGGCACACGATCTGTGCACTTGGCGATGCGGCAGCGTGGCCGATTCAGGGCCTGATCCGGAATTTCCGGGATGAGATTGAGGATCGGATTGCGGGCAAGCGGATTGCTGCGGAGTAGGAGAGTATGTGATGGTATCACGGAGTACGATTGCGGCGCTCGTCTTTGCGTCATTCGCTTGCTTGCCGGTCTCCGGGTTGGCACAAGTGTCGTCGAGCCAAGTTTTGACGCCGACACAGCAGGCGGCTTACGGTTGGACGTGGGCACAGCAAGCGGCAAAAGAGTGCTCGAACAAGATTGGATGGAACTCTGCAACTGGTGAGCCAATCAAAACCAATGACGCGATAAAGCTCCTTGTCAGCGAAGGACACCGTCGCAATAAAGTGATCAGAGCTTTTCGCGAAAGTGGGTCATATCCATTTATTCAGCTTGATCGCTGGCTCGTATCGGCAGGTTACAAACCGAATGCACAAAATATTGATGCATTGTTTTGTGAATTCTCAGGGAAGGTTGCCGGGACGAGCCATCCGATGGGTCGCTTCATCAAAAGAAAGTAAGGCCGTTGGCACTTCATGCACCTTGCTGAATTCAACATCGGCACCCTGAAATACGATTGGGAAGACCCGCGCGTCGCAGACTTCCTCAACAACCTCGACCGTGTCTATGACATCGCGCGCCGCAGCCCCGGCTATGTCTGGCATCTGGAAGGCGACGACATGGAGGCCGCCCAGCTTGACCCGGGTGGTCCCCTTGGGGGCAATCCGCGCACGGCCAGCACGCTCTCGGTCTGGAAAGACATCGAAAGCCTGCATGACTTCACCTTTAACACCGTTCACAAGCAGTTCTATGACCGCAAGGGCGAATGGTACGACCCCGATCAGGGTTTGCGGTTTGTCATGTGGTGGGTGGCGCCGGGCCATAAACCCACGATCAAAGAGGCGATGGACCGCTTCCATCATCTTGAAAACCATGGCAATACGGATCACGCCTTTGGCTGGGATCATGTCCGCGGTTGAGCGCGGCAGGGGGAGAGTGCAGTGACCAGAACGAAAACGCGTATATGGGCTGACATGCGTCCGGCAATGCTGACCGGCTTGATGTTGGTTGCTGTGCTTTTGCTGTCGGCGTGCAGTGTGGATCGGCAGGCCAATCGGGTGGCCTTTGACGGCGTGTTCTTTCGGGCGTCGTCGAGCAAGGTCGACAAGCAGCGCGATCAGTTCGAGGTCGGGGTCAGCCCGGTGTCCGCCTCGCTTGAAGGCGCGCGCGAGGCGGGGCGGTACGAGGCCATTCGCTATTGCATCCGCCAGTTCGGGTCGTCTGACATTGACTGGATCGCGGGCCCGGATGCCGAAGACGGCACCTTGCGCATTTCGGGCGACAAGCTGCTTCTGCGGGGCACCTGCACGCCAGCGTGATCACACACCCTGACTAAGGCGACATTTTGCGCGCTAACGGGTTGTGTTGGACCATGTTATTGCATAGCACGAACTGGCTTTCCCACATGGCATCAACGTGATGCAAAAGGTGGAGAGAAACGATGCGCGCGATGACCATGGCCCTGATCCTTAGCCTGACTGCCGGGATAGCCTCGGCAAAACCCCATTTGCGGGATGTGCCCGAGATTGACGGCACGTTGCTGGCTGTGGGGATCGCGGATGAAATTCGCAAGAACTGCCCGGATATCTCGGCCCGCATGTTTCGCGCGTTGACGTTGGTCAACAGCCTGAAGGGGCGGGCGCGTGACATGGGGTATTCTGAGGAAGAGATTGACGCCTATCGCAAGTCGGATGTCGAGAAGGCGCGACTGAAGGCGGCGCGTGCTGCCTATCTGGAGAGCGGTGGTGTAACGGCTGGTCAGCCTGCGAGCTATTGCGCGTTGGGGCGGGAAGAGATTGAAAAAGGCGGCCAGATTGGCGCCCTGTTAAGGATGAACTGACGTATGAGCGACCTTCGCAAGATCATCATCGACGGGAATGAGGTGGAAGTGGACGGGGCGATGACCCTGATCCAGGCGTGTGAAGAGGCGGGGATCGAGATCCCGCGGTTCTGCTATCACGAGCGTCTGTCGATCGCGGGCAATTGCCGGATGTGTCTTGTGGAAGTTGTGGGTGGTCCGCCGAAGCCTGCTGCGTCCTGTGCCATGCAGGTGCGCGATCTGCGCCCCGGGCCAGAGGGGCAGCCGCCAGTGGTCAAGACGAACTCGCCGATGGTCAAGAAGGCCCGCGAGGGGGTGATGGAGTTTTTGCTGATCAACCACCCGCTGGATTGCCCGATCTGCGATCAGGGGGGCGAGTGTGACCTCCAGGATCAGGCGATGGCTTATGGCGTGGATTTTTCCCGCTTCCGCGAGCCGAAGCGGGCGGTGGATGATCTTGATCTGGGGCCGCTGGTTGAGACGCATATGACCCGCTGCATTTCCTGCACGCGCTGTGTGCGCTTCACGACCGAGGTAGCTGGCATCACGCAGATGGGTCAGACCGGCCGCGGCGAGGACAGCGAGATCACGTCCTATCTGGGCGAAACGCTCGATTCGAACCTGCAGGGCAACATCATCGATCTGTGTCCGGTGGGCGCGCTTGTGTCGAAGCCCTATGCGTTTACCGCGCGGCCTTGGGAGCTGACCAAGACCGAGAGCGTGGACGTGATGGATGCGCTTGGATCGTCCATTCGCGTGGATACGAAAGGGCGTGAGGTGATGCGCTTTCTGCCGTTGAACCATGACGGTACGAACGAGGAGTGGATTTCCGACAAGACGCGCTTTGTCTGGGACGGGTTGCGCCGTCAGCGCTTGGACAAGCCCTATGTGCGTGAGAACGGCAAGTTGCGGCCTGCGTCCTGGGGTGAGGCCCTGGGCAAGGCGGCTGAGGCGATCAAGGGTGCTTCAAACCTGGCTGCTCTGGTTGGTGATCTGGCGCCGGTTGAGGCAACCTATGCGCTGAGAGAGTTGATCGGAGGGCAGGGCGGTATTGTCGAATGCCGCACCGATGGGGCCAAGCTGCCGTCGGGCAATCGCGCGGCCTATGTGGGCACGGCGGCCATCGAAGATATCGACGGTGCCGAGGCCATCATGCTGATCGGCACCAACCCGCGTCTGGAAGCGCCGGTGCTGAATGCGCGTATCCGCAAGGCGTGGGCGCGTGGGGCCAATGTGGGTGTGATCGGCGAAATGCCGGACCTGACCTATGAGGCGAACCACATCGGTACGGATGCAGCAATCATCAATGATCTGCTCAAGCGTGATCATTCTGCCGTGCAGGAAAAACCGTCCGTCATCATCGTAGGCATGGGCGCGCTGACGCGCGGTGACGGTGCTGCGATTTTGGCGGGTGCACAGGCACTGGCCGAAAGCACCAAGTCCGGCCTGATGGTGCTGCACACCGCTGCATCCCGCGTGGGCGCGATGGATGTGGGCGCGACGAACCCGGATGCCATGGCCGCCGTGGACGGGGCCGATGTGATTTACAACCTCGGCGCGGATGAGATCGAGATCGCGGATAGTGCATTCGTGATCTATCAGGGCAGCCATGGGGATCGTGGTGCACACCGTGCCGATGTGATCTTGCCCGCTGCCGCCTACACCGAAGAGGGCGGGCTTTTCGTAAATACCGAAGGGCGTCCGCAACTGGCCCAACGTGCTAGCTTTGCCCCAGGTGAGGCAAAGGAAAACTGGGCCATTCTGCGCGCATTGTCTGGTGAGATGGAGGCCACGCTGCCCTATGACAGCCTTGCTGCATTGCGTCAGGCACTGGTCGCGGCGCACCCGCATCTGGGTGACGTTGACGTTGTCGTCGAAAACACGGGCGATGCGCTTGCGCAGGGCAAGATCGAGGGCGGCGCGCTGACCTCTACCATTGGGGATTTCTATCTGACCAATCCCATCGCGCGCGCGAGCCAGTTGATGGCAGAACTCAGCGCCAACGCGAAAGCACGTAAGTCGCAGGCGCTGGCCGCTGAATGAAGGCAGCCTGGATCATAACGGCCGTGCCGCTTGCGGCGTGTGAGCCTGTGCCGACGGCTGAGCGATTCATTCCTGACTACCGCGGGATTGAGACACAGCTGTTGGCTGATGATCTGGTGCAATTCGATGTGGAAATGACCAATGCGTTGACCGCTGCGGATGTCGAGGACTACGCAGAATGCGCCGCCGCCGGATACACACTGATCCGCGGTTGGGGATTTGCGCGTCATTTGCGAACAAATGTGACAGAAGAGGGTGGCGTGTGGAAAGCGGATGCTGTTTACACCATCTCGCCAGCCCTGCCGCGGGGGATCAAGACCATCGACGCCGAAGTCGTGGCCGCCGCCTGCGCGGAGAAGGGAATACCGACGGTGTGAGGATGCATGGCTGATTTCTTTACCACTCCTGGCGGCATCGCCGTCCTGATCCTGGCCCAGGTGCTGGCCGTCGTGGCGTTTGTCATGATCTCGCTTTTGTTTCTCGTCTATGGCGATCGGAAAATCTGGGCCGCGGTGCAGATGCGCCGGGGCCCGAATGTGGTGGGTGTTTATGGCCTGCTGCAGACCGTCGCGGATGCTTTGAAATACGTGGTGAAAGAGGTTGTCGTGCCTGCGGGGGCCGACAAGACCCTGTTCATGCTCGCCCCTATGACCAGTTTTGTGCTGGCGATGGTGGCGTGGGCCGTGATCCCGTTCAACGACGGCTGGGTCCTGTCGGATATCAACGTAGCTATTCTGTATGTCTTCGCCATCTCATCGCTTGAGGTCTATGGCGTGATCATCGGCGGCTGGGCGTCGAATTCGAAGTATCCGTTCCTTGGCTCGCTGCGGTCTGCGGCGCAGATGATCTCTTACGAGGTGTCCATCGGCCTGATCATCATCGGTGTGATCCTGTCCACCGGGTCGCTGAATTTCGGGGCCATCGTGAACGCGCAAGACACTGCCTATGGCTTCTTTGGCTGGTATTGGTTGCCGCATCTGCCCATGGTATTCCTGTTTTTTATCAGTGCCTTGGCCGAAACGAACCGTCCGCCGTTTGACCTGCCCGAAGCCGAATCCGAACTGGTGGCGGGGTATCAGGTCGAATATTCCTCGACCCCGTTCCTGTTGTTCATGGCGGGCGAATACATCGCCATCTTCCTGATGTGCGCGCTGATGTCGCTGTTGTTCTTCGGCGGTTGGCTGTCACCCATCCCGTTCATCCCCGACAGCCCGTTGTGGATGGTGGCGAAGATGGCGTTCTTCTTCTTCCTCTTCGCCATGGTGAAGGCGATCACGCCGCGCTACCGCTATGACCAGTTGATGCGTCTGGGATGGAAAGTGTTCCTGCCGTTTTCGCTGGTCTGGGTGGTGTTTGTCGCCTTTGCAGCGAAGTTCGACTGGTTCTGGGGCATCTATGCCCGCTGGGCCGTAGGGGGCTGATATGGGATTGGCCACCGCCATCAACGAAGCGCCCGAGCATCATCTGGACGATCTTGTGTCGTACCTGATGTCCGAGTTCGCCATGGGCACCACGGATGACGAGGGCGCGCTCGACCGCGCCGATCATGGGGAGGTTGTCTCGGCCCTGAAGGCTTGGGCGTATATGCACCTCAACGACGGATCACAGGGAGACTGACATGACGCAGATCGATTACGGCCGCGCCGCCAAGTATTTCCTGCTGCAGGATTTCTGGGTCGGCATGAAGCTGGGCCTGAAGTATTTCTTCTCGCCCAAGGCCACGCTGAACTACCCGCACGAAAAGGGGCCACTTAGCCCGCGCTTTCGCGGTGAGCACGCGCTGCGCCGCTATCCCAATGGCGAAGAGCGCTGCATCGCTTGCAAGCTGTGCGAAGCGATCTGCCCCGCGCAGGCCATCACCATTGATGCAGAACCCCGCGAGGATGGCAGCCGCCGCACCACGCGCTACGACATCGACATGACCAAGTGCATCTATTGCGGGTTCTGCCAGGAGGCCTGCCCGGTGGATGCCATTGTCGAGGGGCCGAATTTCGAATTCAGCACCGAGACGCGGGAAGAGTTGTATTACGATAAGGCTAAGTTGTTGGAGAATGGCGAGCGGTGGGAAGCCGAGATTGCGCGCAATCTGGAACTGGATGCGCCTTACCGATGAGTGACGACAAGAACCCCTTTGCGGCGATGCTGGCCCAGATGCAGGAGATGACGAAAGCGTTTCCGCAAATGGCGGCGTTCGATCCGTCGAAGGGGTTTGATCCGAAGATGTTCGAGGCGTTGTGGCCGACCATGCCCAAAGACCTGATGGAGACGTGGTTTGGCAATGCGTTCAACGAGAACGGTTTGGATGCCAAGACGCGTTTGCTGATCACGCTTGCCGGGCTGACCATGCAGGGGGCACAGGCCGACACGGCCATCCGCCAAACTGTGCGCCACGCGCGCGAGGCCGGGGCCACCGACCAGCAGATATCCGAGACTTTGGGCATGATGGCGATGTTCGCCGGGGTGCCCGCCATGACCCGCGCCATGGCGTTGGCGCAGGAAGTCATGGGTGACGACGAGGACGAGACATGACCGTATTTGCCTTCTACCTCTTTGCGATCAGCGTGATCACCGGGGGGCTGTTTACTGTGATCAGCCGGAACCCGGTGCATTCGGTTTTGTGGTTGATCCTAGCGTTTTTGAGTGCGGCGGGGCTGTTCGTGCTGCTGGGGGCGGAGTTCGTGGCGATGCTGCTGATCATCGTCTATGTGGGCGCGGTCGCCGTGTTGTTCCTGTTCGTTGTGATGATGCTGGACGTGGATTTTGCCGAGTTGAAGGCCGAGATGGCGAAATACATGCCGCTGGCGCTACTGATCGGTGTCGTGATCCTGATGCAGTTCGTGATGGCCTTTGGGGCCTGGGAGTCGAATGCTGCCGCCGAAGGGCTGCGGGCACAGGTCACGCCTGTGGATCGGCACAATACAGAAGCCTTGGGTATGATCCTTTATGATCAGTACTTCCTGCTGTTCCAGTTGTCGGGCCTGATCCTGCTGGTCGCGATGGTGGGGGCGATCGTGCTGACCCTGCGCCACCGGTCGGATGTGAAGCGTCAGGATGTGGTGGCTCAGATGATGCGCGACCCGGCGACGGCGATGGAGCTGAAGGACGTCAAACCGGGGCAGGGGCTGTGATCAGGCGTGTCATCATAACCTTGATGCTTGCTTCCTTTGTTGGCGCAGCGGCTGGCATATCCGGTTCTGAACTTGCCGGGATGCCATCTTGGCCATCGGAATTGCATGGCCCAAGCGTGCATAGTTTGAAGCCAGAGACATACGCAATTTGGCAGTTCAATGAAATTGGTACGGACGTTTGCTACCAAAACCCAGGACTGGCTCGTCAATTGCCAGCCTGTGCAACATGGTAAGCCAGATGTCTTTTGGAACTGAGGGCAGCGTCCGGCCGCGAGCGCCGCGCGTAGCGCCCACCCGGGGGGGCGGTCGGGCTCAACCCGGTGGTGCCCACCGGGCGATGGCTCTGATTTGTGCGCTTCTAATTTCCCTACCGGCTCAGGCTTTGACCCTAACCGACTGCGACCGCACCACGCATATCTCGCATGGCGGCGAGACGGCGCACAAGGATCTGGGCGATGGCCGCGTCATGTGGCGCGACTGGTGGAGCCAGGAGGGGACGGCAACCTCGTTCACTCTTGTGGACTGCGCGCCCGGCATTGCACTGACGTTCCGCACACAGGAAGAGAACATGGGCAATCGTTTGCCCTTTGACCGGACGGACAAAGCACTGGCTGTCATCAACCGCCACGAAAGTGGCGCGCGGGCGTTTGCCACGTTCGATCGCATGGCTGCCGATTTGAGTGACGTCGCGCGGGACATCAACATCATAACGCTGGACGCGGAGCCCTGTGCCTGCGCCGCGCTCTACCCCGATGCGCGGGGCGACAAGACGGAATTTATGCTGGGCTGACACCCGGCAACAGACGACAAGCGGGGACACGCCCCGGAGGAACGACATGATAGGACTTGAACACTACCTGACGGTTGCAGCTACGCTGTTCGTCATCGGCATTTTCGGGCTGTTTCTGAACCGCAAGAACGTGATCATCCTGCTGATGAGCATCGAATTGATGCTGCTGGCGGTGAACATCAATCTCGTGGCGTTCTCGTCGTATCTTGATGACCTCGTGGGCCAGGTGTTCACCCTGTTTGTACTGACCGTCGCCGCCGCCGAAGCGGCCATTGGTCTGGCCATCCTGGTCTGTTTCTTCCGCAACCGCGGCACAATCGCCGTCGAAGACGTCAACGTGATGAAGGGCTAAGTCACAATGGAAACCATCATCCTCTTTGCCCCTCTGGTTGGCGCGCTGCTCTGCGGGTTTGGCTGGCGTATGTTTGGCGAGGCTGCCGCCTGCTGGATCGCCACGGGTCTGCTGTTTCTGTCGGCCATCCTGTCGTGGATCGTCTTCATCACATTTGACGGCACGACCGAGCAGATCCAGATCCTGCGCTTTGTCGAAAGCGGGTCGCTCAGCACCGATTGGTCCATCCGTCTCGACCGATTGACGGCGATCATGCTGATTGTGATCACGACTGTCTCCAGCCTCGTACATCTGTATTCCTTTGGCTACATGGACCACGATCCGCAGTGGAAAGAGGGCGAAAGCTACAAGCCGCGTTTCTTTGCCTATCTGTCGTTCTTCACCTTCGCGATGCTGATGCTGGTGACGGCGGATAACCTCGTCCAGATGTTCTTTGGCTGGGAAGGTGTGGGCGTCGCATCTTACCTGTTGATCGGGTTTTACTACCGCAAGCCGTCGGCCAATGCCGCCGCGATCAAGGCCTTTGTGGTCAACCGTGTGGGCGACTTCGGCTTCGCTTTGGGCATCTTTGCGCTGTTCTTCCTGACGGACTCGATCAAGTTCGACGACATCTTTGCCGCAGCCCCTGAACTGGCGCAGACGCAACTGACGTTCTTGTGGTCCGAGTGGAATGCGGCGAACCTTGTGGCCTTCCTGCTGTTCATCGGGGCAATGGGCAAGTCGGCGCAGTTGATCCTGCACACGTGGCTGCCGGACGCGATGGAAGGCCCGACGCCCGTGTCGGCCTTGATCCACGCGGCGACGATGGTGACGGCGGGCGTGTTCCTTGTCTGTCGCATGTCGCCGCTGATGGAGTTCGCGCCCGAGGCGATGGCTTTTGTCACCGTGCTGGGCGCGCTGACCGCGTTCTTTGCCGCGACCGTGGGTCTGGTACAGACGGACATCAAACGCGTGATCGCCTATTCGACCTGTTCGCAGCTTGGATATATGTTCGTGGCGGCGGGTGTTGGCGTCTATTCCGTGGCGATGTTCCACCTGTTCACGCACGCCTTCTTCAAGGCGATGCTGTTCCTTGGGGCCGGGTCGGTCATCCATGCGATGCACCACGAGCAGGACATGATGAACTATGGCGGGTTGCGGAAGAAAATCCCCTATACCTTCTGGGCCATGATGATCGGCACATTGGCGATTACGGGCGTGGGCATTCCGCTGACGGGCTGGATCGGCTTTGCCGGGTTCGCGTCGAAGGATGCGGTGATCGAAAGCGCCTTTGTCGAGAGCACCTTTGCCTTTTGGGCGCTGGTCATCGCGGCGCTGTTCACCAGCTTCTATTCCTGGCGTTTGATGTTCCTGACCTTTTACGGCACGCCGCGGGGCGACAAGCACACACATGAGCATGCGCATGAAAGCCCGATGGTCATGCTGATCCCGCTGGGTGTGTTGAGCCTTGGTGCAATCTTTGCTGGGGCGATCTGGTATTCGTCCTTCTTTGGTAAGCCGAACGAGGTGATCAAGTTCTTTGGGGGCGAATACGCGGCCCCTGCGGAGGAGATCAAAAAGGCCGTGGCTGAGCGCAGCCCGAAAGCGTCCGAGTTGAAATACGTGATGGAGAGCGCACCGGGTGAAGCGGCGATCTACATGGACCCTGAAAACACGGTCCTGCACGAGGCGCATTACGTCCCCACCTGGGTGAAACTGTCGCCCTTTGTGTCGATGCTGCTGGGCTTCATCGTGGCCTTCTGGTTCTACATCAAGAACCCAGCACTGCCGGGTCGTCTGGCCGAGAACCAGCGCCCGCTGTACCTGTTCCTGAAGAACAAGTGGTACTTTGACGAGCTTTACGACTTTATCTTTGTCCAGCCCGCGATGTGGATCGGCAAGAAGCTGTGGCAGAAAGGCGATGGCAATGTGATCGACGGGACCATCAATGGGGTGTCGATGGGCATTGTGCCGTTCTTTACCCGCCTCGCGGGTCGGGCGCAGTCCGGTTACATCTTCACCTATGCCTTTGCCATGGTGATCGGGATCGCGGTTCTGATCACGTGGATGACGCTGAGCGGGGGCGCCAACTGATGCCACTGATCGGGCTTGTCTCACTCGGAATGATGTTCGCGGGCATGATGTATATGCGCGACGACCGTCCCGATGTGCGGCGCTTTGCGAAGGGTGGCGTGGTGGCGGGAGCCATCGGGGCTTGCCTAGTCGGCATGGCGGCGTTCGGCCCTACTGTGGGCCTGGGTCTCTTTGCGGCATTTGTCGCGCTTTCATTTCTTACGCAGTTCTGGAACTGAGCCATGGACAATATTCTTTCCATCACCACCTTCCTGCCCGCCATCGCGGCGCTGATCCTGGCTGTGTTCCTGAGGGGCGAGGATGAGGCGGCGCAGCGTAATGCCAAGTGGGCGGCGATGGCGGCGACCGTGATCACGTTCATCGCGTCGCTGTTCATTTTGTTCGAATTTGATCCCAACGATACGGGCTTCCAGTTCGTGGAAGAGGGCACGTGGATCATGGGCCTGACTTACAAGATGGGGGTCGATGGGATCAGCGTTCTGTTCGTGATGCTGACCACGTTCATGATGCCATTGGTGATTGCGGCGTCGTGGTCGGTGACAGACCGGGTGAAGGAATACATGATCGCCTTCCTGCTGTTGGAGACGCTCATGCTGGGCGTGTTCATGGCGCTGGATCTGGTGCTGTTCTACCTGTTTTTTGAGGCCGGGCTGATCCCGATGTTCCTGATCATCGGCATCTGGGGCGGGGCGAACCGCATTTATGCGAGCTTCAAGTTCTTCCTCTACACCTTCCTCGGGTCGGTGCTGATGCTGGTTGCGATGGTGGCGATGTATTCGGATGCGGGCACCACGGACATCGAGATGCTGCTGAACCACCAGTTCGGGACAG
>JBCDEK010000032.1:0-33090 GCA_039179785.1 Pseudomonadota bacterium | reverse complement strand
GTATTCGGCAGTGGGGGATGGGCGCGTGGGGCTGAAATGTCGGTGGCAAGGATGCGGTCGAGGGCGTCCGCGACGAGCATTGTTTCGGTGTACACGACGCAGGAGAGGCGCGTGCGGAGGTCGGCGAGTGCCTCGTCCACGGGGGTCCAATGGACGCCAGGCGGCAGGGCGAAGCAGTCATTTTTAAGCGGCGGCATTTTGATCCTCCGCATGTGCGATGAGTTCAGCGTTGTGGCCTGCGCCGAGGATCCACGCCTCTTCGCGCGCGGCGTCGGGCAGATCGGTCATCCAGTGGTGGAGGGTTGCGGACGGCAGGCGCGACAGAGCCGTGGCGAGCAGGCGGACCTGCACCGCGTCGCGGATGCCTTCCGGGCCTGCATCAGCCTTGACCGCGGGTTCGATCAGGCCGGGCCAGATTTCAGCGAGAACAACGGGGGCGTCGGTGCAGTCTTCAAACGGCCAGACGGCAACGCCGGGACGCTGGCGCAAGCGGTTCAGCGTGGGCAGGCCCATGAGGATTTGGCCGCCGACGGTAGGCGGGAAGGCGAGTTGGAAACAGCTTGAGGCGGCTTTAGCGGCGCGGTCGCAGGTGCGGCGTTCCGGGACAGTGTCGTAGATGATCCCGGCCTTGCGGTAAGGTACGCCGGGCCAGTCTGCCTGGTTTGGTTTGCCCCAGAAGGGGCCGGGGCCGTCGAATTGCGCGTTCAGTTTTTCGGCGACAGAGTAGCGGTTGTTGGTGCCATCCGGGGCATCGGTGATGCGGGCGCTGATCCAGTCCCAGAGGGCGAAGGGATCGTCGCTGCCGGTGATGTGGCCGGCGAAGCCGCGCGGGTAGCCAAAGGGGAAATCGAAGGACGCCAGCAGGCGGCGGCCTGCGGTCTGTTCGGTGTCGATGATGCCCGCGATACGTGCTTCGGCGTCTTGGCGGGAGCGGCAATAGATCGGGTCGTCGGCTACGCCGCCGCGGGCGAGGCCAAGCCAGATGGCGTCTTTGCTGGGCCGTGCAGGGCGGCGTTTGCCTGCGGACCAGTCAGCCACGAGTATGGTGTCAAACCCCCTCAAAGACCGACCTCGGACAGGATGAAATCGGCAATGGCTTTGGTGTCGTTCAGGTCGAACACTGGGCGGTCCATATCGAGCGGAGTATCGCTGGCGATGGCACGGATGGTGGGGTCGTCGGGGGCGATGAGCGGGTTGCCGGTTTCGGCCCGGTGCGCTTCGACCTTGGGGTGGACGTCGCGTTTGTAGCCTTCGACCAGCACCAGATCGACGGGGCTGAGGCGTTTCAGGAGGTCGTCGAGCGTGGGTTCGTCTGCATCGCGCAATTCCTGCATCAAGGCGACGCGGTTGCGGGAGGCCAGTAGCACTTCGGAGGCGCCCGCGACGCGGTGACGGTGGCTGTCCTTGCCAGGGTGGTCGACGTCGAACGTGTGGTGCGCGTGTTTGACGGTCGAGACGGTGATGCCGCGCCCCGTGATTTCGGTCACGAGCCGCTCCATCAGGCCGGTTTTGCCTGCGTTTTTCCAGCCCACCACGCCGTAGATCTTCATGCCATGTCCTTTGCAGTGTCGAGGTCGTCGGGCGTGTTCACGTTGAAAAAAGCGGCCTCGTCCGGGAAGAGGGCTATGCGGCCATCGTGCTTGTCAGTCCAGAGGACAACCTTGCGCAGGCCATCGTTCAGTGCGGCGCGCAGGTCATCGCGCAGTGCGACGGGCCAGAGGCCGAAGGTGGGGTGCCGGGCCTTACCCCGTTTGGGGTCGGGCGTGGCGGCGAGGGCCAGCGGGTAATCCATGCCTTCGGTTGCGAGTTGCAGGCGCGGCACGAGATCGCAGGGGAAAAACGGCGTGTCGGCGGCGGCGGTGACGATGGTGTCTGCGCCCTGGTCTGCCGCCCAGTCGAGGCCCGCCAGCACGCCCGCAAGGGGGCCTGCGAAGCCGTCGATGCTATCGGGGATGATGGGCAGGTTCAGGTCGTTGAACCGCGCGGGATCGCCATTGGCATTCAGCGCAAGGCTCGCGACCTGCGGGCTGAGCCGGTCAATCACGTGGTCGATCAGGCGTTTGTCGCCCGCCCGCAGCAGCCCCTTGTCGCCGCCGCCCATGCGCGTGGCCCGTCCGCCCGCGAGGATTACGCCGAGAGGTGGGGTCATGCGGCCCCTTTGCGCCCGCTTTTGCGCGGCTCATCGGCGATGCTGCCAGGATCGGTGTCGCGGATCAGGCGGTCTTCTCCGCTGAGGCAGACGAAGCGTTGGCCGCGCATGCGTCCGATGAGGGTGAGCCCGACCTGTTGTGCGATCTCGACCCCCCAGGCGGTGAAGCCTGAGCGGGAGGCGAGGACGGGGATGCCCATGAGGGCGGTTTTGATGACCATTTCGGAGGTAAGGCGGCCCGTTGTGTAGAGGATTTTGTCGTCCGGTGTGCTGCCGGTTTGCAGCATCCAGCCGGCCACCTTGTCGACGGCGTTGTGGCGGCCCACGTCTTCCATATAGACCAGCGGTTGGTCGCGGTGGCAGAGCACGGTGCCGTGGATCGCGCCCGCTTCGAGGTAGAGCGACGGTGTGCGGTTGATCGTGGCGGAGAGCGTGTAGAGCCAGGAGGTGCGGACCTCTGCTGCGGGCAGTTGGGCGTCCTCCAGCCCCTCCATCATATCGCCGAAGACGGTGCCGACCGCGCAGCCGCTGGTGCGGGTTTTCTTTTTCAGCTTGTCTTCGTGGTTGGTGAGGTTGGCGGTGCGGACGACGACGGTTTCCAGTTCCTCGTCATAATCGACGCGCGTGACCGTGTCGGCGTCGGTCAGCATCCGCTGGTTGCGCAGGAAGCCGAGCGCCAGATAGTCGGGGTAGTCGCCGATCGTCATGGCGGTGACGATTTCCTGGGAATTCAGGTAGATCGTGAGGGGGCGTTCTTCGACCACACTGATCTCCGTCTTGGCGCCTGTGTGGTCGTGACCCGTGACGGAACGGGTCAGGCGCGCGGCCGAGGGGTCGGGCGCGATGATGTAGCCTGCGGTGTCGGTGTCACGTGCCAATTGCATCCCCCCGTGGCTGGCGTTACGGCTTGTCTTCGATAACCTAAGGCCCCCTCATGCCCATCACCACCACAAAATCCGCCTTTTGGACGGGTGTGCGCGACGGTGCGCCCTTCATCTTTGTCGCGGGTCCGTTTGCGCTGCTGTTTGGCGTGCTGGCGACAGAGGCCGGGTTGAACGTGTTTGAGGTCATGACCTTTTCGCTGGTGGTGATTGCGGGGGCGGCGCAGTTCACGGCGTTGCAGGTGATGGAGAATGAGGCGCCGACGATTGTAGTCATCCTGTCGGCGCTGGCGGTGAACCTGCGAGTGGCGATGTATTCGGCGGCGTTGACGCCGTATCTGGGCCGTGCGCCGCTGTGGCAGCGGGTGTTTGCGGCGTATTTACTGGTGGATCAGAGCTATGCGCTGAGCCATGCCAAGTTCGAGGCGGAGCCGGAACTGACGGTGTCGCAGCGAATGGCGTACTACTTTGGCACCTGCCTGCTGGTGATGATCGTGTGGTTCGGGATGAGCTATCTGGGGGCGGCGGTGGGGACGCAATTGCCGCAGGACCTGCCGCTGGATTTCGCGCTGCCGATTGCGTTTCTGTCGATGGTGGCGCCGATGGTGCGGACGTTGCCGCATCTGATTGCGGCGGTTGTCGCGGTCGTGGTGGGGCTGCTGGCGGTGCCGGTGCCCTATTCGCTGGGGCTGATCATTGCGGGGGCGGCCGGCATGATGGCGGGGGCGCAGGCCGAAGTGATGCTTGAGAGGCGGCGCGGGGCATGATCGACAGCGCGACACTTTGGACGGTGATCATTGCCCTGGGCGTGGGCAGCTTTCTGCTGCGTTTCACCTTTCTGGGCTTTGTCGGTGACCGGCCCTTGCCCGCCTGGCTGCTGCGGCATCTGCGTTATACGGCGGTGGCGATCCTGCCTGCGCTCGTGGCACCGCTGGTGGTCTATTCCGGTGAAGGCGGCAGCACGGATGTCACGCGGGTGGCCGCCGCGCTGGTCACGTTGGGTGTGGGGATGTGGACGCGCAATGTGTTTGCGGCCATCGGTGCCGGGGCGGCAACGCTGTTTGGACTGGTGTATCTGCTGTGACGGGACGGTGGGCGGGGCGTCTTTGACAGGGTCAAAGAGCGTCCGACCCCGTCACTGGGGGATCACGATGCCGTCAATCCCGTCGTGGATCGTGCCCGCGTCATCTTCGAAATACTTGTCTTCGACCACGCCGGGATAGGACGCCATCTGCTCCATCAGGTTCGACGGAAACATCGTCACCCGAATGTTTTCGAACCCCGGCACCTGCTGCATCAGGGACGTCGTGGCATTGGTGCAAAAGGCGCTGCCAACCGCGCCGTTGCGTTCGGCCAGTTGCATCGCAATCTCGGCCTGTTCGGCGGTCACCTCGACCGTCTGGCTGACCACGTGATAGGTGCTGCGCGCGTGGGCGCTGCGATAGCCCTGCAGGACCGCTGGCGAGATGCCGTAAAGGACGTCATCACGCTCGGGCACGCGGTCGTTCACGAAAGAGCCCGCCGGGTCAAAGATCACACGTTCGCTGCCGTTGATCATCAGCGCCGAATGCGCGCCCGATCCGTTGCGGTTTGACACCATCGTCATCACCGTGATGGTGGCGGGGCCGGGCTCGCGGTAGGCCACCGCGGCGACCCGTTCATCGGAGGCGTAGGGCACAACCGGCGGCGCTGCACAGCCTGCAACTAGTCCGCACACCAATATGGCTGCCAGCATCCGCATGTCTGCCACTCCCCAATCGCGCCGCGACGTATCCAAATTCAGGAAATAAAGATCGCCATGCCGATCAGCAGGACAAGGATGATGATCACCGACCAGGTGACCCAGGCCATGAACCCGTCAAAGGTCTTTTCCTGGCTCTTGATGTCCATCTCGCCCACTTTGTGCTCTGCCATGTTCCGGTTCCCTTGCGTATTGGCGTTGACGCGCTTTAGCGCATCTGTTTGGTGCTGTCACTGCGTCGTTGCGGCACGGTTTTATTCGTCTTCCAGGTCCTGCGCCAGCCGGAAGCCGATGCGGCGGGGTTCGGCCTGTTCGACGGCTTTGGGCAGAGCGCGCAGCATGACATTCAGCTGGCTGACATGCTGGATGGCCTGCGTTTTCGCGCCGGTCGGGTCCGATCCATAGAAGGTCACGATATCGGGCGGGTAATATCCCATTCCTTCGATTCGCAGCACGCCAGCATCACCACCGGTGAACCCCATCGCCATTTCATGTTCGTTATCAAGACTTTCCTCGAAGTTCTTGAGGTAAAGGATGATGCGTTCATAGGCCCATTGCGCGGGGCTTTTCTTTTCGGGCGGCGTTTTGGCCACACCTTTGGGCACCGGTTGGTCGGCGGCGTTGCGCGCGTCGGGGTCCGAGTGCACCTCGTGCGCGCGGGGAAGTGCTTCGGCTTCAATGGCTTCTGCGGCTGTCTTGATGTCGTTTCCCATGGGTCTGCCCTCATTCTGAGCGCTGGTAGACCCATGCGCCGTCCTCTCGTTTCTCGCGGGTGGCCCGCCCTTGCTGGTGAAGGTGCGACAGATGCGCGACGGCTTCAACCAGGGCAAGGCCATATTCGCCGTCGCCGATTGAGCGCTTGAAGAGCGGCGCGAAGCATTCGGAGGCGGCTTTGGGCGTGTCGATGTAATCCATCAGGCGGTCGAGCGCGCCGTGGTGGTTGTCGATCAGTTGTCGCATCCGTGTGGGCAGCCCGGTGAAGGGCAGCTTGTGGCCGCCAAAGACCATGTGATCATCCTGGGCCAGCAGGCGCAGCCGTTCGCAGGCTTCCAGCCAATCGCCCACCGGGTCGGCCATGGGTTCAGTGGCGTAGACGCCGATGTTGGGGCTGATAGACGGAAGGATCTGGTCACCCGCGAGGACGAGGTTGTCGTCGCGGCTCCAGAACGTGGCGTGTTCCGGGGCATGGCCGTTGCCGATATGGATGTCCCATGTGCGCCCGCCCATGCGGATCGTGTCGCCGTGTTTGATCCGCGTGTAGCCCAGCGGCATGGGGGCCACGATATCCCCGAAGTTGAAGGGGCGTTCGGTGGCGCGCTGGTCGAAGATCGCCTTGTCCATGCCCGCGCTGCGGTAGAAGTCGAGCGTTTCCTGCGTTGGTGTGTCTTGCACGTCGAGCGTCAGCATCCGGGCGAAGAGCCACGCGGTGCGCGTGGTGATGAGTTCCGCGCCAAAGTCGGATTGCAGCCAGCCCGCCAGCCCCACGTGGTCGGGGTGGTGGTGAGTGACGATGACGCGCGCGATGGGTTTGCCGCCCAGGGGGCCGTCCATCAGCGTTTGCCAGATGGCCCTGGTTTTCTTCGAGGCAAAGCCGGTGTCGATCACCGTCCAGCTGTCGCCGTCATCCAGTGCGTAGATGTTGACGTGATCGAGCTTCATCGGAAGCGGCAAGCGGCACCAGAGAATCCCCGGTGCCACTTCGATTGCTTCCCCATGTGCGGGCGGCTCAGCCCACGGATATCTTAGCCCCGCAGGTGCGCCATCGGCCATGCTCAGGCCGCCAGATCGTCGACGCTGAGCGCGTAGAGGTCATCGGCCCCTTGCGTGGCGTTGGCCAGCAGCCCCGCATGTTCGGGCAGCAGGCGCTGGATGTAGAAGCGCGCGAGTTTTTCGCGCGGCCCGCCTGCATCGGCCATGGCGGCCATCAGGTGGACATGTCCGCCCAGCACGCGGGCAAAGGCCATGAGGTAGGGCATGGCACCTGCAAACCGCTGTTGCAGGTCGCTTTGGCCCACCAACCAGTCGGTGGCTTCGCGCAGGCTTTCGCTGGCTTGCCAGACGGCTTCGGCCAGTTCGGGATGCGTGGTCCGCGCGGCTTCGGCGTTTTCCTCGATCTCGTCCAGCAGGCGGTTGGCGGTCTCGCCCCCGTCCATCATCTTGCGGGCGACGAGGTCCATGGCCTGGATGCCGTTGGTGCCTTCGTAGATGGCGGTGACGCGCACGTCGCGGCTATACTGGGCCGCGCCCGTTTCCTCAACAAAGCCCATGCCGCCGTGGACCTGCACGCCTTGCTTGGCGACGTCCATGCCGACCTCGGTCCCGAACGCCTTGGCGATGGGGGTCAGGAAGGCGGCGCGGGATTTCCATTCGGCGTCATCGGTGGCGGTGGTCATGTCGATGGCCTTGGCGCAGGCGAGCGCGATGGCACGGGCGGCGAAGATATCGGCCTTCATCGCGGTCAGCATGCGGCGCACGTCGGCGTGGTCGACGATGGTGCCGGTGTCGCCATTGGTCTTGCCCTGCTTGCGGTCGAGCGCGTAGCCCAGCGCGTGCTGGTAGGCCCCTTCGGCGGCCCCCACGCCCTGCCCACCGACGCCGAGGCGCGCGTTGTTCATCATGGTGAACATGGCCGCCATGCCACCGCCGGGCGCGCCGACCATCCAGCCCTTGGCATTGTCGTATTGCATGACGCAGGTGGGCGAGCCGTGCAGGCCCATCTTGTGCTCCAAGCTGACGACCTTGAGCGTGTTGGCCACACCGGGATTGCCGGCCTCGTCGGGGATGTTGCGCGGCACGAGGAAGAGCGAGATGCCCTTGGTGCCCGCGGGGGCGCCCGGCAGGCGGGCGAGGACCAGGTGGCAGACATTTTCGGTGAAGTCGTTGTCGCCCCAGGAGATATAGATTTTCTGGCCCGAGATGCTGTAGGTGCCGTCGCCGTTGTCTTCGGCCTTGGACGTCAGCGCGCCCACGTCCGATCCGGCCTGCGGTTCGGTCAGGTTCATGGTGCCCGTCCACTCGCCCGAGATCAGTTTGGGCAGGTAAAGTTCCTTGATGGCGTCGGACGCGTGGTGTTCCAGCGCCTCGATCTGGCCCTGGCTCATCAGCGGGGCGAGTTGCAGCGAGAGGCAGGCGGCGCTCATCATCTCGTTCACTGCGGTGGTCACGGTCATGGGCAGGCCCATGCCGCCATATTCGGGGTCCGCGGCGATGCCGACCCAGCCACCTGTCGCGATGGCCTTGTAGCCCTCGGCATAGCCGGGCGAGGTGCGCACGATGCCGTTTTCGAGCCGCGCGGGGTGCAGGTCACCGGGGCGTTGTAGCGGGGCCATGATGTCCTCGCAGAGCTTGCCCGCTTCGGTGAGGATGGCGGTGGTCACGTCGCTGCTGGCTTCGGCAAAGCGGTCGGTGGCCACGACGTCTTGCAGCCCCACCACGTGGTCGAAGAGGAAGGTGTAGTCGTCAACGGGCGCGCGATAGGGCATGGGTGACCTCCGGTATCAATGTCTTGGCAAGCGCCGATGCGGCGCGTAAAGGGGCGTCTTTGAAATCATAAATGCGTTTGGGATGGTCTTATCGCAACTCAAACGCGGCGTCACGAGTGGGCGAGCGGGAGCATATGAACAAAATCGAGACGGCTGTGCTGAATGCGGAGGCCACGGGTGTCGCGGAAGCGGCGCGGCTGTTGTCGGCGGGCGCGCTGGTGTCGTTCCCGACCGAGACGGTCTATGGGCTGGGAGCGGATGCGCGCAACGGCACGGCGGTGGCGCGGATTTTCGAGGCCAAGGGGCGGCCCCGGTTTAATCCGCTGATTGTGCATGTGCCCGACCTTGAAACGGCGCGGCGCTATGTGCGCTTGTCCGAGACGCAGGACAAGTTGGCCAGGGCCTTTTGGCCGGGGCCGATCACGTTGGTCGCCCCGTTGGCGGAGGGGCATGGCCTGTCACCGCTGGTGACGGCTGGGTTGGACACGCTGGCCATCCGGGTGCCCGCACACCCGGTGGCGCAGGATGTGCTGCGGGTGTTTGACGGGCCGGTTGCGGCACCGTCGGCCAATCCTTCGGGTCGGATCAGTCCGACAACAGCAGCCCATGTGCTGGACGGGTTGCGCGGCAGGATCGACGCGGTTGTGGAGGCCGGGGCCTGCCCGGTGGGCCTTGAATCGACGATTGTGGGGGGTGCCCCCCTTGCCCTGCTGCGCCCCGGTGGGCTGGCGCAAGAGGATATCGAGGCGGTGGTCGGCCCACTTGCGGCTGCGGGCACGGCCATTACCGCACCGGGGCAATTGGCGTCACATTACGCGCCCGCCGCGACGGTGCGCCTGAACGCCAACGCGGCCCATCCCGGAGAGCTGCTTTTGGGCTTTGGACCGATGCAATCGGACCTGAACCTGTCGATGACCGGCGATCTGGTCGAGGCGGCAGCGAAACTTTTTGGTCACCTGCACGCGCTGGATGCCAGAGGGCAGCCCATTGCCGTCGTCCCGATTCCGAACTGTGGGCTGGGCCGGGCGATCAATGATCGGTTGCGTCGCGCGGCTACTCCGCGCGCATAAGTCTCAAGCGGCGGTTCCGCGCGCGTAAATCCCTCGCGGCGGCCCCGCGCGCAATCAGGCGCGCCCGGCGGCACCGGACAGGCCCAGCGGGTCAATCCCCAACGTGTTCAATGCCTTGATCCATTTTGACGTGTCGCCGCCACCAAAGACCAGCTTGGGCGTGGCGGACGCGGTCAGCCAACCATTGCGCGCGATCTCGCCCTCCAGCTGGCCCGGGCCCCACCCGGCATAGCCCAGCATGACAAGTGCGCGTTCGGGCCCGTCGCCGGTGGCAATGTCTTCGAGCACGTCCTGCGTCGCCGTCATGCCAAAGGCCCCGCCCACATCCAGTGTCTGCAGCCGCGACGTGTAATCCGTGCTGTGCAGGACAAAGCCGCGCTGGGTTTCCACCGGCCCCCCGAAATGTACGGGCCGGTCGCACGCAGGCGACGTGCAGGCAATGTCGAGCTGGTCGAGCAATTCGCCCAACACCATGTCGATGGCGGGCTTGTTGATGATGAGGCCCATGGCCCCCTCTTCGGAATGGGCGCACAGAAACACGACCGACCGGTCAAAGCGGGGGTCCCCCATGCCCGGCATCGCGATCAAAAGCTGTCCTGTCAGATCAAGAGAGGCTGCGCCCGTCATGGCCTGTCCCATTGTCATCTGTGCCCAGCATGACCGGCCCGGGGGCAGAGAGCAACCGTGTGGATTGCAAGGTGGCAAGCCGTTGCGCACCGTTTCGTTACAGCAATTTGACCGGGACGTGACTTGGCTTTGCCTGGCCAAGCCTGCATTTAGGGGCCATGAGACAGAGCGCATTCCCTATTGCTGCCATGCTGGCGGCCCTTACAGCGGTTCCTACATTTGCGCAGGGGCGCTTTGATGATGTTGTGCGCACCGAAGTGCTGCAGGGGTGGGATTTGCCCGATGGCCGCCGTTTGGCCGCGGTGCGGCTGGTGCTGGCCCCGGGGTGGAAGACCTATTGGCGCGCGCCGGGGGATGCGGGCATTCCGCCACATTTCGACTGGTCGCGCGCGCGGAATATTGGCGCGGTGAGCTTGACCTGGCCCACGCCCGAGGTGCACCACCAAAACGGGATGCAGTCCATCGGCTATACCGATCAGGTGGTGATCCCGATGCATATCACCCCGTCGCGGGCGGGCGCGCCTGTACGGCTGCGCACGACCCTGTCGATGGGCGTGTGTGCGGATGTCTGTATTCCGCATCAGGTCACGATTGACGAGGTGTTGGACAGCCCCGACCTGACCCCGACGCCTGCCATCGTGGCCGCACTTGCCGATGTGCCCTATTCCGAGGCGGAGGCAGAGGTGCGGTCTGCAACGTGCAGCCTGCGTCCAACCGAGCACGGGATGCAGATCGAGGCGCGCGTGACCTTGCCTCATACCGGTGGCACCGAAGTGGCGGTGATCGAGCCCGGTGTGCCGGGTGTGTGGGTGAGCGAGGCCGCAACCTCGCGTCAGGGCGACACGGTTGTCGCGGTGAGCGAGATGGTGCATGCCGAGGGCGGTGCCTTTGCTATCGACCGGTCGGATGTGCGGATCACCATTCTGGGTGGTCGCTATGCGGTTGATGTGCGGGGCTGCACCGCCGGTTAGGCCGCGCGCCGCCGGGCGATGAGAAGCGCAAGCGCGCCGATGATATAGCCGATCAGCCCGATCGCCAGCACACCCAGAGCAAAAAGACCCAGCGATGCCGGAAGCGCCGTGCGGCCCAGAAGTGTAGGGAGAATCTCGGTCAGTGCGGGCAGGAGCGCGCCCGTGGCAAGCGTATACCCCATGGTCGCAGCGAACCAGCAGATCACGATGGCCCAGAGGGCAAAGAAGCCGCCGCGCACCGTCATGGCCGGAGCGCGCAGACCGCGCCGCATGGCGGTGATCTGGCGGGCCACGTCATGTTGCACCGCCACCAGCGCGGGCACGACCAGCAGCACCAGCACCATGCCAAAGCCCAGACCATAGACCAGCGTGACCACCGTTGGCTTGAGGAATTGCGCCTGTTGCGAGGTCTCGTAAAGCAGCGGGGTCATGCCGAGCACGGTGGTGAGTGTGGTCAGCATCACCGGGCGCAGGCGGTCGGCGGCACCATCGATGATCGAGGGGACGAGGCCGCGGTCCTTGGCATAGTCGTCGATGGTGGTGACCAGCACGATGCTGTCGTTGATGATGATCCCGGTCATGCCCAGAAGGCCCACCACGGTGAACATGCTGAGCGGGATGTCCCAGAGGTTGTGGCCATAGATGGTGCCGACGAGGCCGAAGGGGATGATCGCCATGACCACGATAGGACGCGTCCAACTGGCAAAGACCCAGGCGAGGACAAGGTAGATGCCGGTAAGGCAGAGGATCAGGCCCGTCAGGCTGTCGCGCAGGAATTCATCTTCCTGCTCGTTGAGGCCCGCCTGTCGGAACTCGACCTGCCGTTCGGCGGCGATGGTGGGCAGTATCTCTTCGGCCAGGGCGCGGTTGATGTCGGTGGCGCGGGCGGGATCGTCTTCGGAAATGTCGCCGGTAACGGAGATCAGGCGGATGCCGTTTTCGCGGCGCACGGTGGAAAACCCGGTGCGGCGGTCGACACTGACGATATCCGCGAGGGGCACATAGGTGCCATCAGGCGTACGCATCTGGGTGCGGTCCAGAAAGTCGGCGGTCAGTTCGTTTTCGGGCAGCTCAACCCTGATTTCGGCGCTGCGGGGGCCATCGGGGAAGGTTGCTGCTTCGATCCCGTTCAGCCGGTCGCGCAGGGCGCGGCCCAGCGTGTCGATGGTGAAACCGAGCGCCTGGCCCTGGGGGGTGAGGTCGAGGATCAGTTCCTCCTTGTCGAAGGCGAGGTTGTCTTCGACGGCGCTGACTTCGGGGTATTGCAGGAGAGCGCGTTTGAGGTCTTCGGACGCGGCCTTGAGCGTGTCGGTGTCGGCGCCGAAAAACTCGACATCGAGCGCATCACCGCCGGGACCCGAGCGCCAGCCGCGGAAGCTGACGGTTTCGGCGAGCGGGTGGTGGATCACGGCGTCCTGCAATTCGGCCACGAAGGCGAAAGAGGAATAGGGGCGCAGGTCGGCATCGATCAGCTCGATCGAAATGCCGCCCAGAAGATCGTTGTCCTTGCTGTCGGTGCCCGACAGGCCGCGGCCTGCATTGCCGCCAATCTCGGCGATCACGTAGTCGATGGGGTTGCGGCCATATTCTTCTTCGTAGCGGGCGCCCAATGCTTCGGTGGCGCGCTGCATTTCGCGCATCATGGCAAGGGTGTCGGCGCGCGTGGCCCCTTCGACCATGGCGAAATTGCCGGTGACCGACCCACGCTCGGGCGCATTGAAGAAGCGCCATTGCACATCGCCCTGGATGAACAGCGCGACCTGGCTGGCGAGGATGACGCAGACCCCTGCAAGCACCACGTAGCGGGCCGTGATGACACCCGCCATCATCGGGCGGAACAGTTTTTCGCGCATCCATTCAAAGCCGCGGTTCACGATGACGGACGGGGTGTCGAGGCCCTTGGTGCCCATGGATGCCACCCAGCGGGTTTTGAGCCTGCGGGGGGACAGCAGAAAGACGGCGGCAAGGATCGCTGGACCGGCAACAAGGGAGGGCCAGATGTCGGTCAGGCCCGCGATGCTGTCGGAGAAGATGACGTAACCAACGGCCCCGGAGATGACGGCAGAGAGGACTGCGACGCTTGCGACGGCAATGCCCAGCTTGGCACGGGAAAAGCGTTGTTTGTCGGACGCGGCTAGCGCATGGCCCATATGGTGCGGCAGAATCAGGAAGCATTCCACTAGGGATGCGATCAGCACGGCGATCACGGTGAACGGGATGTCGCGGATCAAGTCTCCGAACCGCCCGCCAACGGCGACGAGGCCAAAGAAGGCGATCACGGTGGTCAGCGTCGCAGCAAAGACGGGCATCGCCATGCGGCTGGCCGCGTTTTCGGCGGCCACCAGCGGCGGCTCGCCCAGCGCGCGGTAGCGGTGATCAGCATGTTCACCCACCACAATGGCGTCATCCACCACAATGCCCAGCGTGATGATCAAGCCAAAGAGCGACACCATGTTGATGGTCAGCCCACCCAGATACATGAGTGCAATGGCGGCCAGCAGCGCAACCGGAATGCCCGCCGCCACCCAGAACGCCGTGCGGGCGTTCAGGAACAGGAACAGCAGGCAGATCACGAGGCCAAGACCGACAATCGCATTGTCTATGAGGATGTTCAGACGGGCCGAGATTGCCTCGGCGCGGGTGCGGATCAGCTCGACCGTGACCGAGGGCGGCAGGGTCGCCTGAAGCTCCGCCGCAACATCGGTCACCTGGCCCTGCATGGCGATGGCATCGCCATTGTTCGACCGGTCCACGCGGATCGACACCGCCGGATCGTCGCCCACGAAATAGCTGCGCTCGCGCGCCGAGCCAAGTTGCGTCACCGTGGCAACATCCCGCACCCGCAGCTTCGAGCCGTCCGGGTTCGAGCGCAAAACGATCTCGGCAATCTCTTCCGGGGTACGCTTTTGCGTGCCGGTGCGCACGCGGGCGTTGGCCCCGGTCACATCACCTGCGGGGTCTGTATCCACCTCGCCCGCGATGGCCTGTGCAATTTCGGACATCGTGATCTCGTTCGCGATCAGCGACAGAGAGGGCACTTCGATCAGGACTTGAGGGGCCGCGACCCCGCGGATGGTTGTGCGTGTCACCCCTTCGGCAAAAAGCCGCGTGACAAATTCATCGGCAAAAAGACCCAGTTGCTGTGGATCAACCGGACCGGTGATCACCACATCGGTCACCCGGTCACGCCAGGCGCCGCGGCGGACGGTGGGTTCGTCCGCCTCTTCCGGCAGGGTGGTGACCGTATCAACGGCCGTCTGCACATCGTCTGCAGCGCGGCCCATATCCCAGCCCGGTTCGAATTCGAGCGTGATGCTGGCCGACCCCTCGCTTGATCGGGAAGACGTGCTTTCGACCCCTTCGACCGCCAGCAGGCCGGGTTCCAGCACCTGCACGATGCCCGCATCCACATCTTCGGCCCCTGCCCCGTCCCACGTGACGTTCACCGTGACATTGTCGATGATCACATCGGGAAAGAACTGCGCCCGCAGGTTGGGAATGGACGCCGCCCCCGCCACCAGCATCACCAGCAAGAGCAGATTGGCGACGGTGCGGTGGCGGACGAAATAGCTGAGGACACCCCCCGCCGCCCGTGGGATCTGGCGCACCATCTAGCCGCCCATCCGGCTTTCCAGCCGGGCGACCATTTGTGCAGGGACGCGCGCCTCGGCCAGCCGGGCCAGGACGCGCTGCTTGGCTTCGGCGGGCATGCGCTGGTTGGCCTCGACAAAGGCAACAAGGCGCGCGCGGCGTTCGTCGGTGAGTTCGACCATCTCGGGCTCGGTCGCCTGCACGGCCTGATCGGGGCGCAGCGGGCGGACCGAGATGCCCGCACCCAGAAGGGGCGAGCGCGCCTCGACCACGTCGCGGCCCACGATGTCGGCGCTGCGCACCAGCACATCGTCACCCTGACGGCGCAGCAGATCGACAGCGACCGCTTCAAGCCGGTTGTCGTCGCCCAGCACCAGCACGGTGCCCGCCGCATCAATCGCCGAAGCCGGCAGGCGCACCACATTGTCGAGCGGCGGTTCGGCCACGGCCACGGTCACAAAATCCCCTGGTTTGAACCCCACAGCGCTGTCGAGGCGGGCAAAGACCAGACGCCCGGTCTGCATATCGCCGGGGCCCGCGCTGACGCGGCTGATGACGCCAGTGGCCGACAGGTCAATGCCCGACACATCCAGCGTGGCCGTGACAGGGGCCGAGATTACGTTGCCCTGTGCATCGAGCAGGCGCGCGAATTGCGCGGTCGAGACGCGAAATGCGACCTCAAGCGCGTTCGCGTCAATCAGAACGGCCAGCTTTTCGTTGTCAGAGGCCAGACGCCCGGCCACCAGATCGGTTTCGTTCAGCGTGCCGTCAAAGGGGGCCGTCACGGTGGTGTCGTCGAGCGTGCGCTGTGCTTCGTCCAGCGCGATGCGGGCGCGGGCCAGTCGGGTCTGGGCCTGATCAATGCGGGCCTCTGCCGTGGCTGCAGCCTGACGGCGCGACAACACGGATTGGCGGGCGGATGCGGCGGCCAGTTCCGCCTCTTCCATGGCGGTGGCGGTGCCGACACCGCGCCCAGCAAGGTCCTGCTGGCGCTGGAAGGCGCGCTCGCGCAGGTCGGCCTGATCCTGTGCGGCCTGTTCTTCGTCACGGGCCAGGACCAGGGCGCGGTCGGCGTCGCGCACTTCGGCTTGGGCATCCATCAGATCGGCTTCGGCGCGGGCAAGGGCGGCTTCGGCATTGGCCGGGTCGATGCGCACCAGCACCTGACCGGCGCTGACCGCGCCACCATCCTCGAACCCGTCGGCCAATTCGATCACGCGGCCCGCAACGGCGGCGCGCAATTCCAGGGTGCGGCGGCTGTGCACCTCGCCAAAGGCTTCGAGAACGGGTGTTTCGGTGCCCGCCTCGGCCCGCAGGACGCCCACGGCAAAGACACGCTCGCGGGCGGGGGGCGCTGCCGTTTCGTTGGCCAGCCGCTCTTGTACGGCCCCGCCGATGATCGACCCGGCATAGGCGAGCAGGCCCAGGCTGAGTGCAGCCAGCACCAGACCAATCAGGCTTTGCCTCAAAAATCTCATTCTTTCACGCCTTTACCCGTCGCCTGCCGACCATAGCACAAGTTAGGTAAGCTCGGAAAATCTCCAAGCAACAATGCTGTTACGTCGATCTGCGTTATTTCCGTCGCTGATGTTCGTCGAGACGCGGTAGAATTTCGACAAAGTTGCAGGGCCGGTGACGGTAATCGAGCTGTCGGGCGAGTATCTCGTCCCACGCGTCCTTGCAGGCCCCGGGGCTGCCCGGCAGCGCAAAGAGGTAGGTGCCGTTGCGCACACCGCCCGTCGCCCGGCTTTGCACAGCCGATGTGCCGATTTTCTGCATCGAAACCATGGTAAAAACCGTACCAAAGGCGTCGATTTCCTTTTCGTAGACATCGCGGTGCGCCTCGACGGTGACATCACGGCCCGTGAGCCCGGTGCCGCCGGTTGACAGCACGACATCAATCTCGGGGTCATCACACCAGCGCCGCAACTGATCCGCAATCTGGGTCCGCTCGTCGGGCAAGATCTTGCGATCAGCGAGCGTGTGGCCCGCATCGGTCAGACGGCCCACCAGCACATCGCCCGAGCGGTCATCGTCCAGGGTGCGCGTATCACTCACCGTCAGCACGGCGATGCGAATGGCAATGAAATCAAGGCTCTCGTCGATACGGCTCATGTGCGCTCCAATATGGCAAGGCGGGCGGCAAGGGCGGCAAAGACGCTGGCCGAGAGGTAGTCGAGCACCCCGCTGCCCTGCGCCAACCGCTGGCCCGCACCCCCGGCGAACACGCCGACCGCGCCGTTGATGACAAAACCACCCAGGGCCAGCAGCGCCCCGAAGATCAGGAATTGCGGCAGGACGGGCCCGGCCGCCGGGCTGACGAATTTCGGCACGAAGGCCAGGACAAACAGGATCACCTTGGGGTTGGTGAGATTGACCATCAGCCCGGTCCGGAAGGCACGGCGTGGCACCACCGGCGCCGCTTCGGCCTGCGACCGGTGGCGCAGGGTGTGCAAGGCCAGCCACAGCAGATAGGCCACGCCCGCCCATCGGATCGCTTCAAACGCGAGCGGAACCGCCGCGACCAGCGCTCCCAGGCCTAACCCGGCAAGGCCCGTGTGAATGAATGACCCCAGCGAAATGCCCGCGCTCGCGGCCAACGCGGCACGCGGCCCGGCGCGCAACCCCTGCCCCAGGCAAAACATCATGTCAGCGCCGGGTGTCAGGTTCAGCGCCAGACCGGCGGGGATAAAGGCCAGCAGCAGGACGGGATCAACCATCGCGCAACCGCGCCTGCAGGCTGAGCAGATCGGCCCACGCCTCGCGTTTGGCCGCCGGATTGCGCAACAGGTAAGCGGGGTGAAACATGGGCAGCGCGGGCTTGCCGCGTGCCTCGGTCCAGTCGCCGCGCAGCCGCGTGATGCCGCGCTTGCCCAGCAGCGCCTGGCACGAATGGTTGCCCACGACCACCAGCACATCGGGGTTCGCCAGTTCGATATGGCGGTGCAGAAACGGCTGCATCATCGCCACTTCATCGGGTTTCGGGTCGCGATTCTGCGGCGGACGCCAGGGCAGGACGTTGGTGATATAGACGCTTTCGGCACGGCTGAGGCCAATGGCCGCGAGCATCTTGTCCAGCAACTGCCCGGCCCGGCCCACAAAGGGCTTGCCCTGCATGTCCTCATCCCGGCCCGGTGCTTCGCCCACGATCATCACACGCGCTCCCGGCACGCCATCAGAAAACACCAGATTGCGTGCCCCCCGCTTCAGGTCGCAATGGTCATAGGCGGCCAAAGCAGCCCGCAGCCCGTCAAGATCCTGCGCCGCCCCGGCAGACGCCTGCGCGACCGCAACCGGATCAATCCCGGCCCGGGGTTCGGGCGGCAGCGGTTGCGCGGCGACCTTGGCCTTGGAGTCGGCCTTGGGCACCGAGGCAGGCACGGCATAGCGGTCCACAGGCGCATCCGCGATGCACTCATCTGCGCCCAACTCGATCTGCCAGGCCAGTGCCGCAAGGGCGCTGTGATACTCTGCCGATTCCATAGCGCTACCCTACGCCGACCGTTCGGGAACCGAAATGGCCCTTCATTGTTCTTCAAATATGCACATCCATCCGCTTGCTGCCTGCCGCGCGCACCGCATATAAGCGCGCAGACACGGCCAGAGGACGCCCATGACCTTCACGCACCGCCACCTTCTGGGAATTGAACACTTGCGCGCGCAGGAAATCGTGACGCTTCTGGACCTGGCCGAAGAGTATGTGGCCCTGAACCGCGCCGCCGAAAAGCACGGTGATGCGCTGACCGGTCTGACCCAGATCAACATGTTCTTCGAAAACTCCACCCGCACCCAGGCCAGTTTTGAACTCGCGGGCAAGCGGCTGGGGGCGGATGTGATGAACATGGCGATGCAGGCATCGTCCATTTCCAAGGGCGAGACGCTGATCGACACGGCCATGACGCTGAACGCCATGCACCCCGATCTGCTGGTGGTGCGGCACCCCCATTCCGGTGCCGTCGACCTGCTGGCGCAGAAGGTGAACTGCGCCGTGCTGAACGCAGGTGACGGGCGGCACGAACACCCGACGCAGGCCTTGCTGGATGCGCTGACCATCCGGCGGGCCAAGGGGCGTTTGCACCGGTTGAACATTGCGATTTGCGGCGACATTGCGCACAGCCGCGTGGCCCGGTCGAACATCATCCTGCTGGGCAAGATGGAAAACCGTATCCGCCTGATCGGCCCGCCCACATTGATGCCTGCGGGCATCTCCGAATTTGGCGTCGAAGTCTATGACGACATGGCCCAGGGGCTCGACGACGTGGACGTTGTCATGATGCTGCGGCTGCAACGCGAGCGTATGGACGGCGGCTTTATCCCCTCTGAACGTGAATACTATCACCGGTTCGGGTTGGATGCAGCCAAACTGGCCCATGCCAAGTCCGACGCCATTGTCATGCATCCCGGCCCCATGAACCGCGGGGTCGAGATTGACGGCACATTGGCCGACGACATCAACCGCTCGGTCATCCAGGACCAGGTCGAAATGGGCGTCGCCGTGCGCATGGCCGCCATGGACCTGCTGGCGCGCAATCTGCGCGATGTGCGGGGGGCGGCATGAACGACCCGCTTGAGGTTCCCCCGAACGAACGCGGGATGATCCGCGTCTTTGCCCTGTCCATGACGGAAGAGCAGGCGCAGGCGTTGAAAGACAATTCTTCGGCCATTGACGCGGCGCTCGGCACGCAGGTGAACGCCGAACAGGTCGAGGTGTTTCCCGTCTCCGACCTCGAAGGGGTGGGACTAGCCGGATATCTGGCCGAGGGCAACGCCGTGCCGCCAGAGCAACTTGCGCCCGACCGCGCAAAGCTCGACAAACTGGGCGGGTGGGTTCTGATTGTGTATTCGCGCGCTTTCGGGGATCGCGCGGCCACGTTGCGCCCCACAGCGGCCCTGACCCTGATCGGCGTCTACGGCGAAAGACGGACCGATTGGTCCGCCGCCGAAACGGTCGAGACGGACAGCGCCAAACCCTATTCCGCGCCCCCCGAAACGGTGAAAAAGACGCCATCGGACGCGGCCATGTCCGGCCGGATCGCGATGATTGCGCTGTTGGTCCTGGGTCTTTTGACCTGGCTTGTGATCTGGATCGGCGGCTGACGCGCCGCCAATCGGAATATTATGCGGCGTGCGGCATCGCCGTCAGGCCCGGCGTGTCCACGACATACGCCAGGTCTTCGCTCGTCATGTAGCCCATGATGCCCTCGAACGTTTCGTCGCTGCCGGTCATCGCATAGCAGATTGCGTTCGGTTCGGAATGCATGAACCCAAACCGCGAGGCAAAGCCCTTGTGTGCCAAGCTTTTGGCGATGAAGCCGAACGTGTAATCCGGTCGCCACAGCTTGAGCGCGGTGAGGAAGGCAAATTTGCCCAGGACCGGCGACAAAAGCGCGCCGCGGCGGGGCGAGCCGCCCACCCAGAATTCACCGTGGTAGACAATCGTGCCCGTCATCCGGTTCGCCGCCGGACCCGCGCGATAGACCGACCTGCCATAGTCAATGGACACACCCGACGGTTCGAACTCGCGCAAATTCTTGTGCAGATAGTCGCCCAGACTGCCCCCGCCCAGACGCATCCGTTTCAAGGCCTGCGTATGCACAATACGCCCATCCATATCGCGCCCGACAATCCAAAGCGCATTTTGCGCCGTCAGGCCGTATTTCGCCGGCTCAAAGGGCTCTCCCAATGCGTGATCGGGGCGCGTCTCTGCCAAAAATTCGCGATACACTTCGAAATCTGTCCCAGACGAAATGCGCACGCCCATTGTTTCGATTTCATCGAGCGTAGCGGCCAGGGCAAAGTCCGCCTGTCCATTATAGTGAAACGTCATGGGCTGTCTCCGTATAGCTTGTACTACCTATGGTACAGAAAACAGCGTCAGCACCTCAATTTTTTAGTTCAAGTTCCGCGGGCATGACGCAATCGTCTGGCATTTCCTTCATGTCGTCCGGGCTAAGACCGTCAATTTCGATGTCGTGGTGTCGGTCCACAATCGAGATCAGAGCAAGGCTGCCGTCGGGGAAGCGTCCCGACAACAGGAGTCTCTGATAACAAATAGAAAAGTAGTGTCCACCGGGTTCTCTCTGGAGCTGCGTGAACACGTGATCCAGGCGCGAGTTCTGGTGGATCGCGGCGTCCTCGAACGGGCCTGCCATGATGTGGGCAAATTCGTCACCGCCGGGCAGAACGGTCATGCTGCGACCTATGCTAGAGCGGGCCGCGGCCCATCCCGACCACGACACATAAGACGAATCATCGCCAATCTCGACACAAAGCCACCCTGCAGGCGACTGGCGATAGACCATAACGTATGGGCGAATATGTTTCATTTCAGGCGCTTCAAGCTGACCACACGCGTGTGACCAGGCCTGAAAGGCGGTGCGCAGCAAGGGGCGGTGCGATGTCCAGATTTCGCCTAAGGGGCGTTGCTGCAGCCAAAAGGTCCGGTTCTCGGGCAGGTTGACCTTGATGAATTGCATTTGATTGCGGTGACTGACCTGCCCGGCCAGCCAGGATCGCCCGCGGGCAATCAGGTCAATTGCCTCTGGCAGCGCATCCCGCCCGGCCTGGGTCAGCTGGTATTGGCGATTGTCGAGACGAAATAGCGATTTGCCCTTCAATTCCTCCAATTGGGAAATGTGACGGCGCACAGTTTGTCGCGTGCTGCCCAGTTCCGCCACTGTCCGGGATAAATTCAGCGTTTGCGCCAGCGTGACAAAAGACCGTATTTTTTCGAATAAAAGCGACAGCTCTGCATCGGAAAAGTCGTTTCGGTTTGAATTCACTTTTGAACCTTCGGAATTGCCGACTTGGGGCGCAGACTAATTGGATCATGGATCAATGCAACATCTATGGTTGTGCGCGGCGTCTGCCAAGCCTGCGCATTGTGCCGATCTTGCACGGCTTTCGTGCCGCCTGTCTGATACATGCGCCTTACTGGACAAAGCCCGCGCTTTGACCGACAAGGCGGGCGTGATTTCGGCCCGGGAGCAGCACGGTGATCTTTCGCGACAGGCGCGCAGACCAAGTCGCGCCCACGCCCCATGACAACACCGCGCTGATGGAACCCGGCCGCACCAGGGGATCGGTATGAGCACTATTCTGTTCAAAAACGCCAAGCTCGTGGACCCCGACGCCGGGACCGTCACCACAGGCAGTCTGGCAATCCGCAACGGCAAGATCGACGCGCGCCCCGAACAGGGCGCAGAGGTGGACCAAAGCAACTTCGCCCGCGTGATCGACTGCGACCGCAAGCATCTGGCGCCGGGGATCATCGACCTCGGGGTCAAGGTGTGCGAACCCGGCGAGCGGCACAAGGAAAGCTTCGGCTCGGCGGGCCTGGCCGCGGCTGCGGGCGGGGTGACCACGATGGTGACGCGCCCCGACACCGATCCGGCCATCGACAACCCCGAGACGCTGGAATTCGTCATCCGCCGCGCGCGCGAGGCTGCCCCTGTGAACGTGCTACCAATGGCTGCCCTGACCAAGGGACGGCAGGGGCGCGAAATGACCGAGATCGGGTTCTTGCTGGATGCGGGCGCTGTGGCCTTTACCGATTGCGACCGGGTGGTGACTGACAGCAAGGTGTTCGCACGCGCGCTGACCTATGCGCGGTCGCTGGGTGCGCTGGTCCTCGGGCATCCGCAAGACCCCGGCCTCAGCGCAGGCGCCGCCGTCACCTCCGGCAAGTTTGCGTCGCTGCGCGGCCTGCCCGCGGTATCACCCATGGCCGAACGCATGGGCCTGGATCGCGACATCGCCATGGTCGAGATGACGGGCGCCCGCTATCACGCCGACCAGATCACCGCCGCCCGCGCCCTGCCCCCGCTGGAACGCGCCAAGGCGAACGGCTTCGACATCACGGCCGGAACCTCGATCCACCACCTGACGCTCAACGCGCTTGATGTGGCCGACTACCGCACCTTCTTCAAGATCAAGCCGCCCCTGCGGGACGAGGACGACCGCGTTGTCATAGCCGAGTCGGTGCAGTCCGGGCTGATCGACATCATCAGTTCGATGCACACCCCGCAGGACGAGGAAAGCAAACGCCTGCCCTTCGAGGCTGCGGCCTCTGGCGCCGTGGCGCTTGAAACACTGCTGCCTGCCGCCATGCGCCTGTTTCATGCCAACCTGATCGACCTGCCGATGCTCTGGCGGGCCCTGTCGCTCAATCCGGCCAAACGGCTGGGGCTCGATGCCGGGCGGCTGGCGGTCGGCGCGCCTGCCGATCTGGTGCTGTTCGACCCGCACGCCCCCTTTGTGATGGATCGTGCAACACTCCGGTCGAAATCGCGCAACACCCCATTTGATGGGGCACGGATGCAGGGTAAGGTCATTGAAACCTTTGTCGCTGGCACCTCTGTCTTCAAGAAACCCTGATGCCCCTGATTGAAAGCACCTTTGCAACACTGGCCCTGTGGGCGGTGATTGGTTACATCCTTGGTTCCATACCCTTTGGTATGGTGCTGGCCCGCGTCATGGGTCTGGGCAACCTGCGCGAGATCGGGTCGGGCAATATCGGCGCCACCAATGTCCTGCGCACCGGGAACAAGGGTGCCGCCGCGCTGACGCTGGTGCTGGACGCCGCAAAAGGGGCCATCGCCCTGCTGCTCGCCCGCGCAATCACGGGGCATGAGGATGCCGCACAAATTGCGGCCCTCGCCGCGATGCTGGGCCACTGTTATCCTGTCTGGCTGGGCTTCAAAGGCGGCAAGGGCGTCGCCACCTTCCTTGGGTTGCTCATCGCCCTGCACTGGCCGGTTGGCCTTGCGGCCTGTGTGGCCTGGCTTGTGGGGGCTGGCCTGTCGCGCATGTCCTCCATGGGCGCACTGGTGGCGGCCGCTGCCTCTACGTTCTTGATGATGTTTCTGGGATACCAGGGCGGGCTGTTTCTTGGCGTGATCCTGACGCTGCTCATCTTCTGGCGGCACCGCGAAAACATGCGCCGGATCAAGGCGGGCACCGAGCCGAAGATCGGCCAGAAACCCGCGTGACAGACTTCGCGACCGCGCTCGCAGCGCTGCCCAATGGCACCTTCCACGGCACGGCTCACGGGCGGCGCTATGTGGCCACGAAATCCAGCCATGCGGGCGGCAAATCCATCAAGCTGGTGGCCGAGGAACTGGGCGGGACCGACTATATCAGCCTGAACTGGTACGCGCTTGCCGCCGGTGGCCGCCTCAAGCCCTGCGAGATGCCCGAAACCAAAGTGCGCGCATTTGTGGACGCGCTGGTGCCCGACGCCTAAGCTCGGCACATGACCGACATCAACCTGCCTCTGATTCTGCTGGCCGCTCTTCTGGCCGGTGCAAGCCCCGGTCCTGCCACCCTGACCATCGCTGGCACCTCCATGGCCTCGGGTCGGCGCGCCGGTCTGGCCGTCGCGTCCGGCGTGACGACCGGATCATTCATATGGTCCGTCTCTGCCGCCTTTGGCCTTGGCGCGATTATGCTGGCCAATGCCTGGCTTTTTGAACTCGTGCGCTATGCCGGGGCTGCCTATCTGGGCTGGCTTGCGATCAAGTCCGCCCGGTCGGCGTGGCTGGGGGCCGCACTCAAGGTGCCGCCGATCACGCAGAAGTCGATCCGCGGGCATTATGCCAAAGGGCTTGCCCTGCACCTGACCAACCCCAAGGCGGTCCTGTTCTTCGGCGCGCTTTATTCCGTCGGCGTGCCCCCTGGCACACCCGTTCTGGCGCTGATCACCGTGATCCTCGCAGTGGGCGCGCTCAGCTTCACCGTCTTTCACGGCTATGCGTTGATCTTTTCGTCCGCCCCCATGACCCGCGCCTATGCCCGTGCCAAACGCGGGTTCGAGGCTGTTTTTGCTGTGTTTTTCGGGGCGGCCGCCCTACGCATCCTGACGGCCCGGCTGGTATAGGGTGCGCATTACCTGCGCACCTGCCATCAGTACGAATAATCGGCAAACACCCGACTGATATCACCAGCCCAATCGCCGTGATAGCGATCCAGCAATTCATCTGCGGGCACTTTCCCGGTCTCAACGCTTTCCTGCAACGCATTCAGGAAGTGCGTCTCGTCCGGGATCAACCCACCGGCACCGGGACGCGCGCGGGCCTGCAACCCGGCACGCGAAATCGCCACCGCCTCGCGCGCAAGGTCGTGCATCTTGACGCCGTTCACCTCGGCCTGCAGCCCATCCACAGACGCGGCCACACGCAGACCCTCACGCGTCTCGGCATCCAGCCCCTTGACCAGATCCCACGCTGCATCCAGCGCCGTCTGGTCATAGGTCAGTCCCACCCAGAAGGCGGGCAACGCACACAAGCGCCGCCACGGGCCACCATCGGCCCCGCGCATTTCGATGAACTTTTTGACCCGCGCCTCGGGAAACGCCGTGGTCAGATGATCCGCCCAATCGCTCAGCGTCGGCGTCTCACCCGGCAGCGCGGGCAGCTTGCCGTTCAGGAAGTCGCGGAACGACTGGCCCAGCGCATCCACATACTGCCCATCGCGATAGACAAAATACATCGGCACATCGAGCGCGTATTGCACCCACCGCTCAAAGCCGAACCCCTCTTCGAACACGAAGGGGATCATGCCGGTCCGGTCCGGGTCCAGATCGCGCCACACCCGGCTGCGCCAGCTCTTGTGGCCGTTCAACTTATTCTCGAAAAAGGGCGAATTGGCGAACAGCGCGGCTGCCACGGGCTGCAATGCGATAGCCACGCGCATCTTCTGCACCATGTCCGCCTCGGACGAAAAGTCGAGGTTCACCTGCACCGTACAGGTCCGCCGCATCATCGTGCGGCCCATGGTGCCGACCTTGCCCATATAGGCGTCCATCAGCTTGTAGCGCCCTTTGGGCATCAGCGGCATCTGCTCATGGGTCCAGGTGGGGGCAGCCCCCAGACCGATGAATCCCACACCGATCTCGCCCGCGATGTCCATAACCTCGCGCAGGTGCTGGTTCACCTCGTCACAGGTCTCATGAATGGTCTCAAGCGGGGCACCGGACAATTCAAGCGCGCCGCCGGGCTCAAGCGACACGTTCGCGCCGTCTTTTTCCAGCCCGATCAGCTTGCCACCCTCGCGCACTTCGGACCAGCCGTGGCGGTCGCGCAGCGCACTCAGCACCGCCTCAATGGATCGCTCCCCTTCATAAGGAAGTGGCTTCAGTGTGTCGCGGCAATATCCGAACTTTTCGTGTTCAGTGCCGATGCGCCAGTCATCCTTGGGTTTGCAGCCATCCGCCAGATATTGTGCCAACTGATCATGGTGTTCGATCGGGCCGCCGCCGGATTGAGGGATGGACATGGGGGCGCTCCGAGTTGCGTCTGCCGTTAAGATGCAAGGGATGGTGCGAATTCACGGGGCTGTCAATGCGCAGCACCCGTGCACTGGGTCACGGAGATGTGCGCATTTACGCGCGGCCCTGCGGCTCCAATTGCGCCAGATCGGGCGCACCACGCTCCCAGATCAGGACGGGTGTGTCGGTCGGTGCCCGCAACCGCGCCAGCATCCGTTCGGTTTTCAGCCCCGGCAGCGTGGCAAAGGCATCAAAGAGCGCATCCGCTCCATCCGCATCCACCGGGATCATCAGCGGCGGGCGCTCCGGCTGGTCCAGTTGCCAATGCGGCGGGGCGTGGCGGCCATCGAGCGTCAGGCGCTGCACCTCGCGCAGGGCCACCGATCCACCAGAGAGCGGCCCGAAATAGATCACCTCGCCCTCAACCACCTGCACAGTGCCCAGACCGCCCCCCGCCCCGCGAAAACGCCCGCGTTGCAGCCCGACCATGATCAACGCCCCCGCGCCGACCAGCATCACAGGCGCAATGTAGCCCAGCACACCGCGCGCCTGCGCCAGCCACCACAGCGCAAGAATGGCCAGCGCCAAACCGGCCAACACCTCGCGCCAACGCCAGAGCGCGGCCTTGGCTTCGGGTCGGAAGAAGGTCACCGCCAATCCCCCAACCGCTGTTGCCACACGGTCAGCGCCGCCACCGCCGCCGTGTCCGCCCGCAGGATACGCGGGCCCAACTGCACCGCGTGGGCCGTGTCGATCTGATGCAAACGGGCGCGTTCGCGCTCGGAAAACCCGCCCTCGGGGCCAATCAGAATCGCCCAAGACCCGAAGATATCCGGCAAAGAGCCACTGTCCTCCACCCCCGCCAGTGCCTCGTCGCAGAACATCACCTGCCGCGCGCCCAAATCAGCCAAGGCCCGGTCCAGCCGCACCATCTCGGCCACCTCGGGCACATAGGTCCCCCCACATTGCTCTGCCGCCTCGACCGCGTGCGCCTGCAACCGGTCCCGCGACACGCGGCCCGCATTGGTGAACTCGGTCTGCACCGGCACGATGCGCCTTGCGCCCATCTCGGCGGCCTTTTCCACGATGAAATCCGTGCGCGCTTTCTTGATCGGGGCAAACATCAACCACAGATCGGGCGGCATCTGCAGAGGCCGCGTCTGCGCCGCGCACACGAGCGTCCCGCCACGCTTGCCCGCCTCGACCACCTCGGCCCGCCACTCGCCATCCACACCATTGAACAGCAACACCGCTGCCCCCACAGACAGTCGCATCACACCAAACAGATAATGCGCCTGCTCCCGCGACAGCGGAACCGATTGCCCCTGCCCCAAAGGCTGATCTACATAAAGGCGGATTTTCGCGTCACTCATGGGCACAGACATATGACCAACTCGCCGCCATCACCAGAGGGCCAGGTCGCCGACGCCGTCTCCGGCAACTGGGTCGACACGCTGGCCCCCGCATGGACGCGCCCCTACCTGCGGCTCAGCCGCGCGGACCGACCCATTGGCACCTGGCTTTTGCTGCTGCCCTGCTGGTGGGGGCTGGCGCTCGCCATCCTGCACGACCAATCCCCCCGGTGGGAGGACGCCTGGATCGCCCTCGGCTGCGCTCTCGGCGCGTGGCTGATGCGGGGCGCGGGCTGCACCTGGAATGACATCACCGACCGCGATTTCGACGGTCAGGTCGAACGCACCCGCTCGCGCCCTATCCCCTCGGGCCAGGTCACAGTGCGCGGTGCGTTCGTCTGGCTCTGCCTGCAGGCGCTGATCGCCTTCGCCATCCTGCTCACCTTCAACACCGCCGCGATCCTGCTCGGCGTGCTCGCGCTGCTGCCGGTGGCCATCTACCCCTTTGCCAAGCGTTTCACGTGGTGGCCTCAGGTCTTCCTCGGCCTTGCCTTCAACTGGGGCACACTTCTGGCCTGGACGGCCCATACCGGACAGCTTGAGGCCCCCGCCGTAGTCCTCTACTTCGCCGGGATCGCCTGGACACTGTTCTACGACACCATCTATGCCCACCAGGACACCGAAGATGACGCGCTGATCGGCGTGAAATCCACCGCGCGCCTCTTTGGCCAGAACACGGCCCAATGGCTGCGCCGGTTTCTGATGGCGACCGTGGGTCTGATGGGCATCGCTGTGATCACCGCCGCAATTGACGACGCCAATATCCTCGCCATGGTGTTGGCCCTTGGTGGCCCCTGGGCCATGGGCTGGCACATGGCCTGGCAATTGCGCGGGCTCGATATCGACGATCCCGCCAAGTGCCTGCAGCTCTTCCGCGCCAACCGCGACACCGGCGCGATTCCGCTGGTCTTTTTCTGCGCCGCACTTCTGGTATGATTGAACCCCGGGCCGGGGCGGCGTAGACCTGTGCCCGCACCCGGACCCAAGCAAAGGTTTGCCGACGATGCGCTTGTCATCCCTTCTGATCATCGTTGCGACATTCTCGGTCGCCGCTGTCATGGCGCTGGTCACGGCCAACCTGTCCGTGACCCTGATCGAGGAAAACTCGGAAATCGGCGTGCGCGACGCGCTGGACGAACAGGGCCTCACCTGGGCCGAGGTTGAAGCCGACGGGCTGCAGGTCACGCTCGCGGGCATTGCCCCCACCGAAGCCGTGCGCTTTTTCGCCCTGTCGACCGCGGGCAGCATCGTCGACGCCGCCCGCGTGATTGACGAGATGGAGGTTGAGGCCGCCGCCGCCATCGCCCCGCCCCGCTTTTCCGCTGAATTGCTGCGCAACGATGCCGGTCTGTCCATCATCGGTCTAATCCCCGCCAGCACCGACCGCGACGACATCATTGACCGGATCACGGCCATCGCCGGTGACACACCTGTCACCGATCTGATCGAAGTGGCCGACTATCCCGCCCCGGAGGGTTGGGAAGACGCGCTTGGCTTCGCGCTGGCCGCAATGGAACGGCTGCCGCGCGCCAAAGTCTCGGTTGCCGCTGGCCGCGTGTCCATCACCGCGATCACCGACAGCGCCGACGAAAAGACACGGCTTGAGTCGCAACTGAACCGCGCCGCCCCCCCGGGTCTGCGCGTGGCCCTGGACATCGCGGCCCCGCGTCCCGTAATCACCCCCTTTACCCTGCGTCTGGTGATGGATGACACGGGCACCCGGTTCGACGCATGCTCGGCCGACAATGATGCCGCGCGCACCCGGATCGTGAACGCAGCCTTTGCCGCCGGGCTGACCGGCCCCGGCACCTGCACCGTCGGCATGGGTGTGCCCAGCCCGAAATGGAGCGTGGCTGTCGAACAATCCATCGCAGCACTGGCGGAACTGGGCGCAGGGTCCGTGACCTTTTCAGACGCGGACATCACCCTGATCGCCGCCGAAGGCACGCCACAGGCCGACTTCGACCGCGTCGTGGGCGAATTGGAAAACGCGCTGCCGGAAGTCTTTGCCCTCTACGCCAAGCTGCCCGAGACCGTCGATCCCGATCAGGGCCCGCCCGAATTTGTGGCCACACTCAGCCCCGAAGGATTGGTGCAACTGCGCGGGCGCATCTCTGACGAAAACCTGCGATCCCTGGTCGACAGCTATGCGCAGGCCGCCTTTGGCTCGGACAGCGTCTATACCGCCACCCGCATCGTCGACGATCTGCCCGGCAACTGGCCCGTCCGTGTCCTGACCGGGCTAGAGGCGCTGGCGCAACTGTCAAACGGCGCCGTAACCGTCACACCCGACACACTCACGGTGTCGGGCAACACCGGCAATCCCAAGGCCAGCACCAACATCGCCTCGCTGCTTGCCTCCAAACTGGGCGGGGCGGAAGAGTTCGACATCCGCGTCGCCTATCAGGAACAGCTCAATCCCGTCGCCGCGCAACCCACGCCAGACGAGTGCGAGGCCGAGATCGCGACGATCCTGTCGTCCTCCAAGATCACGTTCGAACCGGGCAGCGCCACAATCGACGCAGGTGCCCTTGGTACCATGGACGACATTGCCGAAATCCTGCGCCAATGCGGCGACTTGCGGCTGGAAATCCAGGGCCACACCGACAGCCAGGGCCGCGAGGAAATGAACCTCAACCTCAGCCAGGCCCGCGCCCAATCTGTGCTGAACGAATTGCGCGCCCGCCGCGTGCTGACCGCAACCTACTCGGCCAAAGGCTACGGTGAAACCGACCCCATTGCCGAAAACGACACCGAAGAAGGCCGCGAAGCCAACCGCCGCATCGAATTCAAACTGATCCGCCCGGAACCTTCCGCACCGGAAGGCGAAACAACGCTGGAAACCCTTGCCGGAACAAGCGATACAGAGGCCGGCACAGGGGACAGCGCCGAAGGACAGGACGATGAGCAGAACTGAGTTTGTCATTGCGACAGCCATCATTCTTTTCATTGCGTTCTGCCTGGGCTGGTTCGCAAACTGGCTGATCCATCGCTTTACGCGCGTCGCCTCGGGCGATGTGGCCGAACTGGACCGCATGAGCCAGGAATTGCACGAGGCCGAGGAAACCCGCGATCAGGCGATCACCTACCTGCAGCAGCGCGAGGCGGAACTGACCAACCAGCTCAGCCAGACCGAGGCCGAACTGCGCGCCGCTATGGACGGCCTGCGCGACGCGCGGCAAGAGGCCGAGGAATTGCGCGCCTGGATCGACCGCCAACAGGCCAGCTGAGCCTGACGATTACCCCTCGCCGACCATCGCACGGTCTCATAATTGCGCAGTTTGGTGCATCATCGGTGCACAGGTTGTGCACACATTGTGTACGGGTTGTGCACCGCCAAAAAGGAGTGAATCACCACCGCGTCAGCGCGTCTTCATCTTCATCCCGCGCCGCCACCCAATCGGCCCCATCTGCGGTGATTTCACGCTTCCAGAACGGCGCCCGGGATTTGAGGTAATCCATCAAAAACTCAGCCGCCTCGAACGCATCCTTGCGGTGCCTTGCAGCGGTCGCAACCATCATGATCATCTCGCCCACCTCCAGCCGCCCGTGCCGGTGAATGACCAGCGCATCTTCCAGCGACCAACGGTCCTTCGCCTGCTGTGCAATCTCGGTCAGCGCGCTTTCCGTCATGCCCGGATAATGCTCAATCTCCATCGCCTGCAGGCCGCCGTCCACGTCGCGCACAATGCCGGTGAAGGTGACAACCGCGCCGGACACGGCACGGCCCGTAGCGAAGGCGTCCGCCTCTGCGCCGAAGTCGAAGGGCGCGTCCTGCACGACAACGCGCATGCACCTAACCCCCTGTCATCGGGGGGAAAAACGCCACTTCGCGCACGTTGCTCAGGGGCGCATCAAAGTCACTAAGTTGCTGATCCACCGCCACGCGCAGGGCACTGATATCGGCAAAGGCCGCGGCATAGCGCTCCTCGCGCCCGCGCAATTCCTCCACCAGGTCCATGACCGTGGCCGCCTGCGTCTCGACCGCCTCGCGCGGGATGCCGATCCGCTCGCGGACCCAGGCGAAATAGAGCACGTCCATCACTGTCACCCTTTCAGATACGGCATGGCCTTACGGAAATAATCCCAGCCCGTGATAAAGGTAAGCGCGGCGGCGATCCACAGCAACCAAAGGCCTATGCGCCCCGACCAGTCAGCGCCCGCCAGTTTCCATGACAGTCCCAGATGATCCGGCTGATCCCCATTTAAAATGGCGGTCACCAATGCCTCGTCCATGCCCCAGATCGACATGCCGAAATAGTGCTCAAACACGCCCTGCGAAAACAGAACCGCAATCGCCACCATCTGCAAAGTTGTCTTCCATTTCGCGAGGTTAGTGACCTTCAGTGTCCCCGCCGTATCCCCCAGATACTCGCGCAATCCCGAGACGAAAACCTCGCGGAACAGGATCATCGTGGCGGGCAGAACAAGCCAAGGCGACCAACTGGAAAAACCGATGATAACCATCAGCGCAATGACCACCATCGCCTTGTCCGCAATGGGGTCAAGCATCGTGCCCAGCTTCGTCTGCTGTCCCCACGCACGCGCCAGATAGCCGTCAAACCAGTCGGTGATGGCGGCCCCGATGAACAGGATCACAGCCAGAATGTCGGCGTAAGGGCGGGTGAAGTACAGGAACATGACAGCGACCAAAGGCGCCGCAATCAGGCGCAGCGTGGTCAGGATGTTCGGGATATTCCAAATCATGTCATACCTCTAGCGCGTCCCGCACCGCGCCGGAAGGGGGCGCACGAACACGTGCATCCTACTGATCGTGAAAGAAGTCGTAGACCTTCTGCGCCAATCCCTCGGACACGCCATCGACAGCTTTGAGGTCTGCAAGGTTTGCCCGTGCGACCGCCTTGGCCGACCCGAAATGCGCCAACAGCGCCCGCTTGCGCGCAGCACCCACGCCCGGGATATCATCCAGCGGGTTTTTCATATTGGATTTCGCGCGTTTGGCCCGGTGCGTGCCAATGGCAAAGCGGTGCGCCTCGTCCCGCATCCGCTGCACGAAATACAGCACCGGATCATTGTGGCGCAGGGCAAAGGGGCGCTGGCCCACGCGGTGGAACTCCTCCTTGCCTGCGTCGCGGTCCACGCCCTTGGCGACGCCGACCATCGGGATATCCTCGACCCCGTGCTCGCGCATGATCTCGGCCACCGCACTCACCTGTCCGGCCCCGCCATCGATCAGGAGCAGATCGGGCCACATGCCCTTTTCCCGGTCGGGATCTTCACTCAACAGGCGCTTGAAGCGACGGTGCAGCACCTCCTTCATCATGCCAAAGTCGTCTCCGGGGGTCAGATCATTGCCCTTGATGTTGAATTTGCGATAGCTGTTTTTCACAAACCCCTCGGGGCCTGCCACGATCATCGCACCGACGGCATTGGTGCCCTGAATGTGGCTGTTGTCATAGACCTCGATCCGCTCTGGCGGTTCGGGCAAAGCGAACGCCTCCGCCAACCCGCGCAAGAGCTTGGCCTGCGTCGCGCTCTCGGCCATTTTGCGCGCCAGGCTCTCGCGGGCATTGCGCAGGGCGCTGTCGATCAACTCCGCTTTCTCGCCGCGTTGCGGGACCAGCAATTCGACCCTGCGCCCCAGATTACCGCTCAGCGCCTCGGCCATCAGATCCGGGTTCTCGATCTCGTTTGACAGGATCAGCTGACGCGGCGGTTCCTTGGTGTCGTAGAACTGCCCAAGAAATGCCTCAAGCACCTCGGCCGCATCCACATCCGCGCCCACACGGGGGTAAAAATCGCGGTTGCCCCAGTTCTGGTTTGCCCGGATGAAAAACACCTGCACGCAGGCCTGGCCCTGATCCATATGCAGGGCCACGATATCCGCCTCGGTCACGCCACGCGGATTGATCCCCTGGGATGACTGCACTTGCGTCATG
>JBCDEK010000089.1:0-12631 GCA_039179785.1 Pseudomonadota bacterium | reverse complement strand
CGCGCACGCCGCGATCAACCAGATCGCGCGCTTCGGTCAGGATGCGGTCGGCGGGCCGACTGACTTCGGCACCGCGGGTATAGGGGACAACGCAGAAGGCGCAGAACTTGTCGCAGCCTTCCTGCACGGTCAGGAAGGCGGTCGGGCCGCGCTGCGCCTTGGGGCGATTTTTCAGTTTCTCGAACTTGTCTTCTTCGGGGAAATCGGTGTCGAGCGCCTTGTGCCCCTCGGCCACGCGGGTCTCCATCTCGGGCAGGCGGTGGTAGCTTTGAGGGCCAACAACCAGATCGACCATAGGCTGACGGCGCATGATTTCCTGGCCTTCGGCCTGTGCGACGCAGCCTGCAACGCCGATCTTGAGGTCAGGTTTTTCGGATTTGAGCCCCTTGAACCGGCCCAGTTCGGAATAGACCTTTTCCGCGGCCTTTTCGCGGATATGACAAGTGTTCAGCAGGATCATGTCTGCATCATCGGGTGTTGACGTCTCGACATAGCCCTGCCCGCCCAGCGCTTCGGCCATGCGTTCGCTGTCATAGACGTTCATCTGACAGCCATAGGTCTTGATAAAGAGCTTTTTCGGCGCGGACATAAGGGCGGATCCCGGATGGTGCGGTTGAAAGCTGGGCTGTAACAGCCGCCCCTGCATCTTGCAATGCGGCGTCGATTCACCAAACATTACCACCAGGGGCGTAGACAGGGCAGATTATGCATTTCGACAGTCTGAACAGTTTTCTGAACGATGGGGCCGCCGTGCCCCGGAAAGGACCTGTGGCCCTTGTCCTGGCCGAAGATGAGATTGAGGTGGACACGACCTTGCGGCATCATCAACAGGCCGGATTTGCCCATGTGTGTGCCTTTATGCCGGCAGCGTTTCGCCTGGCCCGCGATCTGTCCGAAACGGTGATCCGGGTGGATTTCGACACCTCTGCCGCTGATGCGATGCCGCGGGCCGTGAATGCCATGATCGGCGCAGTGCCCAAAGGCACGTGGATGTACTACTGTTACAATGCCGAGTTCCTTTTCCACCCGTTCTGCGAGACCCGGACGGTTGGCGAGATGCTCGCCTTCCACACCGAGGAACGGCGCGACGCAATGCTGACCTATGTGGTTGACCTCTATGCCGACGATTTGTGGGCCTGTCCCGATGCCGTGTCACTGGATCGCGCGCATCTGGACCGCTCGGGCTACTATGCGCTCGCGCGTCCGGGTCAAAACGGTCACCCCAAGGAACGGCAATTGAACTTCTACGGCGGGCTGCGCTGGCGGTTTGAGGAACACGTGCCCGAAGCGCGGCGCAAGATCGACCGCATTTCGCTGTTCAAAGCCAAACCGGGGTTGATCCTGCGCGAGGATCACACGTTCAATGATGAAGAATACAACACCTACGCCTGCAAGTGGCACCACAACCTGACGGCGGCCATCTGTTCATTTCGCACCGCCAAGGCGCTGAAGCTGAATCCGGGCAGCACCTATGACATCGACACGTTCAAATGGCATAATTCGGCGCCGTTCGAGTGGCATTCGCGTCAATTGCTTGACCTGGGACTGATGGAACCGGGGCAATGGTTCTGAGACCGGGCAAGACAGACCACCTGCCGGAACGCTAGCGCAACACCGGAAACCAGTCATCTCGCAAGCGCTGTCCGGGTGTCATCCCGTGCCCCGGGAAGGGTGGCGAGGTGGGGCCGGGCCGATCGACATAGCGCGCATCGTCGCCCACCAGACGCAGTGAGAACGCACGCCGCCTGTGCGCGCTGTGATTTCCTCTGGCACCGTGCAGGGTACGGAAATTGAACGCGACGGCGTCACCGGGGTCCATGTGGTACTCGACCACGCGCATCCCTTCGGCATCGGGGTCGGGCACAGGCAGATAGTCCCCTTCGAAAAACGCCGCTTCAGAGACCCAGCGGGTCGGCACCACGTCCTTGGGCCACAAATGCGAGCCCGCGACGCATCGCAAGGTCGCGTCGGTCACCGGATCGAGCGGCGACCAGAAACTGACCGTCTGGCGACCTTCCACAAAATAGTAGGGGCCGTCCTGGTGCCATGGCGTGGCCATCGAGGTTCCGGGTTCTTTGACAAGCACGTGATCGTGGAACACCTGCACCCGTTGCGATCCCATGAGGGTCGCCGCCACCTGCGCAATGTTCGGGTCCGCCACGACTGCCTGAAATTCGGGGATGCGTTGCCAGTTGCAATAGTCGTCGAAAAACAGGCCGGTTTCGCCTTTTTTGTCATTGGTCGAGGCATAGGGCCCCGGATCGGCCATGTTGCGCGCCACGCCTGCGCGCAGCGTATCGACGTGATCGGCAAAGAGACCTCGGATCAGCACGACGCCATCGGTCTGGTACGTGACCGCATCGTCGTTCGACACAGATGACATGGGCGGGGCTAGCCCTTGCGGCGCAGGCGGATGACGACGTCAACCGATGCAATCTCGGCTCCGGCGGGGGCGTCGGGAAGTTGCGCGATCACCAGTTGATCCGACGGTGCATCGGTCAGCTTGGCTTCGTCTTCCCAGAAGAAATGCGGGTGGTCATGGGTGTTGGTGTCGAAATAGCTTTTCGAGCCGTCCACGGTCACTTCCTGCATCAAGCCAGCGTCGCAGAAGGCGCGCAGCGTGTTGTAGACCGTGGCAAGCGATACAGCTTCTCCCTGATCCTTGGCCGCTTCAAACAGGCTTTCAGCGGTCACATGGCGGTGCTGGCCGTCCCCGATCAACAATGCCGCAAGCGTCACACGCTGGCGTGTCGGGCGAAGCCCTGCCCCTGAAAGCCATTTGCTTCCAACTGTGTGCTGCGTTTCAGTCATGCTGTCCTCGTGGCGTTACACTACATATAAAGGACCATGCCATTGCAATTCAATCGCAAAACGGGATGCGTGCACTATGCCACACGTCCGAAGAAGCCCATCTGCTCTTGGGCGGTGAAGGCGCGTCCGGGTGTGTCGTAGTGCGAGAGTACCGCAACGATACGCGAGGTGCCGGGCCCGACCCGTGACACCCGGTGTGCGGTATTGACGCCCAGAAACACGTTCAGGGTGCCCGCCGCCTGGGTCAGCGTTGTGGGTGCGATGCGCCCTGCCAGAAGCGCCGCGATGCCAGAATGGTTCGGATCCTCATCGCTGCGCAGATCCTTGGCATATTCGAAAAGCCCGCCGACCGATGCCTCTTGCAGCAGCAGCGTGGTGGTAAAGATCGAGCGGTCGAAATGCCAATTCAGCGCTTCGCCCGGGCGGTATTCGAGCACGTTCAGCCCTGCCAGTGCGTCAGACATGGTAAAGAGCTTTGGCTTGTCCATGACCGCGGCGAGAAAGGTTGCAAATTCAGGCCATTGGTAGAGTTGATCAAGCGCCGTGTCGCGCATCTGGTCATGACAGAGGGTGTGATTGGCGGTTTCGACCTTGGCCAATGCGGGATCGTCCGGGGACAACCCGTCGACGGTATCCTGAAAATAGATGTTGTGGGCCCGGCGGTGGTGAAAGCTCTGGGTTGCCATACGTGGCTGTACGTGGTCCAGCACCTGCGCCAGGGCCTGAGGACGCATGAACCCCGACAGATTGAACAAGCCGTCGCGCGCTAGCCCGGCCTTGGCGTGGGACACCAGCGCGTCCCATTCTTGTGTATGAGGGCGGTGCAGCGGGTAGCGGTCGAAGTCGACAATCTGGTCCATGGCTTGAACATTGCCCGAGCCGCCCCGACCTGACAAGGGATCGGCCCCTGCCCTTGCACCCTTTGCCCGGGCGGTGATAGACGGGCTGGAACCCCAAAGCGGGGCACATGCGCGACCATAACGAGGCCCGAATGGCAGACTACCCCACCCATTTTGACAAAGACGCCCTGCTGAAATGCGCCCGCGGCGAATTGTTCGGCCCCGGCAACGCGCAATTGCCCGAACCACCCATGCTGATGATGGACCGGATCACCGATGTGTCCGCGGATGGGGGCGAGCATGGCAAGGGTCATATCATGGCGGAATTCGATATCACGCCTGATTTGTGGTTCTTTGACTGCCATTTCCCGGGCAATCCGATCATGCCGGGCTGTCTGGGCCTCGATGGGTTGTGGCAGCTGACCGGTTTCAATCTGGGCTGGCGGGGCTGGCAGGGGCGTGGGTATGCTCTGGGCGTGGGTGAGGTCAAGTTGACCGGCATGGTCCGTCCTGACCGCAAGATGCTGACCTACTACGTGGATTTCACCAAAGCCATACAGACGCGCCGGTTGACGATGGGTGTGGCCGATGGACGGGTAGAAGCCGACGGCGAAGTGATCTATCAGGTCAAGGACATGAAGGTCGCTTTGTCGGAAAGCTGACCTGTCGGACCGAGGCCAGAAAGGACCCTGATCATGCGCCGCGTTGTTGTCACCGGTTTGGGAATCGTGTCGTCCATCGGCAATACTGCCGATGAGGTGCTGGCATCGCTGAAGGCCGGGACCTCTGGCATTGAGGCCAGCGCAGAGATGGCGGAGCACGGGTTTCGCAGTCAGGTCGCAGGCACCATTGATCTGGATGTGAAAGAGCATGTGGACAAGCGCGCACTGCGGTTCATGGGACCCGGCGCCGCCTATGCGCATATCGCAATGACCCAAGCCATCGCGGATGCCGGGTTGGACGAGGGAGACATTGTGAACCCGCGCACCGGTCTGGTGGCGGGATCGGGTGGGCCGTCCACCTCGGCGATGCTGTCGGCGCATCAGACGGTGTTAAAGACAGGCGCGACCAAGCGGATCGGCCCTTTTGCGGTGCCGAAATGCATGTCATCGACGATCAGCGCAAACCTGGCGACGGGCTTCAAGATCAAGGGGATCAACTATTCGATCACCAGCGCCTGTTCGACGTCGCTGCATTGCATCGGCAACGCGGCCGAACAGATCATGCTGGGCAAACAGGATGTGATGTTTGCCGGTGGCGCCGAAGAATTGGATTGGACATTGTCCTGCCTCTTTGACGCGATGGGAGCGATGTCATCCAAATATAATGACACACCTGCGGTGGCGAGCCGGGCCTTTGACGCAGACCGCGACGGGTTTGTAATTTCGGGCGGCGGCGGCATTGTCGTGCTGGAAGAACTGGAGCGCGCACGCGCACGCGGCGCCAAGATTTATGCCGAAGTCACCGGGTACGCGGCCACGTCGGACGGGCACGACATGGTTGCCCCCTCAGGCGAAGGCGGCGAGCGGGCCATGCGCGCAGCGCTTGAGACGCTGCCCAACGACCGGGCGGTCAGCTATATCAACGCGCACGGCACCTCGACCCCCGTGGGCGATGTGGGCGAGATTGAAGCGGTCCGTCGAGTGTTCCAGCAGGGATCGACCCCGCCCGTCAGCTCGACCAAATCGATGACTGGCCACGCGCAGGGTGCGGCAGGGGCGCTTGAGGCGATCTTCAGCCTCTTGATGCTCGACAACGACTTCATCGCGCCCTCGATCAATGTCGAAACGCTCGATCCGGCGCTGGATGCGTCCGAAATCGCGACAGAGTTCCGCGCGGGTGCGGGCCTTGATTCGGTCATGACCAACTCATTTGGCTTTGGCGGCACCAACGGATCTATGATCCTTTCGAAATTTCACGGGTAAGAGTTGAATATGACGGGATTGCTTGCAGGAAAACGCGGCCTTGTGATGGGCGTTGCAAACGACCGCTCGATTGCCTGGGGCATTTCGAAGGCCATGCACGAGGCCGGGGCGGAACTGGCGTTCAGCTATCAGGGCGAGGCATTTGGCAAACGGCTGGAGCCCTTGGCAGCCAGTGTCGGTTCGGATTTCATGGTGGATGTGGACGTGACCGACGACGCATCACTGGATGCTGCATTCGAAGCGCTGGAAGCGCGCTGGCCCACCATCGACTTTGTGATCCACGCCGTTGCCTTTTCCGACAAATCGGAATTGACGGGGCGGTTCCTGAACACCAGCCGTGCCAACTTTAAACATTCGATGGATATTTCGGCCTATTCCCTGATCGAGGTGGCGCGCCGCGCGCACCCGATGATGGTGGAAAACGGTGGGTCTTTGATCACGCTGACCTATCAGGGGTCGAACCGGGTTGTGCCGAATTACAACGTGATGGGCGTGGCCAAGGCCGCACTGGAATCAGCCACGCGGTATCTGGCCAATGATCTGGGCCCCGATGGCATTCGGGTGAATGCCATTTCTCCGGGTCCGATGAAGACCCTTGCGGGGTCGGCCATCGCGGGTGCGCGCAAGACCTACAAGCACACAGACCAGAACGCGCCGCTCCGCTCGAACGCCACGCTTGAAGCGGTGGGCGGCACGGCGGTGTACCTATGCTCTGAGGCAGGGAACTGTACCACCGGTGAGATCATCCGCGTTGACGGTGGGTTTCATGTTCTGGGCATGCCGCAACCGGATCATCTTTGATCTGCCAAACTCTTGCCTCTTTGCGAGGCCAGAGTGGCGAGATGACAATGACACACAAAGACCCCGAAACGCGTCGCGCACGTGTTCTGGAACGCCGCGCAGCGCGGGAGCGACGCTCTAAGTGGCTGGGGCGATTGCTGTTTTCACTCACAGGTATGGGGCTGGTTGTTCTCTTGCGCATGCACCCCGGCATTGTCGAGGACGCGGTGCGCCTGGCCTATGGGCACCCGCCCGCTGCTCAAAACGATGCAATTGCTGCGGCGGACGACACGCAGGTGCGCCAGATGCCCAAAGATGTGGTGCCCGTGCGACGTGGCGGGGCGCTGCCGCAGACGTCACGTACCGATATTGATACGCAGGCGCAGGCCGACGACGTTGCCAACAGCCTGCGGAGTTTGGCACCGGGCGGTTGATCCAGAGCGCGGGTCAGCCTGACGTGATCGACACCACTTCGAAATCAAAGACAAGGTCCTGCCCCGCCAGCGGGTGATTGGCATCCAGCATGATTTCGGTGTCGCCCAATTCCGCGACCGTGACAGGCATTGGCTGCCCCTGAGGCGTCTGCATCTGCAATTGCAGGCCGACCTCCAGCGGAATGTCATCGGGGATGGCGTCGCGTGGCACGGCCTGGCGCAGGGCCGGGTTGATGGGACCATAGGCCTGATCGCAAGGGATGTTGACCTTTTTCGTCTCGCCCTCGGTCATGCCTGGCAGCGCGGTGTCGAGCCCGGGTATGATCTGGCCAGAGCCCACGACAAATTCAAGCGGATCGCGCCCCTCGGAGCTGTCAAAGACGGTGCCGTCCAGCAGGGTCCCCGTATAGTGGATGCGCACAGTATCGCCGTCCTTGATTGCCGTCATTGTGATCTCCCAACCTGTCTGCCTGTTTGACAGATGGCACACCCTGCCCGCCTGCGTCAGTAGGGTAAACCCCACCTCGGCCCTTTTCGTCGGGCGCGGCGCATGCCAGTCTGCATACAAAGGAGTGTGCCATGCCGATCACCACCTGCATTTTCGACGCCTACGGCACGCTATTTGATGTGGCCGCAGCGGCACGGATTGCCGCGAGAGAGCCGGACTTTCCTCAATTGGCCGATAGGTGGACGGCTGTTGCCGAGCACTGGCGGTTGAAGCAATTGCAATACACTTGGCTGCGGGCGGTCACCGGCGCGCATACGGATTTCTGGCAGGTCACCCAAGATGGTTTGGACTGGGCGCTGGAAAAGAACGGTTTCGGGGATGATGCCGCACTGCGCGCGCGCCTCTTGGCGCTCTACTGGGAATTGCAAGCGTACCCTGAGGTCCCCGCGATGCTGCACGCGCTCAAGGACAAAGGCTTAAACACAGCGATCCTGTCCAACGGATCCCCCGACATGCTGAAAGGCGCGGTGCAATCAGCGGGCATCGGGGATGTGCTGGACGACTGTCTGTCTGTGGAAAGCGTCGGCATCTTCAAGCCTGACGTGCGGGTCTATGACCTGGTCGGGAAGCGTTTTGCGTGCGCCAGGGACGAAGTGTTGTTTGTGTCATCCAATGGCTGGGACGCGGCGGGGGCAAGCGGGTATGGGTTTGCAACCGTCTGGGTCAATCGCGCGGGCGAGCCAGTGGACCGTCTGCCTTGGGCACCACAGCACATATTGACCGACCTGACAGGCATACCGGAGCTTGTCACCGCATGAGCACTTTTTTGACTTCGGACGGGTTGCGCCTTTATTTCGAGGACGATGGCGCAGGCCTGCCCCTGCTGTGCCTGCCCGGCCTGACGCGCACCACGCAGGATTTCCAATATGTCACCCCGCATCTGCCGCCCTGTCGGCTGATCAAGATGGATTACCGTGGGCGCGGGCGGTCGCAATGGGATGAGACCTGGCAGAACTATTCCTTGCCCATTGAAATCCGCGACGTGATGGAGTTGATGGACCATTTGTCGCTGTCGGCGGTGGCGATCCTGGGCACCTCGCGCGGCGGATTGAATGCCATGGGGCTGGCAGCCGCCGCGCCGGGGCGCTTGTTGGGGGTGGCCTTGAATGATGTGGGACCGAAGTTGGAGGAAGAGGGGCTGAGTGGGATCACGGCTTATCTCGGTCGACGCCCGGCGGCGCGCAGCTTTGAAGAGGCGGCAGCGGCTTTGCCACGTGTCTTGCAAGGCTTTGAGGGCGTGCCTGCCGCGCGTTGGATGCAAGAGGCCCGGACCCATTTCGTCGACACCGGTGAGGGCCTTGACATCACTTATGACCCGCATCTGCGCGACGCCGTCGAGGCGGGTGGCGCAGTGCCGGACTTGTGGCCCTTTTTTGATGCGCTCGCAGGTAAGCCGCTGGCCCTGATCCGAGGGGCCGGGTCCGATCTGCTGAGTGCTGACACCGCACAGACCATGCGGAGTCGACGCCCAGATATGATCTATGCCGAGGTGCCTGGGCGGGGACATGTCCCGTTTCTGGACGAGCCGGAAGCACTGGCAGCCATACGCGCCTGGATGGAGAAACTCACGTGAATATCGACATGATCCGCGCGGCTGCAACCCGCCTGAACGGGCACGCGCGTATGACGCCGCTACTCAACTCTCCCTTCATCGACGACATCGCGGGGCGGCGGGTCTGGATCAAGCCCGAGTGCCTGCAACATACCGGCAGCTTCAAATTTCGGGGCGCCTGGTCGGCGCTTTCCGCGCTGGATGAGGCTGTACGCAGCACTGGTGTGATCGCCTTTTCCAGCGGCAATCACGCGCAAGGCGTGGCGCTGGCGGCACAAATGCACGGTGTTCCGTCGGTGATTGTGATGCCACGCGATGCACCCGTCTTGAAGATCGAGAACACGCGGGCCCTTGGGGCAGAGGTGGTCCTCTACGACCGTGGCTCGGGGGACCGCGACATCATCGGCGCACAGCTGGCGGACGAGCGTGGGTTGACCCTGATCAAGCCCTTTGACGAACCACAGGTGATTGCGGGCCAAGGCACCACTGGACTTGAGATTGCGGAACAAGCGGCGGATATGGGTGTTGTCGCCGCGGATGTGATCGTGTGTTGTGGGGGTGGTGGGTTGACCAGCGGGATTGCCCTCGCCCTTGAAGCGGATGCGCCGGGTTTGCGTGTGCGCCCTGCCGAACCTGAAGGTTTCGATGATGTGACCCGGTCGCTGCGCGCTGGCGGGATTGAACGGAACAACGCCGTGTCCGGCAATATCTGTGACGCCATCATCACACCGCAACCCGGTGATCTGACCTTTCCCATTATGCACCGCCTGTGCGGGCCAGGGCTGGTTGTCACCGAGGACGAAGCGCTGCGAGCCATGGCGCAGGCCTTTTTGAGGCTGAAAGTGGTCGCTGAACCCGGCGGGGCTGTGGCCCTTGCTGCCGCTCTGTGTCGGCAGGATGAGATTGAAGGGGATGACGTGATCGTCACGATATCGGGCGGGAACGTGGACCCTGACATTTTCCAGCGCGCATTGGACACCCTTGCATGACCGACTTCACCATCGCCAGCTTTAACGTCAAGAACCTGATTGGACCCGATCAGGAATACTACCGCTTCCAGCAGTATACGCCCGAAGAATATGCGTGGAAGGTCGACTGGTTGGCCGAGCAGCTGCAGACCATGGACGCCGACATCGTGGGCTTTCAGGAAATTTTTGAGGAGCACACCCTGCGCGCGGTCATCGATACGGCCGACGCCGAGGGGCGCGCTGACAATGCCGAGCACATTCCGGGACCCGACAAACGGTACAGACGCAAGGCGATCTTTCGCAAGCTGGCCTACCGCCCCTATACCGATGCCGCCCTTGCCGTCGCTGCGAACGTGAACGATGGGGGCCCGGGTCAACGCCGACCCGGCGTCGCGATCCTGTCGCGCTTTGGGTTCGAAGGCGCGCCAGAGATCATTCAGGACTTGCCCGCCCCCGTCGACATCGATTTTGGCCCGATGGGCCCAGGCGGCGGTGGCAGTTTTCGCCTGACGCGGCTCAGCCGGCCAATCCTGAAGGTGCGCGTACCAGTGGGGCGCCACGTGATCACCGTGTTCAACTGCCACCTCAAATCCAAGCTGGGCGAATTTGTCCGTCCCGCCGGGGCAAAGTTTCCGCCCGAGGTCGACCTGACCAGCTATGATCCGGTGGGGCGTGCCCTGGGCGGTGTGCGGTCCGCCCTGCGCCGCATGGCTGAGGCTTGGGTGCTGCGCCGCGCCATTGTGGCCGAACTGCAGGCCGGGCACCCCGTCATGGTCATGGGCGATTTCAACGATGGCGAACATGCGGTGAGTTCGGAGATCATCAGCGGCGAACATCCGTTCAAAAACTATGCGTGGATGTTGCGCCACAACGCAGAAACCCCGCGTGATCGGTATTCGGAGGAGGACGACGCACGAATCCGCGAGAATATCGAGGCCGTGCGCCTACACTCGGCGGAAAAGCAATTCATTCGCAAGTCCAGCCGCGACATGGTCTATACGGTGGCGTTTGGAGGCGTTTACGAGAGCATCGACCAGATCTATATGTCCTGCCACTTCCTACCTGACGCGCCGACAAGCATTGGGCAGATGGACTATTTCAGCGTGTTGAACGATCATCTGACCGATGGCAGCCATGCCGAGGCGCCGTATAACAAGCTGGCCTCGGATCACGGGCAGATCATCGCGCATATGCGGCTGAAGGATTAGATATCATGCACATGGCGGATTTGGGTGACGTGCGCCTGCACTACCGCATCGACGGGCCGGACGATGGGGCGCCTGTGGTCTTTGTGAACTCGCTGGGCACCGATATGCGGCTCTGGGACCCGATCCTGCCGCTCTTGCCCGAAGGCCTGCGCATCCTGAGGTTCGACAAGCGCGGCCATGGCCTGTCCACCTGCCCGCCTGCGCCCTATTCTATGGGGGCGCTGGTCAGCGACTGCGAGACGTTGATGGACATGCACGGGTTCAAGGACGTGATGTTTGTGGGGCTTTCGATCGGCGGCATGATTGCCCAAGGCCTGGCCGTGAAGCGGCTGGACCTGATGCGCGCGATGGTGCTGTCGAACACCGGCGCCAAGATCGGCACCAAGGAGATGTGGGCGGATCGCATTCAGGATGTGAACACCGGCGGGATCGAGAAGCTTGCCAACGCGGTTATGGACCGCTGGTTCAGCCGCGACTTCCACCATGGGGTCGAACTTGAATTGTGGCGCAATATGCTGGTGCGGCAGGAGGACGAGGGCTATGCCGGGTGCTCCGCCGCGATCTCGGGCACCGATTTCTATGCCACGACAGCAAAGCTGCGCCTGCCCACCCTGGGCATCGCGGGGACCGAGGATGGCTCTACCCCGCCCGATCTGGTGCGTGAAACCGTCGATCTGATCCCCGGCAGCCAGTTTCATCTGATCCGCAAAGCAGGACACCTTCCGTGCGTTGAACAGCCCGAGGAATACGCCCGCGTGCTTGTCGACTTCATGCGCGCCACGGGGCATATCTGATCCATGGCAGCCTCGGTCTTTTCGTCGGCTCTGTACGGGCAATTGTTCCCCACGGGCGAGGTCGGGCGGCTTTGGTCTGACAGCGCCGAGGTGCGCGCCATGCTGCTGGTCGAGGGGGCCTTGGCCAAGGTGCAAGGCGCACACGGCGTGATCCCCGAGCTGAGTGCCGCCTTCATTCACCGCTCATCCCTTGAAGTACAGATCGATCCGGCGGCGCTTGCGCAGGCGACAGGACAGAATGGGGTCAGTGTCCCTGCCCTCGTGTCCGAGTTTCGCAAGGCGATGGAAGCACCCGAACATGCGCAATACGCGCATTGGGGCGCGACCAGTCAGGACATCATTGACACGGCCCTGATGCTGCGCCTGCGTCAAACGCTGGCCGTCCAGCAGGACACGTTGACCAAAACGCTTGAAGCGATGGGCGCGCAAGCAGCGACCCATGCCGAGACGCCGATGGTCTCGCGCACCTACGGGCAGCACGCCACACCCACAAGCTGGGGTGCGGTGCTGGCGCAATGGGGGCAGCCTTTGGCCGACGCTTTGGATGATCTGGCGGCGCTGAAGAGCGCGTCGCTTTGGGTGTCGCTGAGTGGTGCTTCCGGCACCGCAGCAGCCCTTGGGCCACAAGCAGATGCGACGCGCGCAGCTCTGGCGGACGCCTTGAAGCTGGATGATCCGGGACGCAGCTGGCATACGGATCGCGGGCCGGTCCTGCGTATTGCCGACTGGATGGGACGTATTGTGGCGACACTTGCTGGTCTGGGGCAAAGCACTGTGGCCATGGCCGCCACCGACTGCGCGCGTCGCATCTG
>JBCDEK010000007.1:0-74065 GCA_039179785.1 Pseudomonadota bacterium | reverse complement strand
GTTCCACAGGCAGGTCGCGCACCACGCGGTGCAGGCGGCGGCCCCATTTGGGCATCGTCATCAGGTCCTGAAAGCTGCAAAGATAGCAGCGGATCGGGAACACCAAGGCGTTCGAGCGGGGCAGGCGGAAGAATGTCTGCAATTCGACCCTCAGATGCTGCTTAGACCCGATGTTTTCCGGCGTCAGCGTGGTTTTCTGGATGCCCCATTTGTGGTAGTTCTCTGGGCTGGTGTCGAGGAGCGGATTGACCGTCATGGTCCAGTTCAGCCGCCGCGCGGGCGCGCCTTGCTGGATGTTCAAAAGGAATTTCAGCGCGCGCACAAAGATACCCTTTTCATGCGCCAGCGGCACCGGCGCGTGCCATTCGAAAAAGTTCATGCCGATGTCAAAATCGAGGCTCCAATCCGCCTGCGTCGTCACCATGCCCGCGTCCATCCAAAGGTTGTTCTCGCGCTGATCCAGCACGCAGAAATCCCCCTGGGTCTGGCGCGTGATATACTCCATCGGGCCATAGGGCAGGGTGGTGTCGTCCAGAAAGGTGAACGTGTCGTCAATGCCCAAGGGCTTGTTCACCCAGCGCCACTGATCGCCATCGCGGTGCAGTTCGAACAGGTCCGGGTAATCCTCGGACTTCGACACCATGATCAGTTCCAGCAGATCCCACCCCGCCAGCGTCATATGCGGCAGCGACTGGCAGCGCAGCGGATCGTCCGCCAGCACCATCGCCCGGTCGCGCATCTCGGCCACATAATGCTCATCCACATCGAACCGCTTTTCATAGACCGACCCTTCGGGCCCGCCCCGGTGCTGCTCCATGTTGACGGCATACATATAGCTGTCTTCGTGGAACGGAAACGGAAAGCGTTTGATCGCCCAGTCCGAATTGCGGAACGAATAGTCGTCACGGAACGTCTCGTCGTTGAATTGAATGGTCATCGTTCAAGCTCCAATGTCCCGATAAAGCGGCTGACGCAGGGCATGATCTTGTCCCCGCTGGCGTGCTGGTCGTCGTCCAGCCAGTGATCGCGGTGCACGAATGTGCCATCTGCGTGGGCCACATCAGTTTCGCACTGCCCACACGATCCGCCCCGGCACAGGAACGGCGCTTCAACGCCCGCGCGCTCGATCGCTTCCAGCAGGCTTTCGTGTTCGCCCACGGTGATGGTCTTGTCTGACTTGCACAGGCGCACCTCGAACGGCACGCCCGGTTCCGGGGCCAGAAACTCTTCGGAATGCACGTTTGCATCGGGCCAGCCTGACGCGGACGCGGTGGCATGCACCCAATCAATCATGCCCTTCGGCCCACAGACATAGCCATGCGTCCCCAACGGTTGCCCATCCAGCAGCGATTCCAGATCAATCGCCTGGCTCTGATCGTCGTAATACACATGCACCTTGTTGGGATGCTTGTAGGTCAGCTGGTCCACATAGGTGCCCAGCGCTTCGGTCCGGCAGGCATAGTGCAACTCCCAAGCCCCGCCTTGCCGCTCCAACTGGGCAATCATGGACATGAAGGGCGTAATGCCGATGCCACCCGCGAAAAACACATGCTTGCGCGCCCTCAGATCGAGAGAGAACAGGTTCACCGGATAGGTGATCGTCATCTCGTCCCCCACCGACACGTTGCGGTGCATGAACAGCGATCCACCCCGCCCCTCATCATCCCGGCGCACGGAAATGGCATAGGTGCTCAGGTCCGCGGGGTCCGACATCAGCGAATAGGGGTTCAGACGCGTCCGGTCGCCATCCTGCATGGTCACAACCGTATGCGCGCCCCCGGAAAAAGGCGGGAACGCAGCGCCATCGCGGCGCTGAAACTCGAACCGGGTGACGAGGTCATTCAAAGGCACAACCGCCGATACAACCACCTCGATCTTCTCAGCGCCGGGCTTGGCTTTCTGCGGGGCGGCACTCATTCGTAAATCCCCTTCGGTTCCGGCACATTGCCCGGGTCTTCGGCGTCGATGCACACGCCCTGATAGGCGGCCAACCGGCGCGAATAATGGTCACGCACAAACAGGTTCAGCCCACAATGGCTGCACACGAACGGGTCGGTCTCAACGTCTTCGGTGATGCCCTTGCAATGCACGCACTGCATGCGGCGGGCGACAGACCCGCGATGTTCGGTCTGAATGGCGGTGTGGGGGATACCGGCTTGCATGGCTTCGTTCTGTGCCTGACCCATCAACCCTTCGGTCCCGGTCAGATAGACCTGCAAGCCCATATGCGCATCCTGCAGGACGCGGCGTATGCGCTGGACGGACGCGGCATAGGTCGGCCCCTCGTAAAACTGCGCCGGGTTCAGGCCACGCAGGGCATCTGCATGATCGCACCCGCGCGGAATATAGATGATGTGGGTTTTTGCCATCAATTCCGGCGTTGCGATCCCGACGATCGCTTCGGCCCCTTCGGCATCCGCAATCATCAGATGCGCCTTGCCCTGTCGTGCCTCAAGCGTGCCGTAGACCGGGCGGCTTTTGATCGACGGGGGAAATTCGAACTTCGACATACCTGTCCTCGTCTCGTGAAAAGGGCGCAAAGGGCGGTGCCCCTTGCGCCCTCAAGGATATCAGCCCTTGGCAGTGCGGATCGTCTTGTCCTTGTCATAGAACGGCATCTCTTCCGCCGTCGCAGCGAGTTCCGTGCCATCCGGCTGTACCACGGTCAGCTTGGTGCCGGGGCTTGCCACGGATGGATCAAGCCGCGCAATCGCCACCGAATAGCCGTTGAGGTCCGACGACAGGCCATAGGTGATCACGCCCACATCCTTGCCGTCGTGATGCACGCGGGCAAACATCTCCATCTGGTCCATGGCGTCGCCTTCCAGCTTCACGCCATAGATCTTGAACCGCTCCTTGCCCTTCATAGCATAGTGGTTTTCGGACCCGATGAACCCTTCCTTGCCGGGCGACACGGTGAAATCGAGGCCCAGTTCCCACAGGCTGTCACCCGCAGGCGTGCCGTCTTCGAACGGGAACGTTTCCGAGTTGTCGCCGGGATAGAACAGCAGATAGCTTTCAATCCGCAGCATATCGAGCGTGCTGAACTGCGTCGGGCGCACATCGTCGCCACCGGTCTCCAGCACGTTGTCCCAGATATGCACCGCATCCTTGGCGCGGCAGAAAATCTCGTACCCCCGCTCGCCGGTGTACCCGGTGCGAGAGATCATCACGTCGCGGCCAAAGAGCCGCCCCTGCCAGATACCGAAATAGGCCAGATCACGGATGCCGGGGATTTCCTTGGCAAGAATATCGACCGCCTTTGGCCCTTGCAGCGACATGTCGTGCAGATCGTCATCCATGATGACCGAACAGTTCTTGGCCGCGGCCACAGTCGTCAACTGCTCCATCCCGATGCCGGTGCCATGCACGACCAGCCAGGAATTGACAGCAATGTGGTAGATCACGCAGTCGTCGACAAACAGGCCGCGGTCATCCAGCATACAGGCGTAAACGGCGCGGCCCGGTGCGATCTTTTCCACGTTGCGCGTGGTCACCCGGTCGATGACATAGGCGGCGTCTTCGCCCACCACATGCACCTTCTTCAGGCCCGACACATCCATCAGCCCCGCCTTGGTGCGGATCGCTTCATAGTCGGCCTTGGCGCGTTCTGGTGTGTCGTCGTAGAACCACGCGGTTCCCATGCCATTCCAGTCTTCCAGCTCGCCTCCGATCTCTGCGTGGCGCGCGGCAAGTGCCGAGGTTCTCCATAGAATGGCCATGGTGTTCATCCCTGTTGGTTTTGAGTCTTTGTTACGGCGTATTCAGCCTCAGCCCTGTTTGAAAAGCAAGAATGCGATGCAACTTTTTTTCCTGGTGGGCAAATATTGAACAGAGAAAAGGCGACCGCTGGCCGCCCCTTCCCCGCGTCCGAGACGCTTACTTGTCGAACTGCTTGGTCTTGGCGCTTTCGGTCTTTTGCCCGAACAGCAGCACCGCCCCACAGATGCCTGCCGCGATCAGGGTGTACAGGCCCGGCATGGCGCTGCCCCAGCCCATGAACATGGCCCCGTCGACAACCGACCAGCTTGCTTCGTCATATGGAAAACCCATGGTCTTCTCCTTTTCTGTTCGATTACTCGCCGGGCGCCAGATTGACGCCGGGTGCGGGAATGCCTTCGGGGTAGCCAGCGGCAGGCACTTTCACCATGTCCATGCCCGCCAGTTCCGCGCCTTCCGGGATACGCAGCATGCCGAACATCTTCAGGATGAAGGACACCACATATCCGGGCACAAACCCCAGCAGGAAGAACACGACAGCCCCGACGACCTGCCCCATCAGATTGATGGTTGGTACTTCGCCCGCGGCACCCTGCAGCGCCGGGTAGCCCGACGCAAAAACGCCCAACATCACCACACCATACAGGCCGATGGTCCCGTGCACCGTGACCGCGCCAACCGCATCGTCGATGCCGCGGTTCTCCAGCCATGTGGCGCAAGGTTTCAGGATCACACCGGCCGAGAAGGCGACGATGAAGGTTAGCGCAGGGTAATAGATGTCCAGACCGGACGCGGTCGAGATGATGCCGGCCAGAGCGCCCGACATCATCCAGAACGGATCACGTGTCAGAACCCACGCGCCGATGATGCCGCCCGCGACAGCCATCAGGATGTTGAAGGCCAGCGCCGACAATGTGATGGGCGTGCCGTAGATCGTGGACGGCTTGTCTGCAAACCAGCTCCACGCCTCTCCGGGCACGATCACGCACGCCATGAGGAAGCCCCAGAAGCCCACGATAATCAGCATCAGCCCGGTCACTGTCAGCGGCATGTTGTGCCCCGCGATGTGGTTGGCTGTACCATCCGCATTGAATTTGCCGATGCGCGGCCCAAGGTTGATCAGCACACCAAGGGCAAAGAACCCGGCCACCGCGTGCACAAGGCCCGCCGCACCAAAGTCATGCACACCAAATTGCGTGACCAGCCAGCCATCCGCGTGCCAGCCCCAAGCGGCCGCCACAACCCAGGCAAACGACCCCAGCACCACGGCCAGAATGACAAAACCCACGGTCTGGATCCGCTCAATCACCGCGCCCGACATGATGGACGCCGTCGTCGCGGCGAACAGAGCAAAGGCGCCAAAGAACACGCCAGACGCCTGATCCGCGATGTTCGGCCCCATATACTGGGCGCTCTCGCCCCAACCCCACGCGATAGCGTTGGCATATTCCACGCCCGAGATGCCCGCGGGCCCTGCAGCCCCCGGCAACCCCGTCGGAAAGCCCCAATAGACCCACCAGCCAAAGAAATAGAAGGTTGGGATCATGAACGCGAACGCCAGGATGTTCTTCACCCCCGAACTCAGCACGTTCTTCAGACGCGACGCCCCCATCTCATAGGCCAGAAACCCCGCATGGATGATGATCATCAGCGGGATGGTCAGATAATAGAATGTCTCGGCAAACATGGTGTTCGTCACACCACTCTTGCCCTGCAGCGCGGCAATCTGTGCCGTCAGCTCTGCGATTTGCTCTTCCACGATGAACCCCCGTGTTGGACTGTCGGTTGGCGCGCCGTCGTATGCCGAGCGCGGCGCTGGCCGAATTGAAGCATGACAACTTTCGTCTGGCGACTCTTTTTTTAACTGCAGTGAAAAATAGTTTCCCATTGGTTGAGCATGTGATCTAACGATGCTAGCGTTCGAGTCGAACGACAGATCACTTTTTGGGAGGGCCTTCGCATGTGCGGGATCGTCGGACTTTTTCTGAAAGACACCTCGCTGGAACCCCGGCTTGGCGACATGTTGACCGACATGCTGATCACCATGACCGACCGCGGGCCCGACAGCGCGGGCATCGCGATTTATGGTGAGGAAACAACAGGTAACGCTAAGCTGACCGTGCAATCCAACACGCCCGACGTCGACTTTGACAAGCTCGACAATGACCTGCGCAAGCGCGTCAAGGGCAAGGTGTCGATGGACATCAAAGACACCCACGCGGTGCTGTCCATCCAAACCGATCAGGTCGCCGCAGCCCGCGAAATCCTGGCCGAAATCCGCCCCAATGTGCGGGTAATGAGCCACGGCTCCACCCTCGAAATCTACAAGGAAGTCGGCCTGCCCAAAAATGTGGCAGAGCGCTTTGATATCCGCAAAATGTCTGGCACCCACGGCATCGGGCACACCCGCATGGCAACCGAGTCGGCGGTGACGACCATGGGCGCACACCCGTTCAACACCGGAATCGACCAATGCCTCGTGCACAACGGGTCGCTGTCGAACCACAACTCGCTGCGCCGCAAGCTGCGCCGCCTTGGCGTGCATATCGAAACCGAAAACGACACCGAAGTGGGCGCAGCTTACCTCACCTGGAAGATGCAGACCGGCTCGACCCTGGGCGAGGCGCTGACCTCCAGCCTGGATGATCTCGACGGGTTCTTCACCTTTGTCGTCGGCACCAAGGACGGGTTTGGCGTGGTGCGCGACCCCATCGCGTGCAAGCCCGCCGTGATGGCCGAAACCGATCAATACGTGGCCTTTGGGTCTGAATACCGCGCGCTGGTCAACCTGCCGGGCATCGAAGGGGCCAAGGTTTGGGAACCCGAGCCCGCAACCGTTTATTTCTGGTCGCACAACGCGGCCCCAACCGCGCAAGAGAAAGCGGCCTAAATGCAAACCTTTGACCTCGAAGCGCAGGGGCTGCGCGAACTGAACTCCACCCTGCACGCGCAGGCCGCCAACACGAACCAAACCCATTGGGAAATCGTGAACCCCAAGGGCAGCCACGCCATCGCCGTGGGCCTTGATGCGCCCATCGAAGTGAATATCAAAGGCTCCACTGGCTACTACTGCGCGGGCATGAACAAGCAGGCGACCGTGCATGTGCACGGCTCCGTCGGCCCCGGCACGGCGGAAAACATGATGTCCGGCATGGTCTTGGTCGAAGGGGATGCCTCGCAATACGCCGGCGCCACGGGCCATGGCGGCACGCTGGTGATCAAGGGCAATGCCTCGTCGCGCTGTGGCATCTCGATGAAGGGCATCGACATCATCGTGCACGGCAATATCGGGCACATGTCGGCCTTCATGGCGCAGTCCGGCAACCTTGTGGTTTGCGGTGACGCAGGCGAGGCGCTGGGCGACTCTCTCTACGAGGCGCGGCTGTTCGTGCGCGGTTCGGTCAAATCGCTGGGGGCCGACTGTATCGAGAAAGAGATGCGGCCCGAACATATCGCCATTCTCGAAGAGTTGCTGGAACGCGGCGGCTGTGATGCCAAGGCCTCCGAGTTCAAACGCTACGGATCGGCCCGCCAGCTTTACAACTTCAACATTGATAACGCGTATTAAGGGGCGGCTCATGAAAGACGACCACAACGGCGCACCGCGCACGGTTCCGATCCAGTCTGCCACGTTTTCCAACCCCGTAAACGCCGAAATCCGGCGCGCGGCGGCGACGGGCATCTATGACATTCGCGGCGGCGGGGCGAAACGCAAGCTGCCCCATTTCGATGACCTGCTGTTTCTGGGGGCGTCCATCTCGCGCTACCCGCTCGAAGGCTACCGCGAACGCTGCGACACCAACGTGACCCTCGGCACCCGCTTTGCCAAGAACCCGATCCAGCTGGATATCCCCGTCACTATCGCGGGCATGTCCTTCGGCGCGCTGTCCGGCGGGGCCAAAGAAGCTCTGGGCCGTGGGGCCACCATGGCGGGCACCTCGACCACCACCGGCGACGGTGGCATGACCGAGGAAGAGCGCGGCCATTCCAACAAGCTGGTCTATCAGTATCTGCCCTCGCGCTACGGCATGAACCCTGACGACCTGCGCCGGTGCGATGCGATCGAGATTGTCGTGGGCCAAGGGGCCAAGCCCGGCGGCGGCGGCATGCTTCTGGGCCAGAAGATCTCCGACCGTGTGGCCGAGATGCGCAATCTGCCTAAAGGGATCGATCAGCGCTCCGCCTGTCGTCACCCGGACTGGACCGGCCCCGACGATCTCGAAATCAAGATCCTCGAGTTGCGTGAAATCACCAACTGGGAAAAACCGATTTATATCAAGGTCGGCGGCGCGCGCCCCTATTTCGACACCACGCTTGCCATCAAGGCTGGTGCTGATGTCGTGGTTCTGGACGGCATGCAAGGCGGCACGGCGGCGACGCAGGATGTGTTCATCGAACATGTGGGCCAACCCATCATCGCCTGCATCCGCGAAGCGGTACGCGCGCTGCAGGACCTTGGCATGCACCGCGAGGTGCAGCTTGTCGTCTCGGGCGGTATCCGTACGGGTGCGGATGTGGCCAAGGCGATGGCGCTTGGGGCCGACGCGGTGGCCATCGGCACGGCAGCATTGATCGCGCTGGGTGACAACGATCCGAAATGGGAATCGGAGTACAACGCGCTTGGCACCACCGCCGGGGCCTATGATGACTGGCACGAGGGGCAGGACCCCGCTGGCATCACCACACAGGACCCCGAATTGATGAAACGCTTTGATCCCATCGAAGGCGGGCGGCGGCTCAACAACTATCTCAAGGTCATGACACTTGAGGCGCAGACCATCGCGCGCGCCTGCGGCAAGAACCACCTCCACAATCTTGAGCCCGAGGACCTGTGCGCGCTGACGCTAGAGGCTGCGGCGATGGCGAAAATCCCACTCGCTGGCACCGACTGGTATCCCGGCAAGCCCGGCACCTCTTACTAAACTCTTAACGAAGGGCGCGGCCATCACGGCACGCGCCCTCACCACATAAAAGACCAACAGGAACAGACAGATGACAACTGATCTTGCAAAATTCGCCGCCGACAATGGCGTCAAGTATTTCATGATTTCCTTCACCGACCTGTTTGGCGGTCAACGGGCCAAGCTGGTGCCTGCGCAGGCCATCGCCGACATGCAAGAGGACGGCGCGGGTTTTGCAGGCTTTGCCACTTGGCTCGACATGACGCCCGCGCATCCCGACATGCTGGCGGTGCCAGACCCGTCCTCCGTGATCCAACTGCCTTGGAAGCCCGAAGTGGCGTGGGTCGCAGGCAACTGTGTGATGGAGGACGAAGACGTCGCCCAAGCCCCTCGCAACGTGCTGCGCCGCCTGATTGACGAGGCCGCCGCCGAAGGGCTGCATGTGAAGACCGGGATCGAAGCTGAATATTTCCTTATGACACCGGACGGTGAGCAGATCAGCGACGAATATGATACGGCGGCCAAGCCCTGCTACGACCAGCAGGCCGTGATGCGCCGTTATGACGTGGTGCGCGAGATCTGCGACTACATGCTCGATCTGGGCTGGGGCCCGTATCAGAACGACCACGAAGACGCGAATGGTCAATTTGAGATGAACTGGGAGTTCGATGATGCACTGCGCACCGCCGACAAGCACTCCTTCTTCAAGTTCATGACCAAATCGGTGGCCGAAAAGCACGGCTTCCGCGCGACCTTCATGCCCAAGCCGGTCGAGGGCCTCACTGGCAACGGCTGCCACGCCCACATCTCCGTCTGGGACGCGCCCGGCGGGGACGCCAAGACCAACGTGTTCGCGATGGAACCCAACGACAGCAGCCAGACGGCCGAACTGGGCCTGTCCGAAAAGGGCCGCCATTTCCTTGGCGGCATCATGAAGCACGCCAGCGCCCTGGCCGCGATCACCAACCCGACCGTCAACAGCTACAAACGCATCAACGCACCCCGTACGATGTCTGGTGCGACCTGGGCACCGAACACGGTCACCTGGACCGGCAACAACCGCACGCACATGGTCCGCGTGCCGGGGCCCGGTCGGTTCGAGCTGCGGCTGCCGGACGGGGCGACGAACCCCTACCTGCTGCAGGCTGTGATCATCGCGGCGGGGCTTGACGGTATTCGCAGCGAAGCCGATCCGGGCAAGCGACATGATATTGATATGTATGCGGAAGGGCACAAGGTGCGGGGGGCGCCGAAGCTGCCGTTGAACATGTTGGACGCGCTGCGGGAGTTCGACAAGGACAAGAGCCTGAAGGCCGCGATGGGGGAGGAGTTTTCGGCGTCGTATATCAAGATGAAGACGCAGGAATGGAACGATTTCACGGCGCATTTTTCGCAGTGGGAGAAGGACAACACGCTCGATATCTGAGTTTGTCCCCGCGGGGACAGCGTGTTCGCAGCGCCTACGAAATGTGAACCATTTTATCTTTCACGCGCAGGATCAGTGACTTGGTCCTGCGCGCGTTTCGTTTGCAGGATTTTAACCACGTTTCTGGCAAGCTGACGCGGAAGGCAGGCGGTCGCAGGGACTAGTGCAACCAGCCAGCGCGCTGAGCGATGGTTGCGTACCAGAAGAGGGCCGCGCCGACGAGCAACGCAAGGACGGTGCTGGGGGCCATGCCGACCACGGAGACGGTCTGGATCACGGTCAGGACGATGGCTAGAAGTGACACCAGCAAGGCGATGGTTGCCATGCGTCGCCGCAAGAGCAACAGGATGCAGCCCAACGCCCCGCCAAAGACGGCAAAGCCAAAAGCCAGCGTGGCCCAGAGCGGACGCGCCGCGATGATGAGCTGATAAAGCTCGGGCATCTTGGCCACGGCATCTGCGTTCATCTGGGTGATGAAGTTCAGACATCCCATCAGGTTCCACGCCAGTCCAAGGCCCGCGATGATCCAAAAACTGAAGTGTGGTTTGGTCATGGCCCACCCCTTTCCATGCAGCTGCTTGAAATCAACACGACGACGCCAAAAAAGTCACCACTTCATTTTCACTGACGTTCAAAATAGTTGACTTGCAGGGGTGATGGCGGTCGAATTGACCTGGCCAAAAACACCACAGGAGAGTCGCATCATGCCCAAACGTATTGCCATCATCGGGGCCGGCCCGTCAGGTCTGGCACAGCTGCGCGCTTTCCAGTCGGCCAAGCAGAACGGCGAAGACATCCCGGAGATTGTCTGCTTTGAAAAGCAGTCGAACTGGGGTGGTTTGTGGAACTACACATGGCGCACGGGTGTGGATCAGTATGGCGAGCCTGTGCACGGGTCGATGTACCGGTATCTGTGGTCGAACGGGCCGAAGGAGGGCCTCGAATTTGCCGACTATTCGTTCGAAGAACACTTCGGCAAACAGATCGCGTCCTACCCCCCGCGCGCTGTGCTGTTCGACTATATTAAGGGCCGTGTTGAAAAGGCAGGCGTGCGCGATTGGATCCGGTTCGAGACGGCGGTGCGCAGGGTGGAGTTTGAGGACGGTACGTTCAGTGTGACGGTCAAGGACCTGCCGAATGACCGCGAATATACCGAAGAGTTCGACCATGTGATCTGTGCATCGGGCCACTTTTCGACACCGAATGTGCCGGAGTTTCCGGGGTTCGAAAGCTTCAAGGGCCGGGTTTTGCACGCCCATGATTTCCGGGACGCGCTGGAGTTCAAGGATCAGGATATTTTGATCGTCGGCACCAGTTACTCCGCCGAGGATATCGGATCGCAATGCTGGAAATACGGCGCGAAGTCGATCACCGTGTCACACCGCACGGCGGCCATGGGCTATGACTGGCCCGACAACTGGGCCGAGGTGCCGCTGCTGACCCATGTCGACGGCAAGACAGCGTATTTCAAGGATGGCACCAGCCGGGATGTGGATGCTGTGATCCTGTGCACCGGATATCAGCACCACTTCCCCTTCATGGCCGAGGATTTGTGCCTGAAAACGGCAAACCGGCTGGCGACGGCGGACCTGTATAAGGGTGTCGCGTGGGTGCATAACCCGGCGCTGTTCTATCTGGGCATGCAGGATCAGTGGTTCACCTTCAACATGTTCGACGCGCAGGCCTGGTGGGTGCGTGATGCGATCATGGGCAAGATCGCCATGCCTTCGAAGGCCGAGATGGAGGCCGATGTGGTGGACCGCGTGGCGCGCGAGGACGCGGGCGCGGATGATTACGATGCGATTTGGTATCAGGGCGACTACATCAAGGAATTGATCGCAGAGACGGATTACCCGTCCTTTGATGTCGAGGGGGCCTGTCAGGCATTCAAGGAGTGGAAGGGCCACAAAAAGCAGGGGATCATGACGTTCCGCGACAACGGATATAAGTCCGTGATGACGGGCACCATGGCACCCAAGCACCACACGCCGTGGGTGGATGCGCTGGATGACAGCCTTGAGGTGTATTTGCAGAACTAGGGTCCAGACCCTTAGGGCTTTGGGGCGACGCGCAGGAAGATGAAGGTCTGCTGCAGCGCGCCCTTGTCCTTGATCGAAAGGCTGACTTGTGCGGTTTCGGTGGTGAACTCGCGCAGGTCGTAGCTGTCGGGGTGGTTCACGCCCTGATCGCTGAGGCCATCGGTGTTCAGGCATTGGGTTGTGGCGTCGAGCAAGACAAAGAACGTTTCGGTTGCGGCCTTGGCCCGGTAGTCGAAGGGCCAGCGGCAGTTGAGGGCGCGGGTGCCGCTCAGATCGAGCGATGTGGTGCAGGTGCCTTGTGTGCCGGAGGGCAGGGCGATGTCGGTGGCGGTGCCATTTGTGAGGGCCGTCAGGTCCGTGCAATACGTGTCCGCATGGGCGGCTGAGGTGCTGAGCGCGAGGATCAACGCGCGGATCATTGGGCCACCAACTGTTCGCCCTCAACCAGTTCGAACGGTGTGGGCGGGGTTGTCTTGCTGACCCAGTAGAACGTGCCGTCCCATTCCATGACGAACCAGCCTTCCCAGTCCGCGTCGCGGGGCCAGATGCTTTGGTATTCGTCCTTGTCCGCGTCGATGCGCCATTCGCCACGGGCGGATCGTGCGCCGGTCTGAGCGTAGATCGTGGTGCCGTCGGGATCGAAATATTGGCGGTAGTCCGTGCCCTCCCATGTGCCGATGGCGGTGTTTCCGGAGAGGAGCGCGTCGATCTCGTGCGCCTTGAGTTTCACGGCCTGCGCGTGGGCGGGCAGGGCGAGTGCGAGCAGCCCGAGGAGGACAGCGCGGCGGATCATGAGCGGGGGCGTTCCTTTTTCGGGTCGTAGTGGGCGAAGGGGACGATTTCGGCGGGCAGGCGTTTCTGGTGGCCGTCGAGTTTGCCAATCTCGACCTGCGTGCCGATATCCGCATGGGCCACGTCGATGCGGGCGAGGGCGATGTTTTTGTCCAGAAGCGGCGAGCGCATGGAGGACGTGACCTCACCAATCTGGGCGCGGCCGATATGGATGCAGTCGCCGTGGTCAACCTGCACATTGCTGTCGATGTCGAGGCCGACAAGCTTGCGGCTGGGGTGATCCTTGCGCCGGATCAGGGCGTCGCGCCCGATGAAGTCGTCGGTTTTCGATTTGAGCGGGACGGTGAAGCCTATCCCGGCCTCGAACGGGTCGGTCTGGTCGGAGAAGTCGTAGCCTGCAAAGATCAGCCCCGCCTCGATCCGCACCATGTCGAGCGCCTCTAACCCCATGGGGCGGAGGCCGTGGTCCTGCCCGGCATCCCAGATCGCGTCGAAGATTTCGGTGGCGTGTTTGGGGTGGCACATGACTTCATAGCCCAACTCGCCCGTATACCCGGTGCGCGAGATGACGAAAGGTGTGCCACTTTCGTTGCCCAAGCGCGCGGGGGTAAAGCGGAACCAGCCGAGCTGGTCGAACTCGGGGTTGTGGGGGGCGGTCCAGACGATCTTGCGCAGGAGGTCGCGGCTTTCGGGGCCCTGGACGGCGACGTTGTGCAACTGGTCGGTGGAGGAGCGGACGAGGACCTTGAGGCCCAGTTTGTCGGCCTGTTCGCGCAGCCAGTCGCCGCCGTAGTCGTTGCCGCCGATCCAGCGGAAGTTGTCCTTGCCCAGCCGGAAGACGGTGCCGTCGTCGATCATGCCGCCGTGTTCATAGCACATGGCGGTGTAGACGACGCCGCCGACGGCGAGCGTTTTCATGTTGCGGGTGAAGACGTATTGGCAGAGCGCTTCTGCATCGGGGCCGGTGATTTCGAACTTGCGCAGGGGCGACAGGTCCATGATCACCGCCTTTTGGCGGCAGGCCCAGTATTCCTCGATCGGGCCAGCCTCGGCAAAGCAGTTGGCGAGCCAGTAGCCGTTATATTCGATGAAATTCCGGGTGTGCTTGGCGAATTGATCGTGGAAGGCGGTTTGTTTGGTCATTTTCGGGTCCGCATCGGGGGTCGGTCGGTAGGCGACGCTGCGTTGGAAGGTTTCGCGCCCGCTATAGGTGCGCACGTGGATGTCGGTTGGGTTCCAGCCGTTGGCGGCGGTGGTGTCGTCGGGGCAGGCGGAGGAGACGCAGACGATGTCGGTGAGCGCGCGCAAGAGGACGTAGTCGCCGGGGCGGGACCAGGGTTCGTCGGAATACATGACGCCGTGTTCGTCGAGATAGGTGTTGAAGAAGAAGTTGATCGCCATCCAGCCGGGGCGGCCCGTGACGTTGAATTCGGACAGCGCGGTGTTGAAGTTTTCGGAGCAGTTGATGTGACCGGGATAACCGATGTCGTCGTAGTACTTGGCCGAGCAGGCGAGCGCGAAGGCGTCGTGGCGGCCGCAGGTGTCTTGCACCACTTCGACCAGCGGCAGCATCTCCTGGTCATAGTATTTCGCATGCAGACCGGGCATGGGGTAGGCGTGGCCCATCAGCGTTCGCGTCGTTGTGACGTCGAGCGCGTGCTCGATCCCTTTGTCGAGCTTGCGGGCCGAAAAGCATTCGAAATCAGTACATTGTCGGCCATCGACGTCGATGATCTGGATGTAGTCGCCTGCTTTGACGAAATAGGCCTCTGCCGTTTGGGTGTGCACGCGGATGTCGGCCACCGGGTCCGCCAGCGGGTCGGGCAACTCGAACTTCACGTGGCTTTTGATCGTGGCGCGCTTGATCATCACGGTCAGGGGCGTGACGGTATCTTGGGCTTCGAAATCCATGGCACCGCCGGGGGCCGCGATGATCAGCGTGCCATCGCGGGTGACGCGCATGTCTTCTTCGGCCTTGGCGCGCGTGCCCGCGTCGAACAGGCGAACCGCGCGCGCTGTGGCAAGGTCGATGCGCCTTGCATCAAGCCCCATCCGCAAGCCACGCAAAGATTGATCGTTGCCGGTGAGCAAGGCCCGCAGCCCATCGGCGGGCGCATCCGCGGGGCGATCCAGAAGGCTGTCGGCGACGCGGCCCTGATCATCGGCGCAGACCACTTCGCAGACCTGGCCGCCTTCGTCGTTGAGGACGGTGACCTGATCGCCCGCCTCGACCGGGATCAGGATGGCCCCGCCGCCCTGCACCACGTAGCGTTCGGTGCCCTTGGGCAGCGAGAACTGGGCGGGCTGGATGATCTGGCTGGGACGCGGCGGGCCGGGCTTTACCGTCGGATAAGGGTCGTCAAGCATTGTCGCCTCCCACACCGCCGGAATTTTGCACTAGCGGAATAAATGTTTAACTGTGAGAATAACCACACGGCAGCCATGCCGCAAGCAAAGGGGCACGCTGCGTGACAAAAACATATCCCGGTTCGAAGGGCAGTCCATGGGCGCGCTGACGCTGGGCCTGATCGCGGCGTTCTGCTGGGGCGTGCATGACACGTTGGTGCGCTACATCTCGCAGCGCGTTGGCGTCTTTCAATCCTTGTTTCCGGTGCTGGTCAGCGGGTGCATTGCAACCGCCGTTCTGGCGGTTGTTCTAGGCGGAGAGGGGCTGGCCACGGATGCCATAGGCTTTGCGGTACTTTCGGGTGTGTTTTTTGGCCTTACGGGGGCTGCGTTTTACAGAGCGCTGGCGATTGGGCCGGTGCGATTGGTGGCCCCGATCGTCGCAAGCTTTCCGATCCTGTCAGTGGGCTGGGCCGTGATGAACGGGCAGTCGGTGACCGGGCTGCAATGGTTGGCGGTGCTGGTGGTTGTGGCAGGCTGCGGCTTTGTCGCTGCGACGTCCAGGGATGACACGGGCGCTGGCGCGAGCCCCGCCGCAATTCTGTGGTCTGTGCTGGCGGCCATCGGGTTCGCAGTGTCCTTTGCCCTTGGGCAATTGTCGGTCGCAGGCGGGGCAGAGATGACGGCCATCGCGGTCGCACGCGTCGCTGCGGTGTGCGTTGTTGGTGCGGTTGCGCTGATCCTGCGGCAACCGGTTGTGCCAGACCGATCTGCCTTGCCCATTCTGGCGGTCATGGGCCTGTTGGACGCAACGGCCATTGGCGCGGTTATGCTGGCGGGTACATTTGCCTATCCCGCCTTTGCGTCGGTGGCGGCGTCGACTTTTGGTGTGCTGACCATCATTCTGGCCGCCTTGTTCCTGCGCGAAGAGGTGGCGCGTATCCAGTGGGTCGGGATCCTGATCGTGTTTGTGGCGATCGGCTATCTGGCGGTCTGACCGCGTTCATAGGTCAAAAGCTGAGCGCTTTTGCGGGACCGCATCCGGGACGGGGTGACGCCGTATTCGCCTTTGACCGCTTTGGCCATGGTCGTGCAGGACCCAAAGCCGCAGGCAATGGCGATGTCGATCATGGGCAGCAGGGATTCTTCGATCATTGTGCGCGCGCGTTTGACCCGGAGGCGCTTGTAAAAGCGTGCGGGCGTATCGTTGAAAGTGGTGCGGAACACCCGTTCCAGGTGGCGGGTCGACACGCCGACGCGTTCCGTGATCTCGTCCATGGACAGCGGATCGTTTACCGTGTCTTCCATCAGGCGGATCACCTTGGTCAGGCGGGCATCGAACATGCCTTCGTTGTCGGCGATGCACCTTGGTTGTTCGGCGTCGCTTTTGCGCAGGGTTTGCAGCAGCAGGTGATTGCCCAGTTCCGCGACCTGGGGGCGGGTCAGATGCGGGGCCACGAGGCCCGCCATCAGTTCAAGCGTCGCGCCCGCGCCTCCAGCGGTGATAATCCCATCGGAGTTTTCGCTGAGATGCGTGGTGAGTTTGGGGTGATAGCCCGTTTCCACAAGGCTTGTGATGTCGCGCCAGTGGGTGGTGACGCGCCCGCTGGGCGCTTTGGTCGCCTTGATATAGGCGGTTGCGGCATCTGACAGCAGGACCACTGTGCGCGCCTTGCGTTGCATCGCGCGGGCCCGTGGGAGCCATGTGCCTGCCGCCGCGCCCTTGCCGCCGATCACCACCATCATGTCGGCCATTCGGTGGTCGCCGATTGCGGGTTCGGCCCGCACGAGCGCGCCCTGATCGCCTGTGATGATGCCGGGCGTGTCGGTGCTGTAGCGCCAGGAAAAGAGGTCACGCCCGATCAGGGTGTTGGCGGTGGCCAGCACATGGGTGATCGAGGTCAGTTCAAGCCCGCTGAAGCCCTTGGACACGTGGATTTCGATCACGCGCGATTGCGCTTGGGTGTCGATCGCGGCGGCGACGTCAAAGCGGGTGTCGGGTTTGCCCATGTCAGCCCCTCCATCCTGCGGCCAGCTGGCGCTGGTGGGCCATGGTTGCGTTGCGTATCAGGGGCGCCACGGCACGGCCGTTGATGTGGGGGTGGTCGGTGTCTTTCACGGAAGACTCACTTCTGGACGCTGCATCTGCATAGACCAGCGTTCCAGAAATTTTCTTAATGTGCAACTTTTTTTACTCGTGGTGGGTGTGATGTTTGGAAGGGGCGGTTGTACTCGGCCCCTTCTCTTGGTGTCTGGGCGCGGTTACCCGCCCGATATCTGCTTGGCCTTCTCGACCAACACCTCTGCCTGGCGGATGGAGGCGTAGTCGATCAGTCGGCCATCGAGGCTGACCGCACCTTTGCCTGCGGCTTCGGCCTCGGCCATGGCGGCGAGGATGCGCTGGGCCTTGTCGATCTCGGCGTCGGAGGGGCTCATGACTTCGTTGGCGAGCGCGATCTGGCTGGGGTGGATGGCCCATTTGCCTTCGCAGCCCAGAACGGCAGCGCGGTAGGCAGCGGCGCGGTAGCCGTCGGGGTCCTGGAAGTCGCCGAACGGGCCGTCGATGGGCCGCAATCCGTTGGCGCGTGCAGCGACGACCATGCGGGCGAGCGCGTAGTGCCACATGTCACCCCAGTGGGTGTCACGGTGTCCGGCGTCGTCTGGGTCTGTGAGGACCGAATAGTCCTTGTTCACGCCGCCGATGATGGTGGTCCGGGCACGGGTCGAGGCGGCGTAGTCAGCAACTCCGAAGTGGAGGCTTTCGTTACGGGGGGAGGCGCCTGCGATTTCGGTTACGTTCTGCATTCCAAGCGCAGTCTCGATGATGTGCTCGAATCCGATGCGTTTCTTGTAGCCTTTCGCATCCTCGATCTGGGTCACCATCATGTCGACGGCGTATACATCGGCGGCCGTGCCGACCTTGGGGATCATGATCAGATCAAGGCGTTCGCCGGCCTGTTCCACCACGTCGACGACGTCGCGATACATGTAGTGCGTGTCGAGCCCGTTGATCCGAATCGACATCGACTTGGTGCCCCAGTCGATGTCATTCAGCGCCTTGATGATGTTCTTGCGCGCCTGTTCCTTTTCATCGGGTGCCACCGCATCCTCAAGGTCCAGGAAGATGACATCGACATCGGATTCCGCCGCCTTTTCAAACATTTGGGGCTGGCTGCCGGGAACGGCAAGTTCAGAGCGATTGAGACGACCGGGGGCTTGGTTGACCGGGTGAAACGACATGGCGCAGCCTTTCGTGCGTATTAATATTGCGCGAGAAAGGGCAGCGGCGAAAGATTCTGTCAAGAAGAGTTTCGGTCTATTTGGGTATACTGTCGGCCTCGTCCCGTTCGAGCGCGAGCCGCGATGAATAATAGAAGGCGATGGCCTGCGCGCGGTTCTTGACGCTGAGTTTTTCGTAGAGATTTGACAGGTGGAATTTCACCGTATTGACCGTGATGCCAAGTTCCTTGGACAACTCACGATTGGTCAGCCCCTTGGACAGTGCTTCGAGCATGCCGCGTTCCTTGCGGGACAGTTGGTGGATCGGGTCGCTTTGCAGGTCGCGGACGTCGAGGAAGGGAAACACCATCTTGCCCGCGGCCACGTCGATGCAGGTTTCGAGAAGCGTTTCGGCTTCGCTGGATCGTGGCGCATAGGCGGCGGCGCCTGCGGTCATGGCGAGGCGGGGCAAATCGCCTGTATCCTCGGCATAGACCACGATGCGCGGTGCCTTGTCCTGATCGCGCAACACCTCGATCAACTTTGCGCCGCCCAGTGCGGGCAGGGTCCAGTCGATGACGCCAACCTGGACCGTGACACGCATGACGGTGCCCAGAAAGCCCTCAGCCGTGGCGGCGGTGGCCACCAAGGAGAATCGCGGATCGCGGTCGATGATCTCTGACAGAGCGGACAGGACCAGCGGATTGCTGTCGGCGAGCATGATGTCAATTGGTGAGTTGGATTTATCAAGGCTTTGATTCATATGCGTTTTTCCGAATAAACCACCCATTAGAGCAGGTATGCCATCGGTATACATCGGTATATTTATACCTTTGGGTAGTATTTTTACTACCCAGACAGATACCCATAAGTAGGACTAAGGGGCGTTTTCTTATCGGGCAACGTATTTATCAATCAACATGCCAAAAAATTCCGCAACGATATTTCGCGGACCAGCGCGACAGGAGATATTATGACCAACACACTCGCCTTCCCGCAGCTTGATATTCCGGACACTATCGCTGCGGGCCCCGGCCCGGGCAATACCGATGCGCGTGTGCTCGCACGATACGCCGGTGCAGGGTTGGCCGACCACATGCACGCTGACGTCCTGCGCGGAATGGTCGAGTGCAAGGACATGCTGCGCGCGGTCATGGGCACGGAAAACACACACACCTTCGGCGTTGCCGGCACGGGGTGGAGCGGGCTGGACATGATGTTTGCGGCAGTCATGCCCGGCGACAAGGTCGTGATGTTCGTGAACGGGACGTTTTCGGGCATTGACGGCCTGACCGTGCGTATGAAAGCTGCCTCGGCCGAAGAGCTGGCGGCAAATTCGCTGGATCCCCAGACTGAAAACGTGGTCATTATCGATGTCCCGCACGGCGAAAGCGTGACCGAAAAGGTCGTCGAGGCGGCGCTGGCCGAACACAAACCCAAATGGGCCGCCATGGCGCATTGGGAAACGGGATCGGGCCGTGTGAACGACATCCAAGGCTTCAGCGATGCCTGCGAAAAGCATGGCGCAATGGGGCTGGTTGACGCGGTGTCGAGCCTTGGCGTTGGCGACTTTCGCATTGACGACTATCCGGGCGTGCATGGCTGGGCATCGTGCCCGCAGAAGGGCATCTGCTGTTTGCCGCTGACCTATGCGCCCGTGTCGTTCAGCGACCAGTATATCGAGACGCTGCGCGCGACGGGCACGCGGACGTTCTGCCACCACCCGATTCTGGAGGCCCGCCACTGGGGGATCATTGACGGCAAGGATGTGGAAAAGGGCACCTATCACCGGACGCATTCGGCCTATGCCGTGTCCGCCTTTCATGAGGCGCTGCGCATTTGCCTGCAACAGACCATCACGCAGCGGGCCGCCGATTACACGTTCCACGAAGCGGCGTTGCGCCAATGCGTCGAGGCGATGGGGTGCCATGTGACGTCGAACATGCCGTCTCTGGTGGTGCTGAACCTGCCCGAGGCCCTTGCGGGTCGTGAAATGGAGTTGGTGCAGCACTGTCGGGCGCAGAACTTTGGCATTTGGCCCACGCTGTCCGAGCCGGTTCAGGTGCGCATTGGCATTCTGAACCTGCTGTCCGAAGCGGCCATCACCGATATCGTCAACCGCTTTGCCACCGCGCTGCGGGACCTAGGAGCAGATGTGGATCAGGCGCAAATCGATGCCGTGCTGCAAGGGCACTACGGCACAGCAATCGCAGCCGAATAAACGGGAGGGAAACGATGGATATCCATGAATATCAGGCCAAAGAGGTGCTTGCCGGGTTTGGTGTGACCGTCCCTGACGGCGCGCTGGCTTATAGCCCGGAACAGGCGGCCTACCGCGCCCGCGAACTGGGTGGCGAACGCTGGGTCGTCAAGGCGCAGGTCCACGCAGGGGGGCGCGGCAAGGCGGGCGGCGTGAAGATTTGCGGCAGTGACACCGAGATACTGGACGCCAGCGAAGCGATGTTCGGCATGAAGCTGGTCACGCACCAGACCGGCCCCGAGGGCAAGGGTGTCTATCGCGTCTATGTCGAGGCGGCAGTGCCGATTGCGCGGGAGATTTATCTGGGCTTTGTGCTGGACCGCACCACGCAGCGGGTGATGATCGTCGCCTCTGCAGAGGGTGGCATGGAGATTGAGGAGATTTCCGAGCAAAAGCCCGACAGCATCGTGCGTGCCGTGGTGGAGCCTGCGGTGGGCCTGCGCGAATTTCAGTGCCGTCAGATCGCGTTCAAGCTGGGTGTGGATGCGGCGCTGGTGCAGCAGATGGTGCGCACGCTTCAGGGCTGTTATCGCGCCTTTACCGAGCTTGATGCCACGATGGTCGAGATCAATCCGCTGGTCATCACCGAAGACAGCCGTGTCATCGCGCTGGATGCCAAGATGACGTTTGACGGCAACGCCCTGTTCCGGCATCCGCAGATTTCCGAGTTGCGTGACAAGAGCCAGGAAGATCCGCGCGAAAGCCGCGCTGCGGACCGAGGGTTGAACTACGTGGGGCTGGACGGGAACATCGGCTGCATCGTCAACGGGGCGGGTCTGGCCATGGCGACCATGGACACGATCAAGCTGGCGGGTGGCGAACCTGCGAATTTCCTGGATATCGGCGGTGGCGCGACGCCTGAACGGGTCGCCAAGGCGTTTCGTCTGGTGCTGTCCGACAAGAATGTGCAAGCGATCCTTGTGAACATCTTTGCCGGGATCAACCGCTGTGACTGGGTGGCTGAGGGCGTTGTGCAGGCCATGAAAGAGGTGGGTGTCGAGGTGCCTGTGATTGTGCGCCTGGCGGGGACTAATGTCGAGGAAGGCCAGAAGATCCTGGCCAAGTCCGGCCTGCCGATCATCCGCGCGAAAACACTGAATGAAGCCGCCGAACGTGCAGTGGGGGCTTGGAGAAACGACCTCTCTCAAGGGGTCAATCTGAGGGCCGTGTCATGAGCATACTTCTGGATAAAGACACCCGCGTCATCGTGCAGGGCATCACTGGCAAAATGGCGCGGTTTCACACCAAAGACATGCTGGACTACGGCACAAATGTTGTCGGCGGCGTTGTGCCGGGTAAGGGCGGCGAGGCTGTCGAAGGGTTGCCGGTGTTCGACACGGTCGAGGAGGCAGTGGCCGCAACCGGGGCCGAAGCGTCGCTTGTCTTTGTGCCGCCGCCCTTTGCAGCTGACAGTATCATGGAGGCTGCGGATGCAGGTATTCGGTATTGCGTGTGCATCACCGACGGCATCCCGGCGCAGGACATGATCCGGGTCAAGCGTTACATGTACCGCTATCCCAAGGAACGCCGCATGGTGCTGACAGGGCCGAACTGCGCGGGCACGATCAGCCCGGGCAAGGCGCTGCTTGGGATCATGCCGGGCCATATCTACATGAAAGGTCATGTTGGCATTGTGGGCCGGTCGGGCACGCTGGGATACGAAGCCGCGAGCCAGTTGAAAGAGCTTGGCATTGGTGTGTCGACGTCGGTGGGTATTGGCGGTGATCCGATCAATGGGTCGTCGTTCAGAGATATTCTTGAGCGGTTTGAGCGGGACGAGGATACGCATGTCATCGCCCTGATCGGTGAGATCGGCGGTCCTCAGGAAGCGGAAGCCGCAGAGTACATCCGTGATCACGTCTCAAAGCCGGTCGTGGCCTATGTTGCAGGTTTGACAGCGCCCAAGGGCCGCACGATGGGCCACGCGGGTGCCATCATTTCGGCTTTTGGCGAAAGTGCATCCGAAAAGGTGGAAATCCTATCCGCCGCCGGTGTGACCGTTGCCGACAACCCGGCGGTGATCGGCGCGACAATTGCAAAAGTGATGGAGGCGGCGTGATGGCAAAACCAAGTGTTCTGGTCACCCGCCGTTGGCCCGCTGCGGTCGAGGCGCAGCTTGCCGCACATTATGACGTCGCGCTGAACCGCAGCGACCGCCCCTTGACAGCGGCAGAGTTCCGCGAGGCCATCCAACGCTACGATGCCGTACTGCCCACGGTGACAGACAAGATCAGCGCCGAGGCACTGGATGTCGCCAAGGCGCAGACCAAGATCTTTGCCAATTACGGGGTCGGATTCACCCATATCGATGTCGAGATGGCAAAGACACATGGCATTGCGATCACCAATACGCCCGACGTGCTGTCTGAATGCACGGCTGATCTGGCCATGACTCTCATGCTGATGGTGGCGCGGCGTGCGGGTGATGGAGAGCGCGAGTTGCGTGCCGGTCACTGGGATGGATGGCGTCCGACGCATCTGGTTGGCGCAAAGGTGTCGGGCAAGACGCTGGGCATCATCGGCTTTGGCCGGATCGGACAGGAAATGGCCAAGCGTGCCCACTTCGGCTTTGGGATGGACATCGTGGTTTACAACCGCTCCGAGATACGCGCTGACATTCTGGCGAAGTTCAACGCCACCCAAGCGCCAAGCATCGATGCGCTGCTGCCGCAATGCGATTTTGTTTCGCTGCATTGCCCGGGCGGTTCAGCCAATGCCAAGATGATCAACTCGCGACGGTTGGACATGATGAAGCCTGACGCATTTCTGATCAACACTGCCCGGGGTGAGGTGGTGGACGAGGCGGCGCTTGCGCAGGCATTGATGTTTGACACCATCGGCGGTGCGGCACTTGACGTGTTCGAGCGAGAACCGGCGGTCAATCCGATGCTGGCGCAATGCGACAACCTTGTGATGCTGCCACATCTGGGCAGCGCGACCCGCGAGGCCAGACAGGCCATGGGCTTTCGCGTGCTCGATAACCTCAATGACTTTTTCGAAGGCAAAGCCCCACGCGACCGCGTCGCCTGAACATGTGATACTGACAGTCTGACAGTGACCTTGGCCGCAGGACATACCGACTAGCTGTGTCTTTCGCCAAAGATGGCTTGCGCCAGTGAGAGGTCTGCCAAGGGCCAGAGAGGCACGAGTGGCGCGCGGCTTTTTGGTCGTCAACGAAGCGATGACGCCTGATCGTGATCGCTGAGCGGGTCTGAGGCGGTCTCTATGGTCAAGCGTTTTCGGCCAGCATGCTGAGGCGCAGGGGGGCCGTCGCATGGCTCATATGGCATGGCGCGTAGATGCTGATGAAAGCGGCTAGAAATTCGTCCGAAAGGTGATGCCGAATATCTCATCGTCATCGCCTGTGGCTTCTTCGACCGGAGCGGCAAGATAGGCTTCGAGCCGCCCGAAATCGAAGTCATACGACGCGCCAATGCCCAATGAGGCACGCAAATCAAAGCCGTCGAACAATTGTCCGCTTGCTGCGGTGTCGGTTTCAAGTTCCCAGACGCTGCCAATGTCGGCGAATACAAAAGTGCCGACATCCGGGTTCTCTGGAAACAAGGGGACCAAAAGATCTGTCCTGATCACAGCAAAGCTGTTGCCGCCCAGATTTGTATCAACGGTGCCATCGATATCTCTGACAGTCACGGTGCCGCGTTCGAAGCCGCGCAAGCTGGCCCCGCCAAGCACAAAGCGATCCGTGGCGCGTACGATATAATCGTCAAGCCCCGCGATGTGCCCGGCTTCTGCGGTGGATCGCAGGGCAAAGCCCCTTGCTATGGGCAGGAAAATGTCCCCCCGGACCTGAGCGCGAATGTAGTCGGCATCACCCGCGAACGCGTATTCTGCGTCCAGCAGGACACCCCAGGTGAACCGGTCTGCGGAGGGATCGACCCCGCCGAATTTGTAGGTCAGGCCCAGGGCGACCGCGTTTTCGCTGCCAACCTCGGACTGCAGGATAGCCGATGCAGACGGGTCCACATCGCGCAGATTGGTTTCGGAAAAGACGATCCGCGCTTCCAATTCCCGCCCGCGGCCCAGGTCAAATGTCACAAACGGGCTGAGCGAAATGTCTTCGTAGGAAAACAGGACATTGTCGAATTCGACATTGCTGTAGGCGAAGCGGACGCCCAACCCCACCGTTTCAGACAGCGCATCGGGATCAAAAACGGCAAAGCGCGCGGTTTGGATTTCTTCTGCGAGGGTCAATTCCGCATTGATCCGGGCGCCAATGCCGAGCGCGTCTTCGATTTGCAGAGCACCGCCCACAAAAAAACCGGTGTCGGTGTCAAATCCGCCGCCAAAGACAAGCTGACCTTCGAAGCGGGGCGTTTCGTCGACGGTGATGATCAGCCTGTCGCCTTCGGACCTGATCCGCACCTCGTCAAACTCTCCTGTGAATTCAAGATCTTCGATCGCTTCGAGCAGGTCCTGCTCTCCGTAGGCTTCGCCGCGGCGCAATCCGGCCGTGACGAGGATATCGCGGTCACTGAAGCGGCTGTTTCCTTCGACGATGATGTCGTTGAACACCCGTGCCGTTGCGCCGAAAGACAGGGTTGGGGCAGATATGCCAAGGCACAGAGCAACCGTAGAAATGAGCAGTCTTGGCGTCATGTGTGCTGTCCCCCACAAGATATAGCTGTGATTTCAGATGGTGCTGCAAAGCGTCAAGGGGAAAACGCGCCCCAAAGTCCCGTAAAATGCATGCGGTTTGGCCCTTAAGGGTCAAAGTGTTTTTGCGCCAAAAGCACATCACGGGCGAAACTACGCCTGTGGCGTTCTGAATGATTGCTTTGGCGTGGTTTTTGCGGGCAAGCTTTTCCCAACAAAAAAAGCGGTGTCAGGCACGACGGGGGACATATGGGACAGATGAGACTTGGCGCGGTGGCGCTTGGGATTCTTTTGGCAGGCTGTGCTGAAGGGCCGATTACACCGGGTGCGCGTGACCTGCCGCGTGAACGCGGGTTCAGCCCGTCGGTGGGCGAGGAGATCGCGGCCAACCAGAATGGCGAAAACCTGACAGGGGATCAGTCGCGCCAGCGGGTGGATCGGTTTGGAAATCCGGATGCGGAGGGCAATGGCGAATTCAACCTGTCCAGTGCGGATCTGAGCAACAAGAATTGGCCGGTGGATTCGATCACCTACAAGGCGTTCCGCAACACGGCGGACCGAGCGATTTACATTCGTCGTGCGTTGGGGCGGCACGCCTTGATCGAGGCGAAAGATCGCGGGCTTGGCACGTCGCTGAACCGGGTGCGCAGCGCCTCGCGTTCGACCGCACCGTCGACAGCGGGGGAGTGGTGGGTGCGCAGCGCACATCGCGGCGACCTTTTGCCCGGCGAGAGCGGTCGCGCGATTTCGCTTCCCGATACGGTGTATTCGACGGTGCAGAATTCCTATCAGATTGCCGCCTTTGGTGATCTGCCCGCCATTCGCGGGACCGCCATTCAGGAGGCCAAGGGGCGGTTCGTTCCCGAGATATTTGCCGATGCGAGTGCGGAGCGTACCAACGAGTTTGCGACCAGCCCGGCGGACGCAGGTGGGTCCGAGCGGCTGATCCGCGACGAAACGGATATCGAGTTCGGGGTGCGCAGCCGTCTCAAGTCGGGCGGTGAAGTGTCGCTGTCGCAGCGCTTTACCACCATCGACACGAATGACACGTCCTTTATTCCGGGCAAGCAATCCACGTCGGAAACGGCGTTGACCTATGTTCAGCCGCTGTTGCGGGGCGGCGGCGTCACCTACAATGACATTCCGCGCCGCATTGCCAATATGGACACGCAAATCGCGGTGGAGGAGTTTCATCGCCAAGCCTCGGCACATTTGCTGGAGGTCGAGCGGGCCTATTGGAACCTGTATGTGGCGCGCGCTGTTTTTGTGCAGCGGCAACATCTGGCAGGTCATGGCGCGCAGATTGCCAACCAGATCAACAATCGCGTGGGCATCGACGCGGACCCGATCCTGGTGAACCGGGCGCGGTCTCTGGCGACGCAATGGCGGGCGGATACGGTCCGGGCCAAGGCTGCGTTGGAAAACGCCGAGTTTCGCCTGGCCGCGTTGGTGAATGACAAACGCCTGGGGCCCGCCGCGGTTGAGGTGTTGCCGACATCGTCGCCCAACGGGGCACTGGCCTTGCTGTCGACCGAGGACACGATCGAGGCCATCTTCCAGAACCGTCCCGAGTTGCAGCAGGCCATTCTGCAATACGAGGCCGCTTTGCTGCGTGAAGGGCAGGCGGCGAACGAAAGTCTGCCCGAACTTGACCTTGTCCTTGAGGCGCGGTCGCAAGGGGGGGCGGCAGGTCGGAGCCTGAGCGATTCATTTGACAACCAGTCGGGCAATTCCGGGTCGCTTGTCGGGCTGAAGTTCTCGGTACCGCTTGGCTTTGACGAGCGTGATGCGCGCTATCACCGGCGTCGGATCGAGACCGTTCAACAGGAACGTCAGGTGTTGTCGACCATCGCGACGGTGCTGCTGGAGGTGGATGTGGCTGCGAATGAATATATCGTGGCCTGCAACGATCTGATCGCGCAACGGCGGGCGCTGCAGGCGGCCCAGGCAGATACCAGGGCCATTCAGGGCCGCTGGAACGAGGGTGTCGGGGATCAGGGGATCGAATTCCTGTCCGCGCTTCTGTCCAGCTATCAGAACCTGCAAGCGACAGAGCAGGCGGTGGCACAAGCCCGCGCGACGCGGGAAGTGTCCGCTGCCAATCTGGCCCGTGCGCGCGGGCTTTTGCTGGATCGTTGGGGGCTGTCGATGAACCTTACGGAAGAAATTCGTGGCGAGCAGACATATAAGTTGCGCCGCGCGGGTCGCAGCAACTAGGTTTGGTGACCGGATACGTTGGGCAAGATGCGTGGCATGTGATGGGGTGACTGAATGACTGTTCTGCCAAAGTTCGAACTGCTCGAGGATCGTATTGTCCTGGATGGCGACGCGCAGGTGACCGTTGATGCGCCCGCCGATGTCGAGATTGGCGCACAGGATGTTGAATTCACACTGACCTTCGACAATGTTGATCCTACGGATGCTGGATTTGTCCCGTTTATCGATGTGATCCTGCCGACGCTTGGGCCCGACGGGGATGATGGCGTCACCTTCGATGGTGCAACCTTCCTTGGGGGTAGTATCACAACCACCGAGATCGTCTTTGACGCGGCCGGTGAGGCGTTGCATCCCATTGCCGTCGACAGCTTTGGTGATCCGCTGGTGGTGACCGGTACACCGGGTGACACGCTGGTGGTGTTTGAATTGCCTTATGGCTCGTTCTCGGCGGGCAACCCGCCCGTGGACGTGGTGATGACGCTTGATTTTTCGGATCAGGCCGATCTGGACGAAGACTTTGCCCTCCAGACACGCGGGGGCTTTGCCTTTGGTGGTGATCCGCTGAACAACCCCGATGTCGATCCATCGACCGTGAGCGCCTTTGGCACCACCACGGTAGGCCAGACGCTGTTCGAGATCCAGAAACAGACGCTGTCGGATGGTGGCGTGCTGGCAGAAAGCGAAGCGGCAACCGGACCGAGCTATGTCTACACCTACCAAATTCTCGTGGATGTGGCGCCCGGTCAAACCCTAACAGATTTCAACCTTGTCGATAACCTTCCGCCCGAGATTGTCTATCTCGGGAATCTGAGCGTTTCCCCATCTGCCGACATCAATGTGGAGCCGACGGAGGACCAGATTGCCGGGCCGGGCAACAATGTGCTGGACCTGACATTCGACTCGATCAGCGGTACAGCTGTCGTCACTTTTGACTATTTCATCGATGAGTTCGCAGCGAATGAGACCGATCCGACGCTGAATGTGGCAACCGGCGATCCAGCGCTGGTGCGAAATACGGTGACGGGTGAAGGCACCTGGGATCCGCTGGATGAAGATGATGACACGCAGACGGTGTCGGATTCTGCCTTGAACGACATCGAAGCGGTATCACTGGCGGTCCAAAAGGGTGTGGCGGTTGCCGAAGACACCGATCTGCCTGGCGTGGTCAGCCCCGGTGACGTCTACGAATTCACCCTCGAAATTCAGGTTTCAGATTACTTCACCTACGGCGATCTGGTGGTCACCGACATCCTGGGGAACGGATGGGAGTATCTGAACGCAACTGGTTTCACGCCCACTATTACAACCATTGAATCCAACGGCGGCTCGCTCACGCCCGAGGTTTTGACACCGAACGAAAGTACGTCCTTTGATCCTGCCACGGGTGAAACGACGGTGGTCTGGGACATTTCGCAGGCGCTGTTGGATGCGGGGCAGGATGCGTTTCTGACAGGGGATGACGCGGACGGCACGGTCAATTTGCAAAGCACCACAGCGACCATCAGCTACTTCGGTCGCATTCTTGATGAATTCGTGGACGACGGGGGTGTTGGCGATATTGCCTTTAACCAGGGCGATCTGTTGCAGAACAACGCGCAGATCACGGCGACTGTGCGTGACAACGACACGCCATCGACGGTCCTTGGCACTGAGAGTGATGAGACTGCTGCCGGAATCCAAACGCCGTTCGGGTTTATCGAAAGCAAGAGCGTTGCGTTTCTGAACGGCGTGGTGCCAGACCCATCCGTTCCTATCGCCGCCGGTGATCAGGTCACCTTTAGTATCATCTACAACGCCCCGCTTGGTGCTTTTGAACAGCTGAATATCACAGACAACTTGCCACAGAACGTCTTTGATGCGACCGAACTGACGGTTTTCAACAATGTGATTGGCGCGGGGCCGCCAGCGCCTGGTGAGGCGCAGTTCGGTTTGGCGTCGCAGGACTATATCGATGCGGGTGGCGGCATTCCCGATCTGTCCAATGTGCCATCTGACAATCAGATCGATTTCGACTTTGGCACGTTCACAAGCGATCCGCGCGGTGCAGTGCAGATCGAAATCCTGTTTACGACAACCGTGATTGATGCGGTGTTTGAAGATGGTCTGTTGTTGACCAACCAGGCGACCGCGTTCGAGAGCAATTCGACCTCGACCAGTGTCGACACCACAGCGATTGCGAACTTCATTTTCTCTCAGCCTGACCTGGAAATCACCAAAGGCGTTATCGCGACGGACAGTGTTGATCCGGCCACATCCTTTACGGACCCTGTCGGACCTGTGTCGTTTACCGCGCCGGGCAGTGGGGGTGCGCGGTTCTCGGGGACGATCAGTTCTGACGCGCTCGATACGACGCCGGTTGACGCCAACATAGAAAACATCGATGCAGGTGACCTTGTCAGTTTTGCGATTGTTGTTGAGAACACTGGCCAGGCCCCGAATGGTGCTTTTGACGTATTGATCGAAGACACGCTGCCGCCCGGGTTCGTTGTGCCCGCGGGCGGTCTGAACCTGACGGTGACGGATGGGACTGGCAGTCGGGTTATCGGGTTTACCGGTGATCTGTTTTCGGGCGGTATCCTTCTGGATGATCGCGGCAGCGAGGGCGCGTTGTCGGCCTTTGATGCGACGGCAGGCGATAACGTCGTGGTCATCACCTACGATCTGGAAGCGGCACAGAGCGTTACGTCGAACGATGTTATCGAAAACACCGCGACGGTTGCGAATTTCGCGGCCTTCGAGAGTACGCCCAGCAACACCGCCATCAACCGTGCGACGCCTGATTTGACTGACGATGCCTCGGCAACGGTTGAAGATGTGCAAGTGTCCAAGCGCCTGGTCGATCGGGAATTCGGTGTCCAGGGGAATTCTGAGGTCCTTGTTGGCGAAGAATTCACCTTTGAGGTGCGCGTAGACCTGCAGGAAGCGACCTATGACAATGCGGTGTTGTCTGACACAGTGCGCACAGGCGGCGCTTTCGGGGATTTTGAGATCCTGTCCGCCGAGATCACGGGGTGGGACACCTCTGTCCTGAGCGCGTCCACGGGCCTGACGCTTGGCAGCGCCGGAGCGGTCGCGGCGGATGGCAACAGCGTCAGCTTCGATCTCGGAACGCTTGTCAATTTGGGCAACAATGACGTCTCTGACGATTTCATCACCTTTGAGGTCACGGCGAGGTCGCTGGGCAGCCAGGACGAAGGCGCGGGAGACCGGCTGGCCAATGCCGCGCGTTTTGAGGCCGATGGTGTGTCCGATGTGGCCTTTAACGGCGTAAACCTGATCGAGCCGCAACTGACGATCGACAAGACGGCAAGCCCGAGCATCGTTCAAGCGGGCGAAACGGTGTCCTATCAGATTGTGGTCGACAATCCGATTGCCTCGCGCGATGCGCCGGCCTTTGATCTGGAGCTGACGGACCTGCTGGACCCGAATGTCGCGCTGGTGGCCGGGTCGGTCAATGTGACCGGCGGAACCGGCGTGGCGATTGTCACCGGGAATGGCATTGGTGATACGGATATCGAGATCACGGCCGATGAACTGGGTGTCAACAACACGCTGACGATCACCTATCAGGCGACTGTACTGTCGACGGTGGAAGCAGGCATTGTCATCGACAACACCGCCGAGGTGACCTTTGACAGCCTGCCCACCGATGATGCCGACGATGAGCGTGACTTTAGCATCAGCGACGATGCGGAGGTGACGACAGCGTCAGCGTCCATCGACAAAGCGATCACCGATACGTCGAACCCTGATACGGCCGGTGGTGATCTGTCTATTGGCGAGACGGTGACATATGACATCACCATCGTTTTGCCAGAGGGTACCAACAGCAACGCGATCCTGACCGATCTGTTGCCCACGACGCCGGGCATTCTGACGCTTGTCTCAAGTGAGGTGGTGTCCATCGGCGACAACATCACGGGGTCGACCCTCGTTGCCGGTGACAGCGGAACGGTGTCTGGCAGCGACGTTATTTTCGACTTCGGGACGCTTAGCAACGTCAATGATCTTGTGCAAAACGTTGACGACGAGATTGTCGTTCGGATCGTTGCGCAGTTGAACGATTTGCCCGCCAATACGTCCGGTGACACGCTGGTCAACACGGCGCGCTTTACCACCGACAATACAGATGTGTCGGACATCGCCTCGGTCGATGTGGTCGAGCCGGTTTTGGGCATCGAAAAGGTTGCAGATGTGACCGAGGCCGATGCGGGCGACACCGTAACCTACACCATCACCTCGACCAATTCTGGCAATGGTCCGGCCTATGATATCGTCTTGGATGATGGGGTGACGGATCCCAACATCGTCGCAGGTGCGCCACCGGTGGCCAGCATTCGCATCCTCGATGGGGCAACAGATGTCACACCTACCGGGGCAGACGCGCCGAGTGTGACCTTTCCCACCGGAACCGGCGGATTGCAGGCTATCGTGCCCGTCCTGCTGCCCGGCCAAACCATCGAAGTGGTGTTCGAAGCAGTTGTCGTGGATGCCGTGGCCTTTGACAGTTCATTCTCGAACGAGGCGTCCATCACGCGGTTCGACACTGACCCTGCCGGAGACACCACCGATCCAGATGATGGGCGCGTGTTCACGGGGCCAAGCGACAGCGTGGATATCGACACGCCGCCGCCCGGTATCGAAAAGACGCTGGTTGGTACGGACGATCCCAACACGTCGGGCAACGATGTCGGGATATCCGAAGTCCTGACCTATGAGATTGAACTGACGCTGCCCGAAGGCACATCGGATATTCTGGTGTCGGATGATCTGCCACCGGGCCTGACACCGATCAGCGCCGAGATCACGACAATGGATGCGGCGATCACGTCGGACAACCTTGCGCTGGGCGACACTGACATATCGTCGGGCTTTATCACCGTGGGGTCGGATGGTGGGTTTGTGTTTGACTTCGGGACAGTGACCAATCCCGGCGACAATCTTGCGGCCAACGACACGATCATATTGACCGTCACGGCAAAGGTCGCGGACCTAGCAGTTGTCACCGATGGCGCGACCTTGACCAATCAGGCGACGATCAGCCTGATCGATCCGGTAAGCGGCGCCGTACTGATCGACCCGGATACCGGCGCGCCGCAGTCTTTCAGTGATGACGCATCGGCGGATGTGGTCGAGCCGGAACTGGACATTGCAAAGACGGTGGTGCCCACCACCGCAGACGCTGGCGATACTGTGACCTACACAATCCTGTCGCAGAACACCGGCTCCGGTCCCGCCTATGACGTGATCCTGAACGATCCGCTTAGCAATGCAGGACTGGATATTCCGACCCCGGCGGTGGGCAGTATCCGCATTCTGGATGGTGGTACGGATGTCACGCCAACGGGCGCTGACGCACCGACGCTGGTCTATCCGACGAGTGCGGATGGGCTGCAGGCCACTATTCCGGTTTTACTGCCCGGGCAGACCATTGAAATCGTCTTTGACGCAGTGGTTTCAGACACGGCGACATTCTCGACGCCCATCGAAAACACCGCTGAAGTGACGCGATTTGATACTGACCCGGCGGGTGACGGAACCGACGCTGACGACGGGCGCGTCTTTGACGACACGCTGGCCGGTTATGTGGTTCCCGAAGACAACGCGGTTGTCACGACGCCGGATGTTACATTGGCAAAAGCGGTGGTCGCAACCAGTGATACAGACACCGCCGGGACCGACGTGGGGATCGGCGAGACGGTCACCTATGAGCTTACAGTTACCGTTCCGGAGGGCACCGCCGATTTGGTCCTTGCCGATGCATTGCCAACAGGTCTGACTGCGATTTCCGCCGAGGTCATCAGTCTGGGCGATGGCAGCAATATCACCACCGACAACATCGCAGCGGGCGACACGGACGCGTCGGGGTCTATCACCCTCACCGCTTCTGGTGTCACATTCGATTTTGGCATGGTTCTGGTGGACGCGACCGATGATGCCGCGGCGACAGACGAGACGATCGTGGTCCAGGTTGTGGCGCGGGTCGATGATGTCATATCGAACGCAGATGGCAGCACGCTTGAGAACGACGCCACGCTGGATGTGAATGATCCGGCGACCGGGGCCCCTTTGCAACCCGATCCCACCGCCTCGGCGGATGTCGACATTGTCGAGCCTGACCTGTCGATCGACAAATCTGGTCCGATTGCCGCGAACCCGGGGGACACGGTGCCATATGTGGTGACGGTCACCAACACCGGAAGCGGCCCGGCCCACGATGTCTTTTTCGAAGATGTGCTGAGCGATCCGCAGCTGGCACTGACCGGCACACCCGTCTTTGATATTGACGGCACAACAATTACCCCCCCGATCACATTGACCGGTGATGGCTTTTCGACGCTCATTGGATCATTGCAAGTGGGCGAGACGCTGACGGTGTCGTATGAGGCGGTGCTGTCGGCTGCGGCGCCCGAAGCGCAGAGCTTTCCGAACGTCGCGTCGATTGAATATGACACAATTGCCGATGGTGACCCCGACACACCCGATGCCCGCAGCTTTACTGACGAAGACGATCACGCCGTCGCCACCGTTCCCGTGGTGTCCAAGGACGCGACGGGATCCAGCCTGACACAAACCGGGATAGGTGAGTTTGACAGCACCGACCTTGATTTGGTTGTCGGTGAAGAGGTCACGTACACCCTGACGCTTGTTCTGCCAGAGGTGCCGATGGACAGCGTGATCGTGCAGGATACGTTGCCCGACGGGCTGGCCTTTGTATCGGCAGATTTCGTATCGCAAGGTGCACAGATCACCGGTGCTGACGACGTTGTCATCTCCAATGCGGGGCAGGTGACGACGTTTGACTTTGGCGAGGTTGACAACGCTGCGGATGGCACGTTGGGCGCTGGCGATCAGGTTATCGTCGAATTGACCGCAGTTGTCGTTGACGCCGCAGCGGTGGTTGATGGCGCAAGCCTTGTGAACACATCGACCTTGGATGTTGTGGCTGCGGGCGGCATCGTCCTGGATCAAGCCACAGACACGGCAGCCGTCGACGTGGTTGAGCCTGAGCTGGCCTTGGAGAAAACCGGCCCGCAGGCCGCGGATGCCGGTGATCAGATCACCTATCAGATCGAGATAGAAAACACAGGAACAGGCCCCGCTTTCGATGTTTTTGTGGCTGACACGCTGAGCGATCCCAATATCGCGCTGGTTTCAGGGTCTGTCACGGCAACCTTGAACGGGTCAGCCGCGCCCCTGACGGTCACCGAAACCGGGGACGGGTTCAGCTTTACATTTGCAGAGCTGCTGCCGGACGACGTTTTGATTGTCAGCTATAATGCGGATGTCGCTGCAGGGTTTACCGCGGGTGAGCGGATCGAGAACACTGCCACAGCAGAGTTCGACACGGTGCCGGACGGGGACCCTGCAAGCCCGGGTGGCCGGACCGACACGGTTGATGACGATCACGTTGTTGGATCCGGGCCACTTCTGACCAAGACGACGGTGGACAGTAGCAATACGGATACGGGTGACGCGGCTTTGACGACCGGCGTGCCTGATCTGGTGGTGGGCGAAACCGTCACCTTCGCGTTGACGGTGACGCTGCCCGAGATATCGATTGATGGTGCCGTGCTTGTTGATACGCTTCCAGATGGTCTGAGCTTTGTCTCGGCCAGCGTTGACAGTGTCGGCACCGGGCTTGTCGGCGCAGATACCCCTGCGATCAGTGGGTCCGGTCAGACGGTCACGATTGAATTTGGCGCAATTGACAATCCATCTGACGGTAGCTTGGGCGCGGACGATGAAGTCGTGGTGCTGGTGACGGCACTTGTCGAAGATATTGGCACAAATATCGACGGCGCGGTTTTGACCAATGCGGCGACCTTGACTCTGACGCCCGAAGGCCAGGCGCCGCTTGATCCGGTGACGGCGACAACAGAGGTCGAGATTGTCGAGCCCGAGCTTGCGATCACAAAGGATGGCAGCATCGCGGTGAATCCGGGCGAGGATGTCGACTATACCCTGTCGATTACCAATTCCGGGACCGGGCCGGCCTATGACATCCTAGTGGCCGATGTTCTGGACAACACGTTCCTGAGCTTCAACAGCGGTTCGCTGACGGCGTCCATCGACGGCACAGATATTACCGGAGGTCTGAGCGTCGTGGAAACGGCAACGGGCTTTGAGGTGATTATACCCGCGTTGCAACCCGGCGAAACGCTCGAGATCGGCTATTCGGCTCTCCTTGATGCCTCGGCCCCCGACGCGCAGAGCTTTCCCAACCTTGCTACGATCAGTTTTGATACGGTGCCGGATGGGGATCCAAACAGTCCGACCGGGCGCAATGATGGCGACGACGACGATTTTTCGGTTGCGACGGTTCCGTTTATCCAGAAGACACCTATTGCGACCGATTTCGGCGAAACCGGGAGTGATCAGGGCGACGCAGGTTTGTTTGATCTGACGGTTGGCGAGACGGTCACCTATCGCTACGACGTCTTCCTTCCAGAAATCGCGATGGACAGCGTTGTGCTGAGCGACGTTCTGGGCCCCGAACTGGAGCTGATCGCGGTTGACGTGGTGTCCGTCGGGGCGGGGATTACCGCCACCAATATCGACCCCATTGTCACATCTCTGGACCCGCAGAACTTCACCATCGACTTTGGCGCGGTCAACAACCCGGCCGATGGGACCATCGGCGCCGATGATGTCATCGTGCTTGAGGTTCAGGCGCGCGTGTTGGATGTGCCAACGGCCGCTTCGGGTCAGGTTGTCGACAACACGGTCACCGTGAATGTCGATCCCGCTGGTCCGACAGGACCCTTGGCACCTGCAAGCGACACGGCGCAGGTCGAGATTGTCGATCCGAACCTGACGCTGGACAAGTCCGGGCCGCTGGCCGTGAACCCCGGCGAAACAGCAACCTATACCTTGACGCTTGTAAACACAGGCGACGGACCAGCATATGATGTGCTGATCGAAGACCAACTTGGCGACAGCAACCTGTCGTTGGTAGCAGGGTCAGTCGATCTTGCGCTGAATGGTGCACCTGTCAGTGCTTCTCCTAACGAGACGGGGACCGGATTTGATGTCCTTGTTCCTGTCATTCTGCCAGGGCAAACGCTGGTTGTGACATATGATGCGCTGCTGTCCGACATGGCGCCCGTTGCCGAAAGTTTTGAGAACACGGCAAGCGCGAGTTTTGATACTGTGCCAGACGGCGATCCGGCGAGCCCCACGGGCCGGTCCGACGTAATCACGGACGACTTTGAGATCGCAACCATCCCCGCCTTGGAGAAAACCGCAATCGACACCGGCGAGGCCAGCACCGGAACCGGTCAGGGGGACGGGGCGCTGTTTGATCTGTCAGTCGGTGAAACGGTGACCTATCAACTGACGTTGACACTTCCCGAGATCGATCTGGATGCGATCGAAATCACCGATACGCTGCCGCCGGGTCTGAGCTTTGTGTCGGCCAGTGTGGACAGTGTCGGAGCGGATATCTCTCTCGCGGGTGCTGCCGTCATCAACAACAGCGGTGCGGCCACGACGATCAGTCTTGGGGCCTCCACGTCGCTGGGTGACGGTACAATCAACACCGAAGACCAGATCGTGATCGAGGTGGTTGCCGTTGTGGCGGATGTGGCTGCGGCCAGCGATGGCGCGGTTTTGACGAACACGTCGACTCTGACAATCACGCCTGAAGGTGAGGCGCCACTGGAGACACAGACTGACACCGCAGCCGTAGAGGTCGTAGAACCCGAACTGTCCATCGAGAAGGACGGCACGATTGCCGCCGACCCGGGTGATACGGTGACGTACACAATCGAAGTGGTCAATTCAGGAACCGGCCCGGCCTTTGACATCCTTGTCACAGATGTGCTGGGCGACCCCAACCTGGTGCTGAATGCCGTCACAGGGGCGACGATTGATGGCACAGATATATTGGGATCGCTGACAATCAGCCCAAATGGTACAGGGTTTGAAACTCTGGTTGCGGCCTTGCAGCCGGGTGAGACGCTGCTGATCACTTACGACGTCGATCTGTTAGCTGGTGCGCCCAATGCCGAAAGCTTCCCTAACACGGCCACGATCGAGTTCGACACAGTACTTGACGGCGATCCCGACACGCCAGGTGCGCGGACGGGAACAGATTCAGACGATCATTCCGTCGCCACGGTGCCGTTCCTGTTCAAGAACACTGCGTTCAGCAACCGGGCAGCGACCGGGTCGGACCAATTCGACACCGGTACGTTCGACTTGTCGATTGGCGAAGAGGTGACCTACACGCTGGATATCTTCTTGCCGGAAATCCTGTTGGACAGCGTTGTGCTGACCGATACTCTGCCAGATGGTTTGACATTTGTGTCGGGAAATCTGGTGTCGACGGGTGCGAGCCTGACCGGAGCAGATACGCCCGTTATCAGCGTGGCAGGGCAAGACATCACCTTTGATTTCGGGGCTGTGGACAACGCAGCCAACGGCGACATTGACGTTGATGACCGGATCACCGTCGAGGTGACAGCGGTGGTTACCGACATCCCGTCAAATGTCGCTGGTGTCACGCTGACAAATGATGCCGAGTTGAACGTGGATCCGTCGGGTGCAGCGCCGTTTGATCCTGTGAACGCCGAAGCGACGGTTGAAGTGGTCGAGCCGCAGATCGGTTTTGAAAAATCGGGCCCGCTGGCTGCCAACCCTGGTGATGTGGTGCCTTATACACTGACGTTCGAAAACACCGGCACCGGGCCCGCCTATGACATTCAGGTCACCGATACTTTGGCCGACCCGAACCTGACGCTTGTGTCCGGGTCAGTGACGGTCACAATTGATGGCGTACCTCAAACGGTGACCGTGGACGAGACGAATGGCTTCAGCTTGCTGTTGCCTCAGCTTTTGCCGGGGCAGGAGGCGATTGTGTCCTATGGTGCAACGCTGGATGCGTCGGTTGCGCCTGCAACGACAACAATCAACACAGCGGCCATCCTGTTCGATACGGTGCCAGATGGTGATCCGGAAACCCCGACCGGGCGCACGACCACCGAGACGGATGATCATGGGGTCGCGACCATTCCGGCGCTGTCGAAAGAGGCGATCACCGGTGACAATGCCGATACCGGGTCGGGTGAATTCGACCCAACGCTCCTGGACCTGACCATTGGCGAGCAGGTGACCTATGAACTCGTCCTCACGCTGCCTGAGATTGATATGGACAGCGTCGTGCTGACCGATGCGTTGCCACCCGGTCTGGCGTTTGTATCTGCAAGTGTGACTTCGGTTGGCGCGGGTATCGTTGCGGGTGCCCCTAGCATCTCAGAAGCCGGTGGCTTAGTCACCGTTGATCTGGGTGCCATCGCGAACCCGTTTGACGGAAGTGTCGGCGCAGATGACGAGATACGGGTCGAAATCGTATCGGTGGTCACAGACAATCCAGAGGCCTTTGCGGGGGCGACGCTGACCAACACTGGCGCGTTGACGGTGACGCCGCGGGGCGAGGCACCTTTGGATACGCAGGAAGATACCGCCATCGTTGAGGTGGTGGAACCTGAATTGCTTATCGACAAAACCGTCAATGACCTTGAACCACTGGTGGGTGACACGATCACATATACTGTCGTTGTCACGAATGATGCCTCGGCGACCGCTCCCATCTATAACGCGGTGGTCACCGATGCTTTGCCGTTCCAGCTGTCCGTGACCGGCGGCACGGTGGTGAGCGACCCGGCTCTGGCTACCGTCACCTCCGGATCCGCTGCGGGCGAGACGGTGCTGACCATTTCGATCCCGCGCCTGTTGCCGGGTGAAAGTGTGACCATCACTTATGATGTCTTTGTCGGCTTTCAGACCGACGTGTTGACCGGTGTCACCAACGTGGCTTCGGTGACCGGAACGTCGAGCCCGGACCCCGACAACCCGTTTAATCGCGTAACCACCATCGAGGACGACGCATTCATTATCGCACAGCCCATTCCGGGAGACGAGGATGACGGAGACTTTTTCCCGACGCTTGGAATTGATGATGCATTGTTCCTGCCCGTGCTTGCGATTGATCCAATCTACTCCGGCACCGCAGAGCCTGGGTCAAATGTCACGATCCGCTTGTTTGGCGAACAAGGGCAACTGACGGGCATTCGCCATGTCTTGGCCGATGCTGGCGGACACTGGATTGCCATTTTCCCAAGGTCATCGGTCGAAACCGTCTACGACGACTTCTTTTCCGAGTTCAAAGGCAGCGAAGTCTTTGATCTGCCGGTCGAATTGCTGGACAAGCAGCCGATCCAGGAAAGCGCATCACTTGGCGAGGTTCGGTTTGCCGAAGTTGGCACGGATCTGAGCAGCGAAGGTTACTACATCTCGATTTCGGTGGACCGGCCGTCGACGCTGCCACAGGAAAATGGCGCTTTCAACGCGCGCGCATTCTATGCCACGGCGTTTAACCAACAGGCGTTTTCGATTGGGGATACCCTGCGGGTTGATGAGGTGTTCGAAAACGTGGCCGGGCTGACTGTGCAAAGCCTTTATGAGGCATCAGCCAACCCGCTGGGCGACAGTCTGAACCGGTTCAACTATGAGTTCCTGACAGGTGCGACCGCCACGCCGGGCAGCGCGTATTAGATCCAGATACGCAAAAGCACCCAATTGCGCAGTTCGCGCCAGACGACCTGCCCAATCGGGCGCCATGTGCGATTGAGTGCGACAACCCCGGTCATTCCGGGTTTCAGCCGCATGGTCTGGCCCTCGATCATCGCCTGCGCCGGGTAGACCGGATTGCGCTCGGCGCTTGAAGCGGCGGGAAAGATGACCGTAACTTCGGTGTTGAAGCGCAATGAGGGGTCAAAATCGGGCCTGAAAACTCCCTCGGCTCCAAGGTCTAGACGGGCAATCTGTGATTGTGGCACGGCAAGGTCGAGTTCGAGCGATGTCGGATCAGCGATTTGCAACACCGGATCACCGCGGCGCAGGATTGCCCCAGTAAGATCAGCCAACCCTTCACCAAGAACAATGCCTGTGATGGGGGCGACCAGTTCAGCCGTCTGTTTGCGGGCCTGCAAAAGCTCGATATCGGCAGACAGGCGGTCGGCCTCAATCTCTGCCGTGCGCAGTTCGGCAGCCAGACGGCTGGCGCGCGCGCGCTCACGGTCGAGCAGGGCCTTCGTATACGCAGCTTGGGCAGCGATCAGTTCAAGGTCGATTTCGCGGGTGTCAAATCTTGCCAGAACGGTGTCTCCGGCGGTTACGCTGTCGCCGCCGCGCACGTTGACCTGCAGAACCGGCGCATCCAGCGGGCTGGTGACCACACGTTGCGAGGTGGCGGCGACTGTTGCCGACACATCAACGCCATCGGGGATCGGAATGAAGCAAATCCCGGCCAAAACACAGACGATCGCGGCGCGCCGCGTCCAGCTTTTCCACCGGGCGCCGCGATGTGCGCCCGATGGCGACACCTTATCGGTCGCTGCTGCGATCAAGGGCAGAATGTCCTTGTTGCGTGACGGGTTTTCGAGATGAAAGACGATGCCGTCGCTGCGCGTCGGGCCACCGGAAAAAGCACGCTCGGACGTGCAGAGCCGCAAGCGCGCGGTTTCCGCAAGCTTATCTTGCAAAGCCGCGGGCAATGCCGCGTTGCGCTTACCCGTGATCTGGCCTGAGATATGCAGTTCCGACACCGCGACCCCGTCAAATTGGGCGACGGCCGCGTAATCGGCGGACATGAAATGAGCCAGTGCATCTGCCAGTTCCTGGGCCGCTTCGGATGACGGTCCTTTCAGGTGGGGTAAGAGTGACAATATCCGCTGCAACTGAACCAGCGCATCGGGCCGATGGCGGGCAAATGTGAGTTGCGACAGCAAGCTCAGGCGTTCAAACGCGAGGGCCAATGCCGCTTGTCCACCTTGCTGCACGTCGATGACCAGCGCAGCGGTGACCCCGGTGTCCAAACAGACGGGCGCACCCAAGCAGCGCCCGTCGACCTGGACGGTCTGGTTTGCGTCACCCAGTGTGGTGCTGGCCAAAGACTGCACCTGATCCGACACTGATCCCTCGGGCCAGCTTGTCCAGCCATCGTCTGACGTCGGTGACAGCACCCAGGCGCGCGCGCCGGGAACAAGCGCCTGCGTAAATGCAACCAGTCGTTTGGGAAATGGAGCGGTCCCACCGCTTGCGAAGAGCGATTGCAACGCATCGCCAAGGGACTGGCGCGTGGGTTCGATCGAGACGTCATTCATGGTGCTTGCAACACGAGCGTGGACCCGGGCCGGTGAACACCTTGATCGTTGGCAAGTGACACCCGGATGCGGACTGTCTGGCTTGCCGGGTCAATCCGTGGGTCGATTGATGTTACGACCACATTCACCGATTGCGCGCCCTCACCCTCGACACTGGCGCGCAACAGATCGCCGGGCATCACAGTGTTGAGCCACGCCAGTGGGATGAACGCCGTCGCCTCCAACGCGTCCAGCTGCGCAATCGTGACCACCACTGACTGCATGTCGACATTCGCGCCAAGGTTTTCGTTGACCTCAAGAACCACGCCCGCAAACGGCGCGCGCAGCCGATACGTTTCAAGAACGGCCTGTTCGAGCTTCAGCTGTGCCAGGGCCTGGACCTGCCCGTCGAGCGCAATTTGCTTGTCTGCGGTGGCAAGCGCCAGGGCTTGACGTGCCTGCTCAACCTCCCACTCTTGGGCGGCACCGCGACCACGTGCTTTCTCCATCCGAGCAACCAGGGATTCCGCCTGCGCGATTTGAGCATCGGCGCGCTGAATGCGTCCGTCAGCGCTCGCAACTGCCTGCGCCAGAGCAACCCTTTCGGCTTGGCTGCGATCATCGATTTGCGCGAGCAATGCGCCCTGATCCACTGTCTGCCCCTCGGTTACCGCAATCTCCGTCAGGATTCCTGCCACGGTCGGTCGGACCTCAACCAGATCAGCCGGTTCGAGGATGGCGGTCAGGCTTTGCGCAAGCGCTGCTGCAGGACCCAGGCAGATCAAGAAACACAACGTTGTTGCGGCGCGCATGCAGTTCACTTCAAAGCACCCATCATCGAGAAGTTGGACAGAGACAATTGATGCGTCGTGAACAATCCCAGCAAACCCCGCCGCGCGAGGTCGGCGAGTGTTGCATCATCCAACGCGCGCACGCGCTCTTCGGCAATGATGGAAAACCCTTCGATCTTAGCTGTCTTGTCCCCTTTTTGAAGGCTGACGGTTGATGCCTGCATTAAATCTAGGCGGATCACCTCGTTCATCACATCCGAAGTGCGACGTATGGCGGCGTCGTAGCGCTTGGCGAATTCCAGAATGTCAGACAGTCTTTCGGTCATCTCACCTGTTTCGGTAAACAGCGCATTGCCGCTGTCATCTCGAGGCGAGAAAAGAACAGATGACATGTCAGCGCACAGGATTTGCCGATCTGTCTCGGCGGTCTCCTTGACCAAGATGAAGGGATAGCGCCGCACATAGGCGGGCAAATAGGTGCCCTCTGCCCATGACCCGTCGGCGGTCACGTGGTCGTTCAAACCATTCGTCAGACCCACAAGCGCGAGCGGGGTAGGTTGTTCGGCGCCTGCAAAAACGATGGGGTAGTCTCGCATCGCCTGGCCAAATTCATCGCAGGCCAGCGGGATCGCGTTGACATGGCGCGCAAAGTCATAGTTGCGCTGTTCGCTCAACCGCAAAGGTCCGTGTTGTTCGTGGGTCAATGGGGCCAGTGATTTATACAGTAGCGGCAGGCGCCCCTGCACATCCACCGTCTCGCTTTTGTCTACCGCGCGCCGTCTTGCCATTCCGCTCTCAGTTCCCTTGTTCGTTTTCCAATAAAAGTTCCACCGGAAGGCGGTCCTGCAGTGCGCGTTGCACCGTTCTCCAACCGCGTTCTACCATTGATTTCGAGCGGGCGGGATGCCTCGCGACGACGGCTGCGCCGTTCGCGATGGCCTCAAAACATGCAGGACCCGTATCAGGCAATCTGGCGCGCATTCGGATCGCGCCCTCCTGCAGCAAAACGTTTTCATCCGTGCGGTCAAGCCGCGCGTCAAATTCGCAACTGGGATCATGCCATAGTCGGACCTTCAGCCCGCCCTCACCATCGGCCAGCAAGCCGACTTCGAAGTCAGTTTGATCTAACCAAAGGACAAGATGTGGCGCGATGGGGGTGGACAGGGCGCCCAACGCTTCCTGGCCGGGTCTGACCCACGCGCCGACATAGTCTGGCGCCGCCAACGGGGTCCAGACGTCACGGTCTTGTGCCTCGATGGTCAGCGTTTTGGCACGTGCGGCAAGGTTGCGCTGCATTTCCGAAATCTGGGCCATATCGGTCTCCAGCCGTGCGCGTTCGACCCCGGACTGCGATCGGGCAACCGCGCGACTGGCATTTTGGATGATTGCGCGCTGCAGGGCGAGATCGCGCTGCTCGTGCGACAATTCCAGGCTGTGCAAGACCGGCAGACCTGCCCCTGTGATAGACAGATGCGCTGGCTCCGGTACGCGGACAAACGTGGTGTCAAAGCGGCTCACGTACCCGTCGAGCAATACGCGATCTTTGATTGGAATGAGGCTCGCAACGACCACCCCAGCCAGCAAAGCCCCCGCCGGTATCAAGCGTTTGGTGCGCGCCGATCGTTTGATGGCGTGCTGGACGCTGCGCAGTAAAGGACGAAAAACAAGCATCAACAGGATGATACCAAAAACCGGAACTGCAAGGCGCGCATCGAACTGGTACGCAATCCAGAAGATACCCGAAAAAATTACCCAGCGATACAGGTAGCTTGTAGTCCAATAGGTCAGAAGGCCCGCACTCGGGCGCTGCATATCCGCCCCAAGCCGACGCCCCAACCAGGCTTGTGCCGCTTGCGATGCACGGCCAGCCAGATTCGGGAAAGCGAGCAGGTCAGACAAGATGTAGTAACCGTCCAGCTTGACGGCTGGATTGAGGTTGAACAGCAGGCTGGTAAGGGCCGAAAACATCGCCACGTGAAAGATGGCAGTTTGCAACCAGCCATCGCTGGTCGTGGTCCAGAATATCGTGGCAATGAAGATGAAAAGGAACTCGAGATAAAGGCCGCCCGCGCCTATGATCGCACGGGGTATTCGGTTGCGGAGCCGCCAGGCGCCAGTTACATCCGTGAAGGGAAATGGGGTGAGGGCAAAGATCGATATCCCCATTCGGATCGGCCCGGGTGTAATCCCTGCCCGGCGGCACATTTCCTGATAAGCCAGCGCATGGCCCATCTCGTGCACGGCCTTCAGCAGGACCAGAAGCACCAGGAAGGCGGCAATATCACCCGCTCCGGTGTTGGGAATACGCGACAGGGCGAGCGCGATTTTATCTTGGCTCAACAACAACATGGATAAGCAAGTGGCCGCCAGCCCTAGCCAGAGCGCAAAGCCGAAGCGAGAGAACATCAAGCGCCCGATGCCAGCAAAACGCCCTGTCAGCTTTGAGGCGTCCACCAAGTCAAACCGGATCATCACCGCGCGCGTTTCGAAAGGCGCCTTGACGGTGGCGGTTTCCTGATTGGTTTTGCCGCGTTCAACCACCACGCCAAAGCGCATCAGTTGCGCAAGCAGCGACTGGGCGGCCTCTAGGGACAGACGGGTCTGTGTCGCGGCATGCTGTAACGAGCCCAAAGCCCGAATGGACTCGATAAATTCCACTGTCGGGCGGTTGGCGAAAAAGTGTCGGCCACTTGCCTCATTCGAGACCGTATATTCAGCCTCGTCATTTTCCGATCCTACATACGTAATGCCGACAAATGACGGGACGTGCAGGTCGGGTGAGATGTTGCCGGACATGGCGCGAGACTAACGGGTGTTTGAGCAGGTTCAATGCGCGAATGTGGGCTCTCAAGTTCAAACCTGGGTAAGCCAGCCAAGCCCGCTCGATTTGGCAATAGCGCGCCCCCAAAACGCCTGGACCAGGTCGCAGAACGTTTTGAAGAAAGTTCCACTAGCAAAGTGCGAATCTGCTTGTTTTGATGAACCGACTGGCGTTGCCAGCCTGCGCGCCGTCACGGGCGAGATAGCCACCAACTGGCGATTTCCTCGACGGTAATACGTCCTTTCAATCCAAGTGCGATTGCTCCAGTTTGGCCCTCAGCGGGTCGTTGCGTGATCGTTTTTTGATCGCCGACCAGATGGATTTCCCAAAAGTGGTCCGCGCCCGAGGGCACAATGGCTTTGACACGCAAGATATTCTTTGGTGCGCAAGACACGCGTTGTTCCAGATCGGATATGGTCGTCGGAGCCGGGTTCGGATCGGACCATTGAACATAGTCCAGATGCGTCGAAGTGCCTTCCAAAGGCGGCTGGGGCGTGTTGATTTCGCTGAATAGAAATGCGTCGATGGCAGAGGTATCTGTGGTCGCCAACCACGCCTTCACCCCGAGTTGGTCAAACGCGCGCCTCACCTGGAAGTCGTTTGCCAGGGTTTTGCTTAAAGCAATCAAATCCGCGCCCAGGATTTGACCTTTGATTTGTTCGGAAATCACTGGGTCGGTCAAATATCCCGGGGTGTTCAAGCCATCCACAACCGTCACAATACCCGCGTATCTTAGATCGGGTTCGGCCAGCGCAACGGCGGCGATCTTTGCGGGGTCTGCGATCCCGCTTGCTTCCACAATGATGTGATCCGGCCAGGTGTCGCGATCAAGAATATCCCCGATCGCATAAAAGAGATCCCCCGACATCGTGCAGCAAACACAGCCGTTGGTCAGTTCGATTGTATCCGCGCGCGCCGACCGTAGCAGTGCCGCATCAATATTGATCTTACCGAAATCATTGACCAGCACCGCCAAACGCAACCCGTGCTCCGCCTGGAGCAATCGGTTGATCAGCGTCGTTTTACCCGCGCCAAGGTACCCTCCAACCACGGTGAGCGGCAGCCGCTTCATAAGAAATGAACCTGTCCGCCAAAGACTGTGCCCAACACTCGCGTCTCAGCCAGACGCTCCGGTGCCAGGTCGTGCGGGTCGTCGGCAAGTACAGCAAAGTCCGCACATTTTCCTGGGCTGATCGAACCAATGTCGGCATCAAGATGCAGGGTGCGGGCCGCCCCGACGGTGATCAGTTCAAGCGCTTCAGATACGGAAATCCGTTCGTATGATCCCAGAGTCTGTCCCGACATGGTACGCCTGTTCACCGCACATGCAGCAGTGAACAAAGGTGCAAGCGGGGTGACGGGCGCGTCCGAGTGAATAGCGCAGGCCACGCCTTCGTCCAGCGCCGTGCGCACCGCATTCATACGACAGGCACGATCAGGTCCGACAGTCAGCGCCGCGTGCTGATCCCCAAAGTACCACAGGTGATTGGCAAAAAGATTGCAAGACACGCCCAAGTTTGCGGCTCGGTGAAACAAGGCACGGTCCATCAACTGGCAATGTTGCAAGACATGTCGGGTGTCGGGGCGTGGGTGTGCCTGTGCCGCAGCCGTCAGCGCATCCAGCGCGACCTCGGCCGCTTCGTCGCCATTGACGTGGATATGCATCTGGACGCCCCGGCGCTGCATCTCTTTGGCCAGTGCAAAGATTTCAGCGGGGGCCGTGTTCCATATCCCATTGGGCTGTCCGCCCACATAACCTGGCCACCGCACGCGGGCTGTCCAGCCCTGGATCGACCCGTCGGTCATGATCTTGACCGCCCCCAGCCGCAGCTTGTCGGTCGATTGGTCGCGCAGACGCAGCGCCTTGTCGGCGATGGTTGCAGGATCACCCGCAGCCCCCAATGCTGGCACAATCCGCAGCGGATAGTCATCGCGGCCCGTCACACGCAGCATCAGGTCAAGGTCTGGCTCCTCCAGCATTGAGTAAAGGTCGGTCATCGTGGTGACACCCGCTCGCGTCGCGATCCGTGCGTAGGTTTCGATGGCCTCTTGGCTTTGCGACAATGTGCGAAAGTCGATCTGCATGCGCCGCAAGACCGGAAACATGGCGGCCATTTCCTGCAACTCGCCGTTGGGCGCGCCGTCCGGGCCTTTGACGACGCCTTCGACAGGGGTGTCGGCGGTATATCCCGCCATGTCCAGAGCCGCCGAGTTCACACACATCAAATGGAAATTCGAAAACAGCACTGCAACCGGTCGGTCGGGGGACACGCGATCAAGATGATGGCGGTTCAGGCGTTCAGAGCCAAGAAATATGGGGTCGAACCCCCAGGCAAATGTCACCGCGTTCGATTCAGGTGTTGCGGCCTGCAGGCGTGCAATCATGGCGTCGACAGATGTGATGCCGTTCCACATGCGCCCGTCCGGGTCGATGCGGTCATGATAGCCCACATAGGGGTAACGCCACATGGCACCGGCCATCAGATGTGCGTGACCTTCGACAAATCCGGGCATCAAAACGGTGTCGGACAAGCGATCATCCTGAACAACGTCGCCCCACAGTGCCGCGCAGTCTGCGCCCCCGACGGCAAGGATGCGACCTTGTCTTACGGCAACATGCGTCGCTTCAGGCAGGCTGCGATCCATCGTCAGGATTTTGCGCGCCCTAAACAGTCGCGTCTCGGCCATAAGTTTCTCCCGTTCAAATCGCTTGACCCATGCTTCACTTGCGTGGTGACCTTACGGCAAGGGAAAAATCCCAATACCGGACACGGGAGGGTCCAACCATGATCAGAAGAACACTTATGAAAACCGCTGCCGCACTCATGCTGGCAGGGGCCACCGCACTGCCCGCCTTGGCGCAGGACGTGACGATGAATGTGGGCTTCGGCGCGCCCGAAGAATCCCTCTACGGCCGCTTTGGCAAAATCTTCCAGCGCCAGGTGGCCGAGATGTCGGGTGGCAGCATCGAGGTGAAGCTGCGCTGCTGCAATCAGATCTCGTCCGAGGACGAGGCGTTCAAAGCCATGCAGTTGGGCACCGTCGACGGCTTTTTCATTACAGCCAACAACGTATCGCCGCACTGGCCGCTCATGGACGTGACCGTGCTGCCTTACATCTTTCAGGATGCCGCCCACCTTGATCGGGTGCTGAACGGTGATGTAGGCCAGATGATGAAGGACCAGTTGCAGTCCGACACCAGCGTGCACCTGCTGGCCTTTGGCCCGGCGCTGTATCGCGATTTCTACAACTCGGTACGACCCATCAACACCATGGCCGACATGGACGGGCTGAAGATTCGCGTCCCCAAGAACGAGGTGATGATTGCCACCTTTGAAGCCTTTGGCGCAAACCCCGTGCCGCTGGCGTGGTCCGAAACGCCGACGGCCTTGCAAACTGGCACGGTTGACGGGGGCGACAACGGCACGTCGTTTATTCGCGACATGAAGTTCTTTGAATTCCAGCCGAACCTCGTGATCCTCGAGCATTTCGTGGCCTTTGCGCCGCTCTTTGCTTCGGACAATTTCATGTCCAAGCTGACGGATGGGCAGCGGGCGATCGTGACCCAAGCTGCCGAAGCCGCGGGCAAGGAATTTGCCGAACAGGTCGCAACCGAGACCGAAGAAGTGCGCCAGTGGCTCGTGGACGAAGGCGGCATGGCCCGCACCGATCCTGACCGCGCTGACTTCATCAAGGCCGCGCAAACCGTGCAGCAATCCGTTGCCGAAGAGCGTGGGGCAGAGTTTGTCGAACTGGTGAACGCGATCCAGGCTGCTGCCGAGTAACCCGCGGCACATCAAGATCTGTGGGCGCCCGTCCGGCGCCCTCTTTTGACGCCGGGAGCGTCGTCTGGGGGACACATGGCCGGGATCAAGTGGCTCGCGCGCCATTTCGAAGAACTGATCTGCTGCATCTGCCTTGCCGTGATCGCCGTTGCGGTCTTTGCGCAGGTCGTCGCGCGCTACGTGTTCGAAGTCGCCTTGCACTGGACCGAAGAAACCGCCGCGATGTGCATGGTCTGGGCGGTTTATATGGGCGCTTCGCTGTGCGTGCGCGAACGGTTCCACATTCGTATCATGGTCGCAGTACAGGCTTTGCCCCCGCGTATGGGGAGGTTCGTCATCTTCATCGCTGACATTCTGTGGGCCTTTTTCTGCTTGTTCATGCTGCGGATCAGTTGGGATTACCTGTATGTTTTTTTGCGGTTCCCAGAGACCAGCCCCAGCCTTGGCATCAACCAGTTTTACCCGCAAACCATTCTGGTCATTGGCTACGGCCTGATGCTGATCCGCCTGTTCGAGACCTATTTTCACTGGTGGCGGGACGGGCGCCACGGCCTGCCCGGCATGCTGGAAGAGGAATGGGACGCCACCACCAAGGACCAGGAGCACCAGCTGTGAGCCCGCTCATGATGCTGGCCGTCGCCTTTGTGGTGCTCACGATCATGGGCGTGCCGCTCTTTGTGTCTGTTGGGTTGACCACGGCGCTGGCGCTGTTCCTGATCGACATCCCGTATACGCTCATGGCGCAGACGGGATATGGCAGTCTGACGCCCTTCCCGCTGCTCACCATCCCGCTCTTCGTGCTGGCCGGGCGGCTGATGGAAGTGGGCGGCATGGCCACGCGCATGATCGCCATCGCCACCAACCTTGTGGGGGCCTATCGTGGGTCGATGGGGCTGGTCACGGTCTTTGCCTGTATGCTTTTTGCCGCCCTTTCGGGCTCTGGCCCCGCCACAACGGCGGCCATCGGGTCGGTTACCGTCCCGGCCATGAAGCGCGAAGGCTATGACGTGCCCTTTGCCGCCGCCATCACGGCCAGCGCGGGCGCGTTGGGCAGTCTTATTCCACCGTCGAACCTGCTGATCATCTATGGGCTTGTGTCCGAAACCTCGATCCCGCGCCTCTTCCTCGCAGGGCTGATCCCCGGCCTGATGGTCACGATCCTGCTGATGATCACCACCTACATCATCGCGCGCCGCCGCGGCTATGGCGGAGATGGCGATGCGTTCTCGTGGGGGCCGTTCCTCAAGGCCGCATGGGACGGCAAATGGTCCATCGGCGCGCCGGTTCTGATCCTCGGCGGTATCTATGGCGGCATCTTCACCCCGACCGAGGCCGCAGGCGTGGCCGTGTTCTACGCCCTCTTCGTCGGCCTCTTCGTCTACCGTGAACTCACGGTGAAAAAGGTGGTAGATGCGCTTAGGTTTACCGCTCTGCTGACCGGCATCCTGATCCTGCTGACGCCCACGCTCGCCTTCGGCCAACTCACCGCCTTCTATGATGTGCCGACGGCGGTGCAGGAGGGCATCACATCGATCACCACCAACGTGTTCCTCGTCCTGCTGCTGATCGGCGTCTTCTACATCTTCATCGGCACCTTCATGGAGTCACTGGCCCAGATCGTGCTGTTCACCGCCGTCTTCCTGCCATTGGTTACGTCCCTTGGCGTCGATCCGGTGATGTTCGGCATCTTCACCGTGATCACCTGTGAAATCGGCTTCCTCACCCCACCGCTTGGGGCGAACCTGACGGTGGCGGCGCGGATATCCGGCATATCGATCGAACGGATCTCGGTCGCGGTGCTGCCCTTCATCCTGGCCTATATCATCGGCATGGTGGTGCTGATCTTCTTCCCCGATCTGACGACGTTCCTGCCAAACTGGCTCTATGGTGAGGCAAAGTAAGGAGGCGCAGAGATGTTCGATCTGGTTCTGAAAGGCGGGACAGTCTTTGACGGCTCAGGCGTGGACGGGTTCGTTGGCGATGTCGCCGTACGGGGCGATGAGATCGCGGCCATTGAACCTGCCGACACGCTAGACGTCTCCCGAGCCGAACAAGTCATCGATGTCTCTGGCCTTATCGTCTGCCCCGGCTTTATCGACATGCACACCCACTCGGATTTTACGCTGATTGCCGACGGGCGCGCAGAAAGCCAGGTGCATCAGGGCGTGACGACTGAAGTTATCGGGCAGTGTGGGATCAGTTGTGCGCCCGTCAACACGCCCGGCGACATCCGCCGCGTGGCCCCTTGGTTCACAGCGGAGGCCAAGCACGAAACCTGGCTAGGCTTTGGTGATTATCTCGATGTACTGGACCGCACCGAACTGGGCGTGAACGTTATGGCCTTTGTCGGGCATGGCACAGTGCACCGCGCTGTACTGGGGGACGAATTGCACCCCGGTGAGGCGGATGAGGTGGCGGAAATGGCCCGCCTTGTCGATCAGTGTATGGACGAAGGTGCAGGCGGCTTTTCCTCGGGCCTTGAATACTTCCCCGGCAGCCTCGCCTCCCCCGAGCATCTGGTGCCTATGTGCGAGGTCGCCGCCAAGTATAAAAGGCTCTACGCCACCCACGTGCGCAACCGCGACACGCATTACGATCTGGGCTTTGCCGAAGCCATCGCGACCGCCCGCCAGTCGGGTGCCAAGCTGCAGATCAGTCACATCCAGCCCAAATTCGGCGCACCGGATTATGCGATGGAACACACGCTTGAAATGATCGACCTCGCGCGGCGACACGATGTTGACATCGCCTTCGACGTGATCCCGCATGACTGGAACCACACGCTGATGGCCGCGATCCTGCCGAAATGGGCGCAAGCGGGCAGCATTGATGATGTTCTGGCCCGGCTGGCCGATCCAGTGGCCCGAGAGAAGATCAAGGCGAACCCCCAGCCCATGTGGCTGATCGTCAAGGCCGAGAAGTGGTCGGACATCGTCCTGCTCAACGCCACGGTCAACAAGGACATCGTCGGCGCCGATTTTGCCGAGATTGGCCGCATGCGCAATTGCCACCCCTATGACGCCGTGCTCGATATTCTGCTGGAAGAGGGCGAGAACCTGATGGCCTGCATGTGGTCCTCGAAATCGTTCAAGAACTCTGATGTTGAGCTTTGCCTTGACCAGCCCGAATGCGCGGTCATCTCCGACACCGTTGCCATCGCGAACGAAGGCATCCTCAAGGATCACATCGGGTCCCTGTCAGGATACGGCTGGGCCGCGCGTTTTCTACAGTATTACGTGCGCGACCGTCAGGCCCTGAACCTGAGCGAAGGTATCGCAAAACTCACCTCAATCCCGGCAAATCGCCTCGGTCTGAAGGACCGCGGGCGTCTTAAAGCCGGGGGCAAAGCCGACATCTGCGTCTTTGATCATGCCAACATCGCCAGCAACGCAACGGCCCAGAGTCCACGCAGATATGCCTCCGGGATCGCGCATGTTCTGGTAAATGGTCGGCTGTCCATGTTTCAGGGCCGACGGACCAGAACCAATGCCGGGCAGGTTATTCGGGACTTCGCCAGCTAGGGCGCGCGCTTGGCGGATATGATCCAGCGATACTGGCTTGCAAACGGCCTCGCATGTGCGCCATGCAGGTCGTCAATCCTTTAACGCCCTTGCGCACCAGTGCTTGTGTTGCTCCGCTTCCTGTCGCAGCCAGTCTATGAACAGTTCGGTTGATTCAGACATCGGCGCGTGGCGCGGTCTGATCAGGAAATAGCTGTCATGGGTCGGCAACGTGCTGGCAAACGGTCGCACCAAGCGTCCCTCCTGCAAATAGTCGCGCGTGGTGATCTCGTCACCGATGGTCACCCCTTCGCCGCGTGTGGCCGCTTCCAGGCAAAGATAGCTCTGGTTGTAGGTCCGCCCCGACTCCACATCAAAGCCCGGCACACCCGCAGCGTTGCGCAACGCGGTCCACCAAAACCGGGTTTGATCATGGATCAACTGTCGGTCGTCAATGTCTTCAAGCCTCGGGGCGCGGTCGAGGTCATCAAAAAATCCCGGTCGCGCGACCGGAAACACGCGATTGGTCAGAAACGGCGTGTACTGGCAATTCTGCCAATTCCCCCGCCCCCAAATGATCCCGCAATCATACTCCGTGTCGGGGGCCGCGTTCATGCCAACCTGTGTGTGCAGGGACACGCGAATTTTCGGGTGCGCTGCCTCGAACGCTGGTAGCTTGGGAAACAACCACAACTGGACAAAATCGGCGTCACCCACCAGACGGATCTGGCGGGTTTGAACACTTCCAATGGCCCGCAGCCGGTTCGAAAGATGCTCGAACGCGGGCGCTGCGGCCTGTGCGACCTCTGCACCATATTCGGTCAGGACGACGCGGCGATGGGACCGGACAAACAGTGGCTGCCCCATCTGCGCTTCAAGCGCGGCCACCTGCTTGCTGACGGCTGACTGCGTCACGCCCAGTTTTTCTGCCGCAGCGCTGAAGCTTTGCGAATGCGCTGCCTCAACAAAGACGCGTAACATGTTCAAGCTGGGCAATTGCTGCATTTCGCATTCCAAAAACGAATGCTTATCCTGATATTTTCTCTTTTGACAGAGAATTTGTCATGCACGCAAACTGAACCAGCCCTCAAATCGTGAGGCGCTGACACCCCAAGGCAAGGGACAAGGGCCTATGGCGCAGCTTTATCCGTTCACTGATCTCATCGGGGCCGAAACCGCGCCTCCCCATCGGATGGCTTCGGCGGACGGTATTCGGGTCACCGACATAGACGGGCACAGCTACATTGATGCGGTCTCGGCGTTGTGGTGCTGCCCGCTTGGCCTGACAAACGACCGCCTCGCACGCCGCGCCGCTGCGCAGATGCAGACCCTTGGCTACTACCACAGCTTTTTGGGCCGCACCCACAGCCCCGCCGAAGACCTTGCCGCGCGTCTGGTCAAAAAACTGCCGCACGGATTGAACCATGTTCTGTTTGGTACGGCAGGGTCCGAGGCCGTGGACACCGCGGCCAAGATCATGTGCTACTACCAGAACGCCCGCGGCAAGACCGCAAAGAAACGCATCATCGCGCGCGACGCCGCCTATCACGGATCAGGCAGCATGAGTGCAGCACTCACCGCGATGTCGGCCACACATGACGGGTTCGATGTGCCGGATGACATGGTCCTGCGCACGGGGCGGCCCCACTACGCCCGCGACGCCTATCCCGGCGAAAGCGAAGTCGCGTTCTCCAAAAGACGTGCTGCCGAACTTGAAGCACTGATCCGCGCCGAAGGGGCTGATACGATTGGCGCGTTTATTGGTGAACCTGCCATTGGCTCTGGCGGGGTCATCCTGCCGCCCGACGGGTACTGGGCCGAAGTGCAAAACGTCCTTGCCCGCCACGATATCCTGCTGATCGCGGATGAGATCATCACCGGCTTCGGGCGCACTGGCGAGTGGTTCGCTTGCGAAACCTACGGGATCAAACCCGACATGATGACCATGGCAAAGCAGTTGACCGCTGGTTTGTTCCCGCTTTCAGCGGTCGCCATGACGGATGAGGTGCGCAACACCGTCGCCAGGCAGGCGCAGACCTACGACGTGTTCGGCCACGGCGTCACCTATGGCGGGCACCCGGTGGGGGCCGCCATCGCCATGGAGTGCCTTGATATCTACGAAGAGATGGACCTACCCGCCCATGTCAAACGCCAAGGCGCGCTGATCGCCACACGGCTCGGCGCGATCCGCCAGTTGCCCGGTGTTTTGGATGTGCGCTGCGACGGCATGCTGGCGGGGGTGGAATTCGACACAAGCGGGGTACGCGACGCTGACCTGTGCCACCGGGTCTCGGACGCGGCCCAGTCTCGCGGGGTCCTGTTCCGTGTAATCGGTGACGTCCTGGCCATCGCCCCGCCCTATATCTGCACCGATGCGGACATCCAGCACATCATGGACGTCTTGGCCGATAGCATCCTCGAGGTGACGGGCGCGGACGCGTCGGTGGCGCGCCATGGGTGACGGGGATCTCTGCGACCTGACGGCCAACAGGGCGCTTGACCTGTTTCGCAGGCGCCAGTTGTCCCCGGTCGAATTGACCCACGCCGTGCTGGACCGGGCCCAAGCGTCCCAGGGCGCGATCAACGCCTTTGCATACCTTGCTCCGGACCAGGCGATTGAAACAGCAAAAGCAGCCGAGACACGCTATTTGGGCAGGGGCGAGGCCCCGCGCGCGCTTGAGGGGCTCTGTGTCGCGCTGAAAGATTCAGGCAGCGTCACCGGTTGGCCCACAAGCTATGGGTCGCTGACTGCCGATCTGACGCCGCGCCGGACCACCTCTCCCGAAAACGACACCATGCTGCGCGCAGGGGCCACTTTGATTGGCAGCACGCGGACCCCTGAATTCAGCGGGGCCCTGTTCACGCAGTCGCGCGTGGGTGGTGTCACGCGTAACCCGCACAACCTTGACCTGACGCCCGGCGGGTCATCCGGCGGCGCCGCCGCCAGCGTTGCGGTCGGGGCAGCCACCCTGGCCATGGGGTCCGATATCGGCGGATCGATCCGGGTGCCTGCCGCCTGTTGCGGCGTGGTCGGATATAAACCACCCAAAGGCCGCAACCCGGTCACGCCGCCCTTCAATCTGGACCAATTCTGTCACACCGGGCCGCTGGCCCGCTCGGTCACAGACACACTCCTGATGCAGAACGCGATAAGCGGTCCGCACCCTGGCGACGTCACCACGCTGCACCCCAAGCTGACGCTGACCGCCGCGGTCAAACCGCTCACCGGGCTGCGCGTCGCCTATTCTCTTAACTTGGGCTTTTTCGAGATTGATCCCGATATTGCAAAGAACACCCGCACAGCGCTCAGCGTGTTCGAGACCTGCGGCGCCACCCTGACCGAGATCACCTTGCCCTGGGACGGGTCGGTCATCGACGCTGCGAAAACACATCTCTCCCACATCTTCTCAAGCTGGATGGCGGAGATGTCCGAGGGCCAAACAGACCTGCTGTGCCCCTACACACGCACCTGGCTTAGTATGGGGCGCTCGGGCACGGCCCAGGACTTCTACGCCGCGCTCTGCTGTGCGGGCCAGATGGGGCAAAGCTTTGCCGCCGCGATGGCAGACCACGACATATTCATCTGTCCGACCACCGCGCTTCCGGCAGTGCCCGCCGATTTTGACCATGCCCGCGATCCGCTTGTGATCAATGACCGCCCGGTGGACCCGATATTGGGCTGGGCGCTTGCGGTCCCGTTCAACATGCTCAGCAGCCACCCGGTTCTGGCGGTGCCGTCGGGCACCGCAGGCAACGCCTGTCCCACGGGCATCCAGATTGTGGCCAAACCGTTTCAGGATCAGCACGTCTTTGATGCCGCCCTGACCTACGAGGCCGAGCTTGGCGGATTTCACAGCATTCTCAAAACGCCAGACTGGCGTACAGACCCTGAAGCAGGGCCGTCGGCAATGACCGGCACGCAGACTAACAACAGCAGATGATGGAGGTCGCTGACATGACAGAGAAACACATCCACCCGGGCGTCGCGCTCTACGCGCGCGAATACGCCGATCACAAACTCAGCCGACGGGATTTCCTGTCGCGGGCCACGATGCTGGGCCTGTCCGCAAGCGCCGCTTACGGGATCATCGGCGCCACGATGCCAACCCCGGCCGCCGCGGCGCCTGTCGCGGGCGGCACGTTGCGTGTGAACATGGAAACCAAAGCCATCTCTGACCCCAGGATCTGGGCATGGACCGAGATGTCGAACTTTGCGCGTGGCTGGCTGGAATATCTGTCGCTGTTCAACCGCGACGGCACGGTCACCGGTGATCTGCTCGAAAGCTGGGAGATCAACGACACCGCGGATGTCTACATTCTGAACCTGCGCAAGGACGTCACCTGGAACAACGGCGACACCTTTACATCCGAAGACGTGGTGCACAACCTGACCCGATGGGCAGATGGCACGGTCGAGGGCAACTCGATGGCAAGCCGTGTGGCGGCGTTGCAGGACCCAGACACCAAAAAGCTCGCCGATGGCACGATCACGGTCATTGATGATCACACCATCCAGCTTAACCTGCGCGCCCCCGACATCAGCCTGATTGCCGGGTTCTCTGACTATCCAGCCGCGATCGTGCACCGATCCTTTGACGGGGGTGATCCCAGCGAAGCGCCGATTGGCACCGGGGCCTATCTCCCGGTGGAAAACCTGATTGGCGAGATTCAGGTGCTTGAGAAGAACCCAAATCACACCTACTGGCGCGAAGGCGCGTATCTGGACAGGATCGAATTCATCGACCTTGGAACCGACCAATCGGCGGTTCTGGCCGCGATTGATTCCGATCTGATTGACCTGACCTATCGAACGGATGCCGACTATGTCGAAGTGATTGATGGCTTGGGGTGGGCGCAAACCTCGGTTGTGACCGCCAACACCATCGCCGTGCGCTTCAACCAACGCCAAGCCCCCTATGACGACCCCCAGGTGCGCCGGGCGCTGCAAATGGCCGTTGACAACAACAAAGTGCTCGAACTTGCGCTCAGTGATCTGGGCACGGTGGGCGAGAACCATCATGTCAGCACCGTGCATCCCGAATATGCCGAAATGGCTGCGCCAGAGTTCGATCCAGCCAAGGCCAAGGGGATGATCGATGCCGCGGGCCACGCTGACACCGAATTCGAACTGATCTCGATCGACACGGAATGGCAGTCCAACACCTGCGACGCGGTGGCGGCGCAGCTGCGAGACGCGGGCATCGGCGTCAAACGGACAATCCTGCCCGGCGCGACGTTCTGGAACAACTGGCTGGGCTATGCATGGTCGGCAACCGAATGGGGCCCGCGCCCGCTTGGGATTCAAATCATGCAACTGGCGTATAAATCCGATGCGGCGTGGAATGAAACGGGGCTCAACAACGCCGAGTTTGACGCGCTCGTGGACAAGGGCATGGGCATCGCCGATGCAGAGGCGCGTCGCGAGATCATGGCGAGCATCCAAAACATCATGCGGGACGAGGGCGTGCTGATCCAACCCTATTGGCGCTCTCTTTACAATCACTCGAATGGCAAGTTCGCGAACACCGACATGCATCCGTTCTATCGGATCGACCTGCACGACATTCACCTGGTCGGCTAGCCGCCGCAACGCCCTCAGATACGAACGTCTCCCGGAAACGCCACACGTGTTTCCGGGAAAAGACGGGGTGGCCCGTCGCTGTCACGCGGCAAAAGCTGGTGATCTGACAAGGTCAGTCTTGTTCTGTAGGTCTGGCTGGCAGAGATCCCCACCACTCTGACATCGTATTTATCAATGCGGAATGCAGTCTTGGCCTATACATCAGCTTCTGCGTGCAACACCTTGGATTCGATTGAAGACTCCTACTTCACAGCCTCAGCCCGTTTTGTTAGTCTGCCGCCAATAAAAAATAAAAGGCAGGCATACAGGCAATGGACACGGGCTTTCGTGGCACGTTTGTCATCTCCTGGACGCAAACAGAAGTGGACGGCCTTGGGGCCGCACCGTTGTCGGCTTTGGTCGTGGGCGCTGCCTGGACGTGGCGCGGTGATGTGGTGCGTGTGGATGGTCCGCAAGACGTGTTGCGCCTGGATGGGGCAAACGGGCAAGAGAACATGCGACGGCGCGCGGCGCGGTCGGTGCACCGCTTGGTGGGCGCTGCGACAGCGCAGCAGGCAACGCCGCCCATGGCGTTGGAGGCACCCATGACCGACAGCAGCTTTGTCGTCACTGACGGCGTGAAAAGTTTTACCGTGACGGTGATCCCGGTTGGTCGGGGCCGCCCGCCGCTTTTGATGTTTCTCGACGATTTGCCGCCGCGCGACGCGGACCTTTGGGTGGTGCACCATGCGTTTCGGCAGGACGACGAGTCGGGGCAAGACGGGTCGGGCGGCGGAGTGATCTGCTTTACGCCCGGCACCCTGATCGACACGCCCCAGGGGCCACGCGCCGTCGAAGACCTGCGCGAGGGCGACAGGGTTCACACGCAGGACAGCGGTGCGCAGGACATTCTGTGGATCGGCAGCCGACGGATGACGGGCGCGCGGCTCTTTGCGATGCCGCATCTGCGCCCCGTTAGGTTGGAACGCGGCGCGCTGGGCGGAGACCATCCGAGCCAGCCGCTTTTGGTGTCGCCGGATCACCGGATGCTGGTCAAGGGTGATGTGGCGCGCGATTTGTTCAACACGCCTGAAGTGCTGGTCGCTGCCAAGGATCTGGTGGACGGGCAGTCCATCACCGTGGCGCAGCGGCTGCGCGAGGTCACCTATGTGCACCTTTTGTTGCTGCGTCACGAAATCCTGTGGGCCAACGGGGTCGCGACCGAAAGTTTTCATCCTGCAAGTGCTGCGCTCTCGTCGCTGAGCGACGCGGATCGGGACCGACTTCTGGAGCAGATACCGGTGCTGGGGCAGGATCCGAACGCCTATGGTGATCATGCGCGGCGGAGCCTGAGCGCGAGCGAGGCGGCAGTTCTGCAATACGCAGCCTGATCCGAAGGACGCGCGGAGCGCGACATCATGTTTTGGGGGGCTTTGCCCCCGTCGCTGGCGCGACTCCCCCAGGATTTTTTAAACCAGAGAAGAAGATCAGGTGAAGCCCGGCGTGCCCTTGTCTTCGGGCGTGCGCGCGAGGTGCTTGGCTTTGATCTTTTTGGAGGTGTCCCGACTGTTGTCGTGGCTCCAGCCCGGTGGGGCGAGTGCGTAGCGCAGGCGATCTCTGAAGGTCAGGCCCCGTTGTGTGACGTCTTTCCAGAGGCCGACCCATTCGTGAAACGCCACGCGGATCGGGTTGAAGGTGCCCAGGTTCTGGACAAGGCCGTAGTCCGGCTTTTCAGCGTCCAGTTCGGGCACGAAGGTGCCAAACAGTTTGTCCCAGATGATAAAGACACCGGCATAGTTGGCATCAAGGTAGCGCGCATTGCGCCCGTGGTGGACACGGTGGTGGCTGGGCGTGTTCATCACCGCTTCGACCCAGCGCGGCAGTTTGCCGATGGCTTCGGTATGGATCCAGAATTGGTAGATCAGGTTCAGCCCACCCACAAACAGCACCATGGCAGGGTGGAACCCCAGCAGGATCAGCGGCGCGCGGACCACCATCATAAAGGTGAAGGTGCCTGTCCAGGTCTGGCGCAGGGCCGTTGTCAGGTTGTAGTGCTGGGACGAGTGGTGATTGACATGGCTGGCCCAGACCCAGCGGATGCGGTGCCCGAAGCGGTGCACCCAGTAGTAGCGCAGGTCGTCGAGTACAAAGCAAAGCAGGACCACCCAGACGCCGGTGCCCAGATCAAGCGGGGTGAGGGCCCAGAGCCACATGAAAAAGCCCCATGCAATAAAGCCGAGCAGGATGCCCGAGGCGACGTTCCCAGCGCCCATGATCAACGATGTGACCGCGTCGCGGGTTTCGTACCGCCCGCCGCGGCGCTTGATCACGATCCAGGCCAGTTCGATGGCAATCGCCGCGATAAAGAACGGCACGGCGAGTTGCACGACATCGGGGTAGGTGAGGTCTGCCATCATGGCTTTGCGATCCAGTTCTGCCAGTCTTGGCGTTCGTTCGGGGTCAGGCTCAGGCGTAGTTTTGGCGCGGCGTAGTCGTGCAGATACAGAACGGTTTTGGTGCCTTTATGGCACAACCTCTCGGAGCCGGTTAGCAGGCGCGCGCAGGTGTCTGCCCCCATCTGCCACAGAATGCCGTGGGCACGGTCGGTCTCGACACGCGCAGTGCGCCCATCCGCTGTGATGAATATGGCGGTGATCCGGTCACCCGGAAAGGCCCGCAGCCAGGCGGCACGTGCGGTGGCTTCGGTCAAGGCCGGGGCCTTGGACAGGCCCAGCAAATGCAACGCCAGCGCAATGCCTGCAATGCCGCCGACGACCAATATCAACAGAATGTGCAAGGGCACGGCCTGATCCTCCCCATTCGCAATTCAGCGGAGCGCGCGTGTGTTGGTCAAGTGTTGCGTGGCGTCAGGTACGGCCTGCGCTGGGCCGGGTGGGTTATCTGTGGACAACCACAACACTTTGTTAAATAATGCAAAAACTTGATTGAAGCTGCGTGCGTTGGTGGCTTGAGCCACCTGTTTGGTGGCCTTTGGGTCGCGCGGTTGCTAGGTCAACGGCATGCGGCGTGTTCTTTTCATCTGCGGCAAGGCACGGATGCGCAGCCCCACGGCTGCGGATATTGTCGCCGCCTGGGCCGGTTTTGACACAGATTTTGCCGGGCTCAGCAAGGACGCGGACGAAGCCGTTTCGACCGAACAGATTGCATGGGCCGACGTGATCATCGTGATGGAGCGGCGTCAAAAGAAGGTACTGCAGCAGCGGTATCCGACCCATCTCCGCAACGTACCTGTGCGCGTGCTCGACGTGCCGGACCGCTATGGCTATGGGGATGAGGCGTTGATTGCGCTGATCACGCCGCGCCTGCAACGCATGTTGGGCGCGCCGCGCGGCTAGCTGCTGTCCGCGCCGACCAGCGTGGCGATGATCGCCTTGGCACTGTCCGAGGACCAATCCGCATCCCCGCGCAGGCGCGCAATTTCGCGGCCCTCGGGGTCGATGATCACCGTGATCGGCAGGCCGAAGATGCCCATCTGGGCCGCCAGCTTCTGCTTGGGATCCTGATGGCGCGGCAGGTTGGTGGCGTCGATCTCTTGCAGGAACTTGGCGATGGCGGCGGGATTGTTGCGCCCCGTGGCGATGGTCACCACTTCGAAATCGTCGCCGCCAAACTCAGCCTGCAGTTCCGACAGCATAGGCATTTCGTGTCGGCAGGGGGCGCACCATGTGGCCCAGAAGTTCACCAGAATATGCTTGCCTTCATAGTCGGCCAACGTGCCTTCGCCCGCGCCATCGGCCAGATCAAAGGCCTGTTTCGACACGGCCTCGGGCGTGCCGTGGAAGATCAGCTTTTTCATGTCGCCGTCGCGCAGCGCCGCCGCGGCGTCCGTGTCAGCAAGGGCAGGAATTGCGCCCACGCTCAGGGCCATGTAGAGGGCTGCGGTAACAAGCTTTTTCATTCTCTTCCTCAAGGTGGCAGGTTCATGTCCGACAAGACCGCAAACGCAATGTGGGGGGGCCGGTTTGCCGCTGGTCCAGATGCGATCATGGAGGCAATCAATGCCTCGATCGGATTTGACCAGCGCATGGCGTCCCAGGACATCGCGGGTTCGCGGGCCCATGCCGCCATGTTGGGCGCCACCGGCATCCTGGACGATAAGGATGTGGAAGCGATCCGGGAAGGGCTTCTCACGGTCTTGTCAGAAATCGCGGGTGGCACATTCGCGTTCTCGACAGCGCTCGAAGACATCCACATGAATGTGGAGGCGCGGTTGAAAGACCTGATTGGGGAACCGGCGGGGCGGCTGCACACCGGGCGCTCGCGCAACGACCAGGTTGCCACAGACTTCAAGCTGTGGGTACGCGACCAGTTCGATGCCGCCGAGGGGGCGCTGTTGTCGCTGATTGCGGCCCTTATGGATCAGGCAGAGGCGGGCGCCGATTGGGTCATGCCGGGCTTTACCCATCTGCAAACCGCGCAGCCGGTGACCTGGGGCCACCACATGATGGCTTATGTCGAAATGTTTGGCCGCGACCTGTCTCGCGTGCGCGATGCGCGGGCGCGGATGAATGAATCGCCCTTGGGCGCTGCGGCGCTGGCGGGGACGTCTTTCCCGATAGATCGGCATATGACGGCACAGGCGCTGGGCTTTGACCGCCCGGCGGCCAACTCACTTGATGCCGTGAGCGACCGCGACTTCGCGCTGGAATTTCTGAGCACGGCCAGCATTTGCGCGATGCACCTCAGCCGCTTTGCCGAAGAGTTGGTGATCTGGTCGTCGGCCCAGTTCCGTTTCGTGACCTTGTCCGACCGGTTTTCGACCGGCTCCTCGATCATGCCGCAGAAGAAAAACCCCGATGCCGCTGAATTGATCCGGGCCAAGGTGGGCCGTATCTTTGGCGCCAACACCGCGCTGATGATGGTGATGAAGGGGCTGCCGCTGGCCTATTCCAAGGACATGCAGGAAGACAAGGAACAGGTCTTCGACGCTGCCGACAACTGGATGCTGGCACTGGCGGCGATGGACGGGATGGTGCGCGATATGACCGCCAACCGCGAGAGCCTTGCGGCGGCGGCGGGGTCCGGGTTCAGCACGGCGACCGATCTGGCGGACTGGCTGGTGCGGGTGCTGGACCTGCCCTTCCGGGACGCGCACCACATCACCGGCAGCCTTGTGGCACTGGCCGAAGCGGAAGGCAAAGACCTGCCGGATTTGACGCTGGATCAGATGAAATCGGCGCATGACGGCATCACTTCCGATGTTTTCACCGTTTTGACCGTGGAAAATTCCGTTGCATCGCGTACAAGTTATGGCGGCACTGCACCCGCCCAGGTGCGCGCGCAGGTCGCCCGGTGGAGAGAGGATATCGCATGATCCGTATTCTTTGTGTGTTGTCGCTGTTGGCGCTGGCCGCCTGCGGGGCGGATGGCGAACCTGTGCAACCCCATGGCGGGGTTACCATCGGGGTGGGTGCGAGCGGGGTTCATGCCGGGGGCACCGTCGGCGTCAGCCGCGGGCCGCTCGCCGTGGGCGTGAGCCTGTTCTGATCCATGCGCATGATTTACCTGGCGCTCGCGATCTGGGGCGCCATTCACCCGATGTATTATTTCGTCAGCTGGTTTCAGGCCAACACGTGGGACATCATGGCAATGGTGGATGCCTGGCACGTGAACGCCGCCACCAGCGGGCTGGTGTGGGATCTGACCATCGCTGCCGTGGCGCTGACGGTCTGGATCATTGCTGAGGTGGTCAAGCGCCGCACGTGGCTGGACCTGATCGCTATCCCGGCCACCTTCTGCATCGGGGTCAGTTGCGGCCTGCCGCTCTACCTGTTTTTGCGCTCTCGGCGCTCCACCTGATTGATCCTGCCCGCCGCGCCCGCTAAAGGCGGCTGTTATGGATCATTTTCTCTACCGCGATGGCGTTTTGTACGCCGAAGATGTACCGCTGGCCGATATTGCGGCTGCGGTTGGCACGCCGTTTTATGTATATTCAACGGCCACGCTGCTGCGCCACTTCACGCTGTTTGACGAGGCGCTGGATGGCATGATGGACCATCTCGTCTGCTACGCCATGAAGGCGGCCAGCAATCAGGCGATCCTCAAGACATTGGCGCAGGCCGGTGCGGGCATGGATGTGGTGTCGGGCGGCGAATACGCGCGCGCCAAGGCTGCAGGCGTGCCGGGCGACAAGATCGTCTTTTCCGGCGTCGGCAAGACAGCGGATGAAATCCGCATGGCGCTGACCGGCGGCATCCGCCAGTTCAACGTGGAATCCGAGCCCGAGATGGAGGTGTTGAACCGCGTCGCGGGCGAGGTGGGCACGCGCGCCCCCATCACCATCCGCGTGAACCCCGATGTGGATGCCAAGACCCATGCCAAGATCGCGACGGGCAAGTCCGAGAACAAGTTTGGCATCCCGATCGCACGGGCGCGCGAGGTCTATGCCATGGCCGGGGCGATGGACCACCTCGATGTTATTGGCATTGACGTGCATATCGGCTCGCAACTGACGGATCTGGCCCCGTTCGAACTGGCCTATCAAAAGGTCGCCGAACTGACCGTGCAATTGCGCGAGGATGGCCACGATATCCGTCGCCTCGATCTGGGCGGTGGCCTTGGCATTCCCTACGCCCGCTCAAATGAGGCACCACCACTGCCCACGGACTATGGCGCGCTGATCAAGCGCACGGTGGGCCATCTGGGTTGCGAGATTGAAATCGAGCCGGGCCGACTGATCGCGGGCAATGCGGGCCTGATGGTGACCGAAGTCATCTATGTGAAATCGGGCGAGGGCCGCGATTTCCTGATCCTCGACGGCGCCATGAACGACCTGATCCGTCCCGCCATGTACGAGGCCTATCACGACATCGTGCCGGTCATCGAACCCGCGCCCGGCACCGAACAGGCGCCCTATGACATCGTGGGGCCCGTCTGCGAATCCGGGGATACCTTTGCCAAAGGTCGCATGATGCCGCCGCTCAGCGCCGGTGATCTGGTCGCCTTCCGGTCTGCCGGGGCTTACGGTGCGGTGATGAGCAGTGAATACAACACCCGCCCCCTTATTCCCGAGGTGCTGGTACACGGTGATCAATACGCGGTGATCCGCGCACGCCCGACCTTTGACGAAATCATAAATCGCGATAGCATCCCGGGGTGGCTCTGACGCGATCAGCGCCTATGTTGAGGGTATGGGCGCTATGGTGCAGCCCGCGCCACAGGCAGTGGCCCCGCCACCGGTAAGGGACGCGATGAATGGCCAATTTCTCCCGACATGACGTGCGGCGTGGGCTGAAGGCTTTGCGCTGGCCGCTGGCGATGACGCACGCGGGCATGTTCGCCGAAGCGCTGTGGCAGGCCACATGGCCGCTGGCGACCGTGGTTCTGGCGGTGCTGGCCGTGCTGATGCTGGGCCTGCAAGACAGCGTGCTGGTCGAACTGGTCTGGGCGCTGGCCGTTGTGGCAACCGGCGCTGCCGTGGGCGCGCTTGTCTATGCGCTGCGCACCTTCCGCATTCCAACACGCGACGCGGCCCTTGTTCGGCTCGACGAAACGCTGCCGGGTCGACCCATCCAGGCACTGATGGACGAACAGGCCATCGGCGATGACGACGCCGCATCGACCGCCGTGTGGCGCGCGCACCAGGCCCGCATGGCGGAACGGGCGGCACAGGCCCAGGCGGTGCCCGCCGATCTGCGCATCGCCCGGCGCGACCCCTATGCGCTGCGCTATGTGGCGGCGCTGATCTTTGGTGTGGCGCTGATCTTTGGCTCGATCTGGCGCGTGGGATCGGTGGCCGAGATGACACCGGGCGCGGCCGACGGCCTTGCCGCTGGCCCTGTGTGGGAAGGTTGGGCCGAAAGCCCGCGCTACACCGGGCGGCCCACGATATACCTGAATGACATTGCCGAAGGCACGCTTGAAGTCCCCGTGGGGTCGCTGATCACTTTGCGCCTTTATGGCGAGGTGGGCGCGCTGACCGTCGCCGAAACCGTCTCGGGCCGCGCAGGCGAAGTGCCCCCGGCCTCGGCCCCAGAACAGGATTTCACTGTCATCCAGTCGGGCGAGATCGCGATCAATGGCCCCGGTGGGCGGACGTGGTCGGTGTCGGTCCTGCCCGACACTGCGCCAAGCATCGCGGTGCTGGATGGACCCGAAGCCACGGCTCTGGGTGAGATGACGTTGCCCTTCGGCGCGTCGGACGATTACGGGGTTGAGGCGGGCGAGGCGCGCTTTGCCATCGACCTGAGCGAAGTGGACCGCCGTCACGGGCTGGCCATCGCGCCCGAACCGCGGCCCGAAATCACGGCGTCGCTGCCCATGCCCTTTACCGGCGATCGCACCGAGTTCGAGGAAGCGTTGGTTGAGGATTTCTCGGAACATCCTTGGGCGAACCTGCCGGTCACCGTGGTGATGACGGCCCTGGATGCTGCCGAACAGCAATCCGAAACCGCGCCGTTTCAAATGGTTCTGCCAGGTCGCCGCTTCTTTGATCCACTGGCCGCGTCGATCATCGAACAGCGCCGTGATCTTTTGTGGTCCAAGGACAACAGCACCCGTGTGGCGCAGATCCTGCGCGCCGTTGCGCACCGGCCCGACGATGTGTTTCGCCGCGAGGTGGACCAGTTGCGCCTGCGCCGGGTGATCACCAAGCTGGAAACACTGGCGAGCTACGGCCTGACGGACGAACAGCAGGAAGACGTGGCGCGCGACATGTGGGATCTTGCCCTCGGGATCGAGGAAGGGGACCTGTCGGACGCGCTCGAACGCCTGCGCCGCGCGCGCGAGCGTTTGGAACAGGCCATGCGCGACGGGGCCAGCCCCGCCGAGATCGAAGAATTGATGCGCGAGTTGCGCCGCGCCACCGATGACTACATGCAGCAATTGTCGCGTCAGGCCGAACTGGACCGGCAGAACGGCGACGAGAGCCAGCAAAACCAGCAGCAGTCCCAGAACCAGATGCAGATGACGCAGGATGACATCCAGCGCATGATGGACCGCATCCAAGAGCTGATGGAGCAGGGCCGCATGGCCGAGGCCGAAGAGGCGCTGCGCCAGTTGCAGGAAATGCTGGAGAACATGCAGGTCACCCAAGGGCAAGGCGGCGAAGGCCAAAGCCCCGGTGAGCAGGCGATGGAAGGGCTGGCCGAAACCCTGCGCGAGCAACAGGGCCTGAGCGATCAGGCGTTCCGCGATCTGCAGGAACAGTTCAATCCCGGGGCCAATGCAGGTGAAAGCCAGGGCAACGAGGGCCGCGATGGTGGCGAGGGCCGCGGTCAGCAGCACAGCCAGGGCGGCGACGGCCAGGGCGAGCAGAGCACCGATGACGGCGGCGGTGATGGCCAGGACCAGCAGTCGGGCGAAGGCAACGGGTCACTCGCTGACCGCCAGCAGGCCTTGCGCGACGAATTGCGCCGCCAACAGGGCAGCCTGCCAGGCGCGGGCACACCCGAAGGCGATGCAGCCCGTGACGCGCTCGACCGCGCGGGCCGTGCCATGGACGGTGCCGAAGAAGCCTTGCGTCAGGAAGATTTTGCCGACGCCATCGACAACCAGAGCCAAGCCATGGAAGCGCTGCGCGAAGGGATGCGCGCGCTGGGCGAAGCGATGCAGCAGGAACAGCAGAACGCGCAGCAAGGCCAGGGCACGTCCGAAAGCGACCGCCGCGCCGAGGCGCGCGATCCTTTGGGCCGCGACCCCGGATCAAACGGATCGGTCGGCACCGAAGAGGGGCTCTTGCAGGGCGAAGATGTCTATCGCCGCGCGCGCGATCTGCTGGACGAAATCCGCCGCCGGTCGGGCGAAGGGGAACGCCCGGACGTCGAACTGGATTATCTCAAACGCCTGCTGGACCGCTTCTAGCGGCTATTCACCCTCGGCTGCGGTCAGATTGTCGAGCCACGTGAGACCCGCAGCCACCTGCCCGTCCAGCCAGACGCGCGCGTTGTCGACCTGTGCCACATAGGCATTGAGGAACGGATCGGCTTGCGGCACCGACTGCGCGATGGCGGGAGCAAAGATATAGATCGCCAGTAGGATCACCGCCAGCAGCACCATCAGCGAAAACCCGCGGCGAAAGCCCGACCGGGCCTGCGATGCGTCGGTGACCTCTTCTGCGGAGCCGCCATTGCCCTCGCGGTCGCCGGTTGACCTCAGTGTCGAGTTGATCTCGTCGATATCGGGCAGCAGATCGCGGCGTGACCCGATCGCTGCCGCCGTTGCCGCCTCTTCCGACACAAAGCTTGGGTCGGCATCCTCCTCGCCGCGCATCTTGGCCATGCGCTCGCGCGCTTCGCGTGTGCGTTTGTCAGCGTCGGTCTCGGCCGCCTCAAGCCCCAGATCGGGCTGGCTCTCCAGCGGATCCACCTCTGTTGCGCGCGCCTGATTTTCCAGTTCAGCCTCTTGCCGCAATATGTCGGCCACGTCAGGGTCCAGCCCGCGGCGCTGCGGTTCGGGGGCCTCGGCCCGGTTTTCGGTTCGGTCTTCGGCAGGGGCGGGGCTGTCTTCTTCCGGCATCGGATCCGCGGTGACGGGGTCCTCATCCTTCTCGGGCTCGGGCATGTGATCGGGGTGGTGCTGAAACCACGTCTGACCGCAGTTCGAACACTGCACGTCGCGCCCTTCGGCGGGGATGACATCATCCACCACCTCGTATTGCGCATCGCAATTGGGACATATCAGCCGCATTTTTGGTCCTGCCTCGTTTTGGCCCCGACCATATGTTGTGGGCCGGTTTGAGAAAAGACATAAGTGCCCGGGCACCGCCCGCAGCATACACATTGAATCCGGCATGGTGCTGAGGCACAACAGGTGCCAAAGGGGCGGGGGCACGCGTGATCGAGCTGGAAAATGTAGCCTACAGCTATGGCGGGGGTGAGCTTTTGTCCGATATTTCGGTCAAGCTGGCGCCTGGATCATTCCATTTCCTGACCGGCCCGTCGGGCGCGGGCAAAACCACATTCCTCAAGCTGTGTTACGGCGCGCTTCTGCCCACGGCGGGACACGTGCGCCTGTTTGACCGCGATGTGCGCAGCCTGGAACGCGACGATGTCGCCAAGGTTCGGCGACGCGTCGGGGTGGTACACCAGGACGTGCAGTTCCTCGACCATCTGGCCGTGGCTGACAACATCGCACTGCCCTTGACCGTCTCGGGGCGGCAGGCACAGGCGATGGCAGGCAATGATCTGACCGAGCTGATGACCTGGGTCGGTTTGACCAACCGGGCCGATGCGCTGCCGCCTGAATTGTCGGGCGGGGAACGCCAGCGCGCTGCCCTGGCACGCGCGGTGATCGTGTCCCCTGACGTCGTGCTGGCGGACGAACCCACGGGCAATGTCGACTGGGACATGTCCCAGCGCCTTTTGACCCTGCTGGTCGAGCTGAACAAGATGGGCAAGACCGTGTTGATCGCCACCCACGACCTGTCGCTGATCCGCGCGGCCAAGGCGCAGGTGCAGGCGCGCGTGCTGCGCATCTCGAACCGGCGGGTGCAATTGGCGGGGGCAGACCTGTGATGTTCAACCTTGCCACGCTGCGCGCCCTTGCCGCAGGGGACCGGCAGGCAGACCGGGTGGTGCCGCCCACGGGCTTTACCGCGCAACTCACGCTCTTTGTGTCCGGCGCAATGGCCTTTCTGGCGGTCTTTGCGCTGGCATTGTCGCTGGCCTCGGGGCGGTTGGCCGACCGTTGGGGCGACGAGCTGGCGCGCACCGCGACCATCCGCATCGTCGCGCCCGAAGACCAGCGCGCCCTTCAGACCACCGCCGCGCTTGAGGTGCTGTCGACCACACCCGGCATCGCCGCGGCCCGCGCGCTCAGCGATGAAGAACAACAGGCGCTGCTTGCACCCTGGTTCGGGCAGGACCTGCCGCTTGATACGCTGCCCGTGCCGCGCCTGATCGAGATTGAAACCACCGGACAGGGCTTTGACCCCACCAGCCTGCGCTTGCGCCTGGCCGCCGAAGTACCCGGCGCGGTGCTGGATGATCATGGCCGCTGGCGCGCGCCGCTGGTGTCGGCCGCGCACCGGCTGCGCCTGCTGGGCTGGGCCGTCGCGCTGCTGATCATCGGGGCAGTGGCCGCCATGGTCACGCTCGCCGCCAACGCGGCCCTCGCCGCCAATGCCCAGGTCATCGCCGTGCTGCGCCTTGTCGGTGCCACCGACAGCTACATCGCCAACGCCTTTGTCCGCCGCTTTACAATCCGCGCTCTTGCGGGATCCGCCGTGGGCGTAGTTGTCGGCCTGCTCGCGGTTTGGCTCATGCCATCGGGCGGCGACACCCCCGGTTTTCTCACCGGGCTTGGCTTTCAGGGGGCTGGCTGGCTTGTGCCGCTCCTCTTGCCGCTGATCTGCGGCGCCGTGGCGCTCTTTGCCACCGCTTATGCCGCCCGTCGTGCCCTAAGGACTCTCACATGATCCAATATCTCCGTTCGCTGATCTTCGTGGGTCACATCTATCTGATGATGCTGGTGATCGGGGTGCTCTGGGCCCCGTATGCCATCGTCAGCAAGCACGGAGCCCGCTCGGCCTGCAAAAGCTACAGCCGCTATGTGTTCTGGTCGATGCGCTGGATGGTGGGCCTGAAGGCCGAAGTCCGCGGGCAGGTGCCCGAGGGCGAGGTGCTCATCGCGTCCAAGCATCAATCCTTTCTTGATATCATGATGATCTTTACCGCGCTGCCGTCGGCCAAGTTCATCATGAAACGGTCGATCCTGTGGACGCCGATCATCGGACTTTATGCCAAACGTCTGGAATGCGTGCCTGTTGATCGCGGCAAGCGCGGCGCGGCCATCGCCAAGATGGTCGCAGATGTCGAAGCCGGGCGCGCCACGCCGGGGCAGTTGATCATCTATTCCCAGGGCACGCGGGTGGCACCTGGGGTCAAGGCGCCCTACAAGGTGGGCACCGCGGTGCTGTATGAACAGCTTGGGCAGCCCTGCGTGCCCGTGGCCACCAATGTGGGCATGTTCTGGCCCCGGACCGGCATCATGCGCAAGCCGGGCACCGCGATTGTCGAGTTTCTGCCGGCGATGCCGGATGCGCTGGACCGTGACACGTTTCTGGCCCAGCTCGAAGAGACGGTCGAGGCGCGGTCCGATGCGCTGATGCGCGAAGGAGGGTTTGATCCCGATGGAGTTCATTGACGACATCCCGGCGCTTGAGGCGCTCTATGGCACGCCCGGAGCGGCATCTATCCGCAAGGTCTCGGATCACCTGACACCGCTTTATGCTCAGTGGATCGCGGCGTCGCGCTTCGCGATTCTGACCACCGTGGGGCCTGACGGAACCGATGGCAGCCCGCGTGGGGATGATGGCCCTGTGGTCTTGCAACTGGACGCGAAAACGCTCGCGATGCCCGACTGGCGGGGCAACCAGCGGCTCGACAGCCTGCGCAACATCGTTGTCGATGGGCGCGTGTCGCTGATGTTCATGGTGCCGGGATCGAACACCGTGGTGCGCGTGAACGGTCATGCGCGGCTGACGGCGGATGACGATTTGCGCCAGCACTTTGAACAAAAAGGGCGCAACCCCGCGACAGTGATCGTGATCAAGATTGACGAAGTCTATACCCAATGTGCCCGTGCCCTGATCCGGGCGGGTTTGTGGACGCGCGATGACGGGGAAGGGCTGCCGACGCCCGGCGAGATTCTGGCCGAGGTGTCAAGCGGCGAAGAGGGTGGCAAACCTTATGACGACGCATGGCCCGAGCGTGCAGCCCGGACCATGTGGTAATTTAACATAATCTGTCCCCGCGGGGACAGATTATGTTAATTCAGGGCAGCAGCACCTGATCGATCGCGTGGATCACGCCGTTCGAGGCAAAGATGTCGGCCTGAATGACATTCGCGTCGTTCACCTTCACGCCTGAGCCGAATTTGCCCACGATTCCGTTCACATCCAGCGTCCCGCCCTGCACGGTGGTCACGTTCTGGCGCGTGCCCAGCACATCTCCGGCGGTGATCTGGCCGGGGACCACGTGATAGGTCAGGATGCTGACCAACTGGTCCTTGTTTTCGGGCAGCAGCAGGTTGTCGACCGTGCCTGCGGGCAGGGCAGCAAACGCATCGTTGGTCGGTGCAAAAACAGTGAACGGGCCCGGGCCCTTCAACGTGTCAACAAGACCCGCGGCCTGCACGGCGGCAACCAGGGTCGAGAAATTCGGATCGCCCGAGGCGATGTCCACGATATCGGGGTCCTGAGGCTGCGCGCATGCGGCGAGGGTCAGCAGGGCGGCACCGCCCCCGATCAGTTTCAATGTGCTGCGACGATCCATGTTGGTGTCCTTTTGTCGTTCCAAAATACGTCCTGAGCCAAGGCTGGCCCTTTTATCAAAGGGTGTGCGGGTCGATGAAGACAATGACCCGCAGGGTGTCCCTTAGGGCAGAACATAGCGCTCGGCAGAAAAGTTCCCCTCCGTATGGGCGGGATCGGCGGGAATGCGCTGGCGTGCGGTCCCTTGCGTCCCCGCGGGGACGCAGAGGGCGCGCGATTGAACGGAAAACCCCGGCCAATGGCCGTCCGCTTGCCGGGGGTTTTTTGCGTGATGTGCAGCGATCTAGCTGTGGATCGGGCCCAATCCGCAGGCAAGGGCCGCTTCACGCACCGCTTCGGAATAGGTCGGGTGGGCGTGGCAGGTCAGAGCTAGATCCTCGGCCGAGGCCCCGAATTCCATGGCCACGCACACCTCGTGGATCAGATCGCCCGCGCTGGGCCCGATGATATGCGCGCCGAGAATGCGGTCGGTTTCCGCGTCTGCGAGGATTTTGACAAAGCCGTCGGCGGCAAAGTTCGCCTTGGCCCGGCCGTTGCCCATGAAGCTGAACTTGCCCGCCTTGTATGTGCGGCCTTCGTCCTTCAGTTGCTCTTCGGTCTTGCCGACATTGGCGACCTCGGGATGGGTATAGATCACGCCGGGGATCACGCCATAGTTCACATGCCCATGTTTGCCTGCAACCTGTTCGGCGGCGGCCATGCCTTCGTCCTCGGCCTTGTGGGCGAGCATCGGCCCTTCGATCACGTCGCCGATGGCGTAGATGCCGGGGATGTTGGTCTGCCAATGGGCGTCCACGGCGATCTGGCCGCGGTCGGTCATCTTGACGCCAAGCGCATCAAGGCCGAGCCCTTCGGTATAGGGTTTGCGGCCCGTGGCGACGAGGACAATGTCGGCATCGACCTCGTGTTCGCTGTCATCCTTGCGCAGCTTGTAGTGCACCTTGGCCTTGTTTTTGGATGTCTCAACCGATTGCACGGCGGCGCCCATCGTAAAGCCAAGTCCCTGTTTTGTCATGATCTTCTGGAACTGGCGCTGGACTTCGGCATCCATGCCAGGGGTCACGGCATCCAGGAATTCAATCACCTGCACCTCTGATCCCAAACGGCTGTAGACCGAGCCGAGTTCCAGCCCGATCACACCGGCGCCGATGACAACCATCGTCTTGGGGATCTTGCCCAGTTCGAGCGCGCCGGTGGAACTGACGACGATCTTTTCGTCAATCTCGACCCCAGGCAGGGTGGCGACGTCTGATCCAGAGGCGATGATGATGTTCTTGGCCTTGTGCACCTCGTCCCCGACCTTGACCTTGCCTGCCTCGGGGATGGAGCCCCAGCCCTTGAGCCAGTCTACCTTGTTCTTCTTGAACAGGAATTCGACGCCCTTGGTGTTCTGGCCGATGGTGTCGGCCTTGTATTGCAGCATCTGTTTCCAGTCGACCGAAGGGCTTTTGCCCTTGAGGCCCATGCTGGCGAAGTTGTGCTCGGCTTCGTGCAGCATGTGCGACGCGTGCAAGAGTGCCTTCGATGGGATGCAGCCCACGTTCAGGCAAGTACCGCCCAGCGTCTCGCGTCCTTCGACGCATGCGGTTTTCAGGCCCAGTTGCGCGCAGCGGATGGCGCAGACATAGCCGCCGGGGCCGGAGCCGATGATGATCACGTCGTAAGAAGCCATGGGTTTGGTCCTTTTGTTTTGG
>JBCDEK010000092.1:0-12114 GCA_039179785.1 Pseudomonadota bacterium | reverse complement strand
GGCCAGTCCGTCGGGGCCTGCATTCAGTCTCAGGATGGGCATGTCTGCGCCTCCTACCACATAGTGTGGTGCCGCTGTGCTAAAGGCATATGGGGCGGACATGAATTTTCGGTTACTGCACCGTCACGGTGTTGACGCTGCGCTGCGGCGGGCGTAACCCTTCCTACCGTGGCGATTTGTTACCGGATTGCGGGCCACGTTAAACACTTCCGCTAAAAGGTCAGGATGAAAGCCCCCCTTTCGCTTGACCCGCGTCTGGGGGTTTTTTGTGGCCTGACCCCTTTCAGGCCCGCGAACGGAGTAAGAGATGTCCGAGAAGTGGAATGCCCGTACCCGTGCCGTCCACGGCGGTGTGCGCCGCAGCCAGTACGGAGAGGTCAGCGAAGCTATCTTTCTGACCCAGGGGTTTGTCTATGACAGCGCCGAGGCCGCTGCCCAGCGGTTCGAAAAGGCGGGTGAGGATGAGTTCATCTATGCCCGCTATGGCAACCCGACCGTGCGGATGTTCGAAGAGCGGATGGCAATGTTGGAAGGGGCGGAGGATGCCTTTGCCACTGCATCCGGCATGGCGGCTGTGTCGGGTGCGCTGATGGCGATGCTGAAGGCGGGCGACCGTGTGGTGTCGGCGCGGGCGCTGTTCGGGTCCTGTTTGTACGTGCTGGAAGAGGTGCTGATCCGCTACGGGGTCGAGGTCGAATTTGTCGATGGCACCGATCTGGAGGCATGGGCCAAGGCCATCACGCCGGGCACGAAGGCCGTCTTCTTTGAAAGCATCTCGAACCCGACCCTGGAAGTCGTGGACATCGCCGAAGTGTCCAAGCTGGCCCATGCGGTGGGGGCAACCGTGCTGGTCGACAATGTCTTTGCCACGCCCGTTTTTTCCAACGCCATCGCGGAGGGGGCCGACGTTGTCATCTATTCCACTACGAAACATGTGGACGGGCAGGGGCGCACGCTGGGCGGCGTGATCATGGGCACACAGGACTTCATCCGCAAAACGGTCGAGCCTTATATGAAGCACACGGGCGGGTCCATGTCGCCGTTCACGGCCTGGGTCATGCTCAAAGGGCTGGAAACGCTGGAGTTGCGCGTGCGGGCACAGGCAGCGTCCGCGCTGCAACTGGCCGAGGCGTTGCAGGGGCATGATGCATTGGCGCGGGTGATCTACCCCGGTCATCCCAGCCATGCACAGCATGATCTGGTCACGCGCCAGATGGGCGGCAACGGCGGCACTGTGCTGTCGCTGGATTTGAAGGGCGGGCAAGAGGCAGCGTTCCCGTTCCTGAACGCGCTGTCCATCCCCGTGATCTCGAACAATCTGGGCGATGCCAAGTCTATTCTGACGCATCCGGCCACCACGACGCATCAACGCCTGCCGCAGGATCAAAAGGATGCGCTGGGTATCACGCCCGGCCTTGTGCGGATGTCTGTGGGGATCGAACACGGCGATGATCTGGTCGCAGACATCCTGCAAGCCCTGAAAAAAGCACAATAATGCAAGATTTTGACGTGGCGCCGAAAGGCGCCCGTTTTCCCATCTTTTTATCATCCATGTTGCACGGTCACACGTAACCGTTAGCGATATTGGAAATGTGCCAGACGCGGCTTACGTAGAAGGCACAGACAGAGAGAAAGGGGGGCTACTTTATGAACATTCATACGCCCGACATCACCGCAATACCCGAACGCGAAGACGCTGAAGCAGCACTGGACCTTCTCCGCCGCTGGGCCAAAAACGCAACGACAACAGACATCATCGAACTCGACCCGTCGGTCGCGCGGCTTGTGCCGGGTGGCGATGGCGTCGATTACCCATCCTTTACGCGCGACTACCCCGATGCGTTCCGTGTGGATGCAGATTACAAGGCAAGCCTGCCGGACCTGCAGAACGGGCCGTCCAGCCTGATCCGCGGCGCCAAGACACGCATCCAGCACGTGGGCATCTCGAACTTCCGTCTGCCGTTGCGGATCGAAAGCCGCGATGGTGCGCCGCTGACGCTTGAAACTTCCGTGACCGGCACTGTCAGCCTTGAGGCCGACAAGAAGGGCATCAATATGTCCCGCATCATGCGGTCGTTTTACAAGCACGCCGAGGAAACTTTTTCCTTCGGTGTGATCGAGGCGGCGCTGGACGACTACAAGGCCGATCTGGAAAGCTTTGACGCGCGCATTCAGATGCGGTTTTCCATGCCCGTGCGCGTGGACGGCCTGCGGTCGGGCCTATCTGGCTATCAGTATTACGACATCGCGCTGGAATTGGTCGAACAGGCGGGCGTGCGCAAACGTATCGTGCACCTCGACTATGTCTATTCCTCGACCTGCCCCTGTTCTCTGGAACTCAGCGAGCACGCCCGTGCGACCCGTGGTCAACTGGCCACGCCGCATTCGCAACGTTCGGTCGCGCGGATTTCCGTGGCTCTGGAAGATGATGCTGACACACTGTGGTTCGAGGACCTGATCGACGCCTGCCGTCGGGCGGTGCCCACCGAAACGCAGGTGATGGTCAAGCGCGAGGATGAACAGGCATTCGCCGAGTTGAACGCCGCCAACCCGATCTTTGTCGAGGATGCCGCGCGTTTGTTTAGCGAGCAACTCCTCGCGGATGTGCGCATCGGTGATTTCCGCGTGGTGGCGAGCCACCAGGAAAGCCTGCACAGCCATGACGCGGTGTCGGTCCTAATCGAAGGCGACACGTTTGCGGGCGACAGCATCGACCCACGCATGTTCCAAACCCTGTTTCACACGGGTTGAGCCCATAGCCGGTCACTAGGACCCTTGGACAAAGCGCGCCTTTCGGGGGGCGCTTTTCGTTTGGGGCAGGGGGCGCGCACGTCAAACGCAACCCGGCCATGCAGGAATGGCATTGGTCATTCTGCGGGCAACCCCCTATTTTTATGTCAACGGGAGGACACAAGATTTACGCATGATTTGCGAGGTACTCCAATGGCTTACGTTACCCCATCCCACACATCCATCCTGAGCAGCATTCTGGACCGCGTCACCGCGTTCTTTGCAGCCCTCGGCCACTCTGCCGCCATGTCCGCCGCCGCCGAAAACCGGTTCCGCCGCATCGAAGCGCTGCGCGCCAAGTCGGATGAGGAACTGGCCGCCATGAACCTGCGCCGCGAAGATATCGCGTCTTACGTCTTCCGGGACCTGATGCACCTGTGATCTGTTTGCAGCCCCTGCGGGCGCTGCACACCGAACGAGCCCAAGGCGCAGTGTCACCGGCTTGACACCGCCCGCGCGGCCCGCCAACGCTGAGCGCGATGATCGACCTGCGCCCCGTTGGATACGTAATTGGCCTGCTTGTGGCTGTGCTGGGTCTGGCCATGATCCTGCCCCTGCTTGTCGATGTGGCGGAAGGGCGCGGGCACTGGCCCGTCTTTGCCGAATGCGCCATCGTGACGGTCCTGATTGGCGGGCTGGTCGCGCTTAGCTGTCAGAACAGCGTGCGCGAAGGGCTCACGATCCAGCAGACCTTCCTGCTCACCACCGGCGTGTGGCTGACCCTGCCGATATTTGGCGCACTGCCTTTCGTCGTCGGTGCGACCGAGGCGCGGTTTGTTGATGCGTTTTTTGAGGCGATGTCGGGCCTGACCACCACCGGCTCTACCGTTCTTTCTGGCCTGGATGATCTGCCCAAGGGGCTTTTGCTGTGGCGCGGCATCCTGCAATGGCTGGGGGGCATCGGCATCATCGTTGTCGCGATGGTGTTCCTGCCCGAATTGCGGGTGGGCGGGATGCAGATTTTCCGCACCGAAGCCTTTGACACCTTTGGAAAAATCCTGCCCCGCGCGACCGAGATCGCCAGCCGCATCTCGGTCATCTATGTGGCACTCACCCTGATCTGCGCGCTGTCCTACATCGCGGCGGGCATGGGCGCGTTTGATGCGACCGTGCACGCAATGACCACCATCGCGACGGGCGGCTTTGCGAACTACGACGCCTCTTTTGCCGCCTTTGGTCCGGCGGTGTCTTATGTGGCGACGTTGTTCATGATCCTCGCCGCACTTCCCTTTGTCCGTTTCGTACAACTGAGCGCAGGCACCGCACAACCACTGATTTATGACCGGCAAATCCACGTGTTCCTGATCACCGCCTTCACCATTGTCGCCCTGATCGCGGGCTGGAACCTGTGGCAGCAAAACGCCGTGAACGAAGGCGCGGTACGTGCGGCGCTCTTCAACACCGTGTCCCTGATGACGGGAACGGGCTATGCCAATGCCGATTACGGTCAGTGGGGCAGTTTCGCCGTGGCCGTGCTTTTCTTTACCGGCCTGATCGGCGGTTGCGCGGGGTCCACCGCCTGTTCGATCAAGGTGTTCCGCTATCAACTGCTTTTCGCTTCGATCAAGGCGCAGCTGCAGAAAACCCGCAGCCCGCACGGCATCTTCACCCCGCGCTATGCGGGCCGCCCGGTGGGCGAGGACGTGCTGAATTCGGTCATGTCCTTCTTTGTGTTCTTTGTCGTGACGCTGGGGGTGTTGTCGGTCGCGCTGGCGATGACGGGCCTTGATTTTGTCACGGCCCTGTCGGGGGCGTCCACGGCGCTTGCCAATATCGGCCCGGGCTTTGGCGATGAAATCGGCCCCACGGGCAACTTTGCCGGTCTCAACGACACCGCCAAATGGCTGCTGGCCGCCGCCATGCTGATCGGGCGGTTGGAGTTGATGGCCGTCTACGTCATCTTCACCGTTCAATTTTGGAGAGCCTGATGCCCCAAACTCGTCCGCTCGGCGCGCAAATCTCTCACATGCTCAAGGACCGCGGCGTCGACGTGATCTTTGGCATTCCGGGGGTGCACAATCAGGAAATGTACCGCGGCATCGAAGAGGCGGGGATCACCCATGTGCTCGCGCGGCACGAACAGGGCGCGGGCTTCATGGCCGACGGGTACGCGCGCGCCACGGGCCGTCCGGGCGTGGCCTATGTGATCACGGGGCCGGGTCTGTGCAACATCATGACGCCTATGGGGCAGGCCTATTCCGACTCTGTGCCGCTTCTGGTGATATCTTCCTGCCTCGACGAGACGGCGGCGAAAAAGGGCCAGTTGCACCAGATGAAGGACCAGCGCGCGGCGGCAGCGACGGTCTGCGACTGGTCGGAAGAGGCGCGCACGGCAGAGGCCGCCTATGCGCTGATCGACCGGGCGCTGATGGAGTTTGACACCCGCCGCGCCCGCCCCAAGCACATTCAGGTGCCGATCTCGGTTCTGGAATGCGCGGCCCCGGTGCCGCCCGCCTTGCCCGATACCGAACTGGCTGCCGACATCCCACGCGACGCACTGGCTGTCCGCCGCATTGCGGACGCGCTGAAAGCTGCAAAGCGGCCCGCCTTCATCCTCGGGGGTGGTGCCACCATCGGATCGTCACTCTACCCAAAGCTGGCAGAGGCGGTCGGCGCCGCGGTGTTCACCAGCTATGCAGGACGCGGCATCATGCCGCCCGGCCATCCACTGTCCTTTGGGTCAACGCTGGCGCGCCCGGACTCGGCACGCGTCCTTGGCACGGCCGACCTTGTCGTGGTCGTGGGCTGCGAACTGGCAGAGGTGGACCTCTGGCGCGCAGACCTGGGCTGCGACGCGCCGATCATTCGGCTCGACATCGATCCTACGGTCCTTGCGGCCCAACAGCGCGCGCAAGATCGGGTTGTGCTGGGGGACGCCTACGAAATCATGGAAGACGTGCTGGTCGCCGTGCTCGACCACACGCCCGCCACCGGCTGGGACAAAACCGAAATTGCGCAAACACGTGCCCGTTGGCGGGCCGAGGTCGACGCCGAACGCCCCGGCATCGTCCCCGTCTGTGACGCGCTGCGGGACTGCCTGCCAAAGGGCACGATGATCTATTCCGACATGACCCAGTTCGCCTACGCTGCGAAAGAGGTCTGGGATATGGACGAACCCGGCCACTGGCACCACCCCACCGGCTTTGGCACATTGGGCTACGCAACGCCCGCCGCCATCGGTGGGGCCGTGGCCCGCACGGGCAAGCCCACCATGGCCATCATCGGTGACTACGGGTTTCACTACACGATGCAGGAACTGGGCGTGGCCGTCGAACTGGGCCTGCCGCTGCCCATCATCCTCTGGGACAACGGCAAGCTGGGCGAGATCGAGGACAGCATGATCCGTGCCCAGATCGCCCCCAACGCCGTCATCGCGCACAATCCCGACTTCTGCAAACTGGCCGACGCCTTCGGGGCCGCCTCTGCAGCCCCCAAGACCCTGACCGAGATGCAAAACACCGTTCGTTCTGCCTTCGATGCCAAAGGCCCGACACTTATCTACCTGACCCCGGATATCTCAAAGACGCCCTGATCTTCTTCTGGGCGAAATACTCCGGGGGAGGCCTTTAGGCCGGGGGCAGAGCCCCCTAAAAAGGAATGTCGTCGCGTAAGCGGCCTTGGGATCAGCCTGGCTGCGCCGCTGCCTCAATCCCAGCAACTGACCAACACGGTCATGCCCGTGGCCGCCGCCGACAGATCAACAGGATCAATCGGCGCAGCGCTGTCAGTCCCTGCCGCCGCCAGACCCGCCTGCGCCAGCACCTCTTGCAGCACGTCACGGTCCAGCGCAAAACGCACGCCCTCGGGCAACGCCCGCCCGGTTTTCGCCTCGGGCAACAGCATCCCCAAGACACCCCCGCCCGCATCCAGCACGGGGCCGCCCGCATCGCCGGGCAGGGTGGTCATCGCAAGCCGCGCCAGATCGGCCTCTCCGTTCAGGCCGCGCACATCGCTCAACGTGCCAAAGGTCATCGACGGCGCACCAAGCACGCCCTCAAAGCTGAAGCCCGCGGCCGCCACTTCGGATTGCAGACGCGGCTGCGCCTGACTGAAGCGGGCCACCGCCAACGGGGCAAGCGTTTCGCGCGGCGTCAGAACAGCCACGCCGCGCGCCTCATCCAGCACCGACACCTCGGCGTCCACCTCGGTGTCCAGCGTCACGCGGGTGCAACTCATCACCGCCTCTGCGGTGGTCAGCACGGTGCCGCGCCGATCCACGAAAAAGCCCGAGCGCGACAGCCGCGGCGTGCGCACCTCCAAGCCAGATATCAGATCAATTGCCTGGTCCTGCGAACCGGCACTGGCGGGGATCACCCCGTCCACACGTCGAAAGCTCTTCTCGATCTCGGCCAGCAGCCGCGTGCGCCGCGCCTCGTCCCCCGCGGGCCAGACCAGGGTGAACCCCTTGATCTGCCCGTTCTCAAGGCTGACCCGTGTTTCCGACACGCGCGTCGCGTCCTCTCCGATCAGGGTAAAGGACTGCGCCTTGCGCTCGCGCGGCCCGTCTAGGGGCACGATGTCGAGCGTCTGCATGATGTCATAGAGGCCAAAGAGCGTGGTCTGATCGCCTTCCTGGCTGATCAACAGCAGGGTCGCGGCGATGTCCCCCGTGGCTGTGTAACGCGCAAAGGGATAGTCGTATGCCTCAAACCCGACCACGCCGGTGGGGATCATCATCTCGATCCCCGCCGTGTCGTCACGCACGATTTCCAGACCCAGACCGTCCAGAACGGCGTTATAGTCCTGCAGCAGAATCGCCCGCTGGCGCGTGGTCAGAATGCCCGTCGGCTCAAAACCCTTGCGCTCCTGCCATTCCGCCATGGACCGCCGCGTGCCACGACCAAAGGCACCGTCGATAGCCCCCTGGTAAGTCCCGGCCCATTGCAGCGCGACCTGCAACGCCTCGCGCTCGGCCCGGCTAAGCTGCCGCTCGCTGCGCTGCGCCTGTGCAGGTGTTTCGTCTGCGGGCTCGGGGGCGGGGGCCTCGACCACCGGGGTCGACACCTCGGGTGTTGCGGTCAGCGGCGCCTCAACCACGCCACGGTTCAGCACATTCGCGCCAATGGGCCAGAACTGCTGCCGAAAGGCCGAGGTCAGCGCGATATAGCTGTCGCGCGGGATGACCCCTTCGGACCGGTAGACGCGCAACACCTGTTCCGCATCCGACCGCTCATAGGGCCCCAGGGCAATGCCGTACCAGCCACCTCCCAGCGCAAACCCGTTCACATCCGGCAGGTCGGCGGCATAGGCGCGGGCGCGTGCTGTCGCATCATTCAGATTGGGCTGGGCCTCGATCTGGATCCAGACAGGTGCCTCCTGCGCAGCCGCCCCCAACACCGACGAAAGCACCAGTGCCCACGCCAGCATCACACTCTTTAACATATGCCCGTATCCCCTTGGTTGGTCTTGCTGCCAGTCGTCCCGTGCGGCGCAGAATAAGCAGGAATCCGCTGTGATGGAAATGGCGGAATACCCGCAAAAAGCCACCTCGCGCGCAATTGACCATTTGGGGGGTGGGCCGTAGGTAAGGCACGCGAATTCAACCAATGGCGCACACATGTCCGATACCGTTTCCACGCCCCGTTCCTTTCAGGAGATCATCCTGCGGCTTCAGAATTACTGGGCCGAACAGGGCTGCGCCGTGCTGCAACCCTATGACATGGAAGTGGGGGCAGGCACGTTCCACCCGGCCACGACGCTGCGGTCGCTTGGCACGCAACCCTGGGCCGCAGCCTATGTCCAACCCTCGCGCCGTCCCACCGACGGGCGCTATGGCGAGAACCCCAACCGGCTGCAGCACTACTACCAGTACCAGGTGCTGATCAAACCCAGCCCGCCGGATCTGCAGGACCTCTACCTCGGCTCCCTGCGCGCCATCGGCATCGACATGGACCTGCACGACATCCGCTTTGTCGAAGACGACTGGGAAAGCCCCACGCTGGGGGCTTGGGGCCTTGGGTGGGAGGTCTGGTGCGACGGCATGGAAGTCTCGCAATTCACCTATTTCCAACAGGTTGGCGGGCATGACTGCCACCCGGTATCCGGGGAACTGACCTACGGCCTTGAACGGCTGGCGATGTATATCCTCGGCGTCGATCACGTCATGGACATGCCCTTTAACGACCCACAAACGTCCATTCCGCTCACCTACGGCGACATCTTCAAACAGACGGAAGAAGAATACGCCCGCTGGAACTTTGACACCGCCAACACCGCCATGCTGCTGGATCACTTCGTTGAGGCGGAAAACGAGTGCAAGGCGATCCTCGCGCAGGACCATGACGACCCCAAAACCGGCAAACGCATCATCATGGCCCACCCGGCCTATGACCAGTGCATCAAGGCCTCGCATATCTTCAACCTGCTGGATGCGCGCGGTGTGATCTCGGTGACCGAACGCCAGGCCTATATCGGCCGCGTCCGTGCGCTCGCCAAACAATGCGCCGACGCCTTCGTGCAGACCCGCGCGGGCGGCTGGCAGCCCGAGGACGCGGCGTGAGCTATACCAACGCCACCCCTGTGCTGCGCGTGTCTGACTACCAGCGGGCCCGCGCGTTCTACACGGACGTCCTCGGCTTTGAAGTCATGGAAGAAGCAGGCGAGCCGGTCACAGGCTTCGGCATCTTCCGGGCCGGAGCAGCGCAAATCTTCCTCATCGCCTGGAACGGCCCCGAAGCCGACTACCAAAGCTGGCGCGTCTACCTCTACCCGCAGGACCTCGACGCCCAATTGGCCCCCATCACCGCACAAGGCGTCCCCGTCAAAGGCCCCACCGTCACCGAATACGGCATGCGCGAGGTCGAAGTGACCGACCCCGACGGCAACGTCCTCTGCCTGGGCGAGGACGCGGGATGAGCGGCAAAATCATTGGGATCATCATCGTGCTAAGCGGCATCATCGCGGGCGCAGCCCTGTATTACCTGCAAGTCTATGGCTTCTACGAAGAAGTGGCCGACGCCGACGTTCAACTCGTCTCGGTCGTCTCGGACCTGCCCGAACCGATCCCCTTCGACAATTTCGAAGCGATTGATGCCGACAGCTCGCCCATCCGCTACCGCGCCTGCTTTACGACGGACATGTCACTGGCATTACTCACCGAAACCTATGTCGGGCTCAGCGACGCCACCCCCCGCAACGCGCCCACATGGTTCGACTGTTTCGACGCCGCGGCCATCGCTGCCGAGCTTGACGCAGGCACGGCCCTGCCGTTCCTCGGCCAGAAAAACGTCGACTTCGGCGTCGACCGCATCGTCGCCATCACCGAAGACGGGCGCGGCTACGTCTGGCACGAGCTGAACGATTGCGGCGAAAAAGCCTATGACGGAACAATCGTGGGCGAAGAATGCCCACAACGGGACACTGAATAATGCCTGACCTCCTGATCGAACTCTTTTCCGAAGAAATCCCCGCGCGCATGCAAAAGCGCGCAGGCGAGGACCTGCAAAAGCTGATCACCAACGGTTTGGTCGAGGCCGGGCTGACCTATGTCTCCGCCGCCGCCTTCACCACGCCCCGCCGCTTGTGCCTGACGGTCGAGGGGCTGCTGGACCAAAGCCCCACCACCCGCGAAGAGCGCAAGGGGCCGCGCGCCGACGCGCCGGAAAAGGCGATCGAAGGGTTCCTGCGTGGCGCGGGCCTGACCCGCGATCAGGTCGAGGAGCGTGAGACACCGAAAGGCAATGTCCTCTTCGCTGTCATCGAAAAACCGGGCCGCCCGGCGGCGGATATCATCGCCGAGGTGCTGACCCACACCGTCCGCACCTTCCCCTGGCCCAAATCCATGCGCTGGGGAGCGGGCGCGCTGAAATGGGTGCGTCCCCTGCATTCGATCCTCTGTATCCTGACGGACGAAGGCGGGACGGAGGTCGTGCCGGGCGACGTCGACGGCATCGCTTTCACTGATACGACCGAAGGCCACCGTTTCATGGCCCCGGGCCGATTTTCTGTAACGTCTTTCGAGGATTACGAGAGGAAGCTCAAGCGCGCCCATGTGGTGCTGAACGCCGAGGACCGCGCGGAAACTATCTGGCACGACGCCACCAACGCCGCCTTTGCGTCGGGTCTCGAAGTGGTCGAGGACAAGGGCCTGCTGGCCGAGGTCGCGGGCCTTGTCGAATGGCCCGTGGTCCTGATGGGCAAGATCGGCGACGATTTCCTCGACCTGCCACCCGAAGTGCTGCAAACCTCGATGAAAGAGCACCAAAAGTTCTTTTCCGTACTGAACCCCAAAACAGGCCGCATCGAACGATTCATAACCGTCGCCAACCGCGAAACCGCCGACAACGGGGCCACGATCCTCGCAGGCAACGAAAAGGTGCTGAGCGCGCGATTGGCGGATGCCAAGTTCTTCTGGGAAAACGACTTGCGCGTGGCGAAGTCCGACATGAGCGTCTGGACGCAAGCCCTTGAAAACGTGACGTTCCACAATAGACTGGGCAGCCAGGCCGACCGCATTGAACGCATCGCGGCACTGGCCAGGGAATTGGCCCCCATCGTCGGCGCCGATGAGGCCCAGGCCGAAGAGGCCGCCCGGTTGGCAAAGGCCGACCTCAGCTCTGAAATGGTCTACGAATTCCCGGAACTTCAAGGGCTTATGGGGCGGTATTATGCCGAGGCGGCAGGCCATCCCGCCGACATCGCAGCAGCGGCAGAGGAACACTATTCGCCATTGGGTCCGTCCGATGATGTGCCGACCGCGCCGGTGTCGGTCGCCGTTGCACTGGCGGACAAACTGGACACGCTAACGGGCTTCTGGGCGATTGATGAGAAGCCGACGGGATCAAAAGATCCGTTTGCGCTGCGACGGGCGGCACTGGGTGTCATCCGTTTGGTGCTTCAAAACGAGTTGGAAGCACCACTCCGACCTCACATGGTGTCAGGACAGTTTCTGCACGTGGGCGCTGTCACCCAAGCCACTGACATTGTTGAATTGCCAGCCGATTGGCAAGCTGCCACTACTGATGACCTCCTCGCCTTCTTCCACGACCGCCTCAAAGTCTATCTCCGCGACCAAGGCATCCGCCACGACATCATCGATGCCTGCATCGCGATGCCGAAAAACGACGACCTCACCCTGCTGGTCAAACGCGCCCGCGCCCTCTCCGAAACCCTCGCCACCGACGATGGTGAAAACCTGATCCAGGGCTTCAAACGCGCCAACAACATCCTCACCCAGGCCGAAGAGGCCGACGGCGTCGAATACTCCTACGGCGCCGACATCAAATTCGCCGAAGAACCGCAGGAAAAAGCCCTGTTCGAAGCGCTGGACAAAGCCGAAACCAAAATCGCCCCCGCGATGGACGCGCAGGACTTCACAACCGCCAT